>CAXTVK010000154.1:0-5248 GCA_964247655.1 uncultured Sphingomonadaceae bacterium | reverse complement strand
GCGAAGAGCGGCATGCGCGGCGATTGGTGAAGGCCGTCGATACCAATGTGCTGGTGCGCTTCGTCGCCCGCGACGATCCCGGCCAGACGATCGTGGCCGAACGGACGCTCATTGGCGGCGCGTTCATCCCCTTGACGGTGCTGCTCGAGACGGCCTGGGTGCTCCGCTCGAACTATCGGCGGTCACCAGCCGATGTCGCGACAGCGTTGCGCGTGATCCTGGCCTTGCCCGGGATCGTCTTCCGGAGTCGGACATGGTGCACTGGGCGATCGGCCGCAGCGCGAAGGGCGCCGATATCGCGGACATGATCCACATCGCCGCCTCGCGCCATCAGGCGGCGTTCGCGACCTTCGACCGCGGCGTCGCGCGCGCCGCCGGCCCCGACAGCCCCGTGCCCGTCGAGACGCTCGGCTGATGGCCAAGCTCTATTTTTACTACGCCTCGATGAACGCGGGCAAATCGACGCAGCTGCTGCAATCGAGCTTCAACTATGCCGAGCGGGGCTTGCGCACGCTGCTGTTCACCGCGGCGATCGACGACCGCGACGCGCCCGGCTCGATCCGCTCGCGGATCGGTCTGCAGGCCGATGCGACGCCGTTCGAGGCGGACACCGACCTGTTCGCGGCGGTCGCCGACGCGCGGGAGACCGGGCGGATCGGCTGCGTGCTCGTCGACGAGGCGCAGTTCCTGTCGACAGCCCAGGTGTTCCAGCTCGCGGCGGTGTGCGACCGGCTCGACGTGCCGGTGCTGTGCTACGGCCTGCGCACCGATTTCCGCGCCGAACTGTTCGAGGGATCGGCGACGTTGCTCGGGCTCGCCGACACGCTGCAGGAGATCAAGACGATCTGCGCGTGCGGCCGCAAGGCGACGATGAACCTGCGCGTCGACGATTACGGCCAGGCGGTCACCGACGGCGCGCAGACCGAGATCGGCGGCAACGACCGCTACATCGCGCTATGCCGGCGGCATTATATGGAGCAGGTCGGGCGGTAGCGGCGTCGCCGGTTCGGCTTGCCCGCAGAGGCTCCGCCCCCTAGGCGCACGGAATGCAGAAACCCGACAGAGACGGCCCCGCGCTCCACGGCTGGCTGGTGATCGACAAGCCGGTCGGGCCGGGATCGACCGATATCGTCTCGGCGGTGAAGCGCGCGTTGCGCGCGGGCGGCTATGCCAAGGTCAAGGTCGGGCATGGCGGGACGCTCGATCCGCTGGCGTCGGGCGTACTGCCGATCGCGCTCGGCGAAGCAACCAAGCTTTCCGGCCGCATGCTCGATGCCGACAAGGCCTATGCGTTCACCGTGGCGTTCGGCACGCAGACCGACACGCTCGACCTGGAGGGCGCGGTGATCGCGACCTCCGACGTGCGGCCGACCGCGGCGGCGCTCGCGGCGGTGCTGGCGCGCTTCACGGGGCCGATCGAGCAGGTCCCGCCGGCCTATTCGGCGCTCAAGATCGATGGGCGGCGGGCCTATGATCTGGCGCGGGCGGGCGAGGAGGTGGTGCTGGCAAGCCGCAGCGTCACGATACATTCGCTGACCGTTGAAGAAGAAGACCCTCACCCAACCCTCTCCCGCGAAGGCGGGAGAGGGCTTGGCGCCGCTCCTTCTCCCGCCCTTGCGGGAGAAGGTCGGGATGAGGGTCTTCTTCTCGACCAAGCCACCCTCATCGCCACCGTCTCCAAGGGCACCTACATCCGCAGCCTAGCGCGCGACGTCGCGGCGGCGCTGGGCACGGTCGGCCACGTCACGATGCTCCGCCGTACCAAGGCCGGCCCGTTCACGCTGCGACCCGCGATTTCGCTGGACTCGCTGGCCGATCTCGGGCAGGGGCGCGCGCTTGAACAGGCACTCTTGCCGCTGACGGCGGGGCTGGACGACATCCCGGCCCTATCCGTCACCCCCGATCAGGCACAGGCGCTCCGCCAGGGGCGCCCGGTGATCGGGATCGCTGCAACACCGGGCTCCTATCTTGCGACCGACTCGTCTGTTCCGGTCGCGCTCGTCTTATCCGACGGGATAGAGCTCAAAGTGGTGCGCGGTTTCAACCTTTAGAGATAGGAGTAACCCGATGTCGATTACTGCAGAGCGCAAGACCGCGGTCATCAAGGATCATGCCCGCGGCGCTGAGGACACCGGTTCGCCCGAGATCCAGGTCTCGATCCTGACCGAGCGGATCCGCAACCTCACCGAGCATTTCAAGACGCATGCGAAGGACAATCATTCGCGCCGCGGCCTGCTGATGATGGTCAACAAGCGGCGTTCGCTGCTCGACTATCTGAAGAAGAAGGACGTGCAGCGTTATGCCGATCTGATCGTGAAGCTCGGCCTTCGCAAATAGAAAAAGGCGCCCTCGCGGCGCCTTTTTTGTGTCCCCGCGCAGGCGGGGATCCAGAGCCGCACACGCAATGCCCGCGGCTCTGGGCCCCCGCCTTCGCGGGGGAACGGACGGGTAGTGAGGCCAGCGCGCAATTCGGCATGCTGGCGGGAGCAGAGACTGCTCCACACCGACGCGGGCCGGCTAGCCCGCAACATAGGCCCCGGCCGCATTGGGCGTCCGGAGTGAAGGAAAACCAAATGTTCGATATCAAGAAAGTGGACATCGAGTTCGGCGGCGCGACGCTGACCCTCGAGACCGGCCGCGTCGCCCGCCAGGCCGACGGCGCCGTCATCGCGACGCTCGGCGAGACCGTCGTGCTGTGCGCGGTCACCGCCGCCAAGTCGGTCAAGGAAGGGCAGGACTTCTTCCCGCTCACCGTTCACTATCAGGAGAAATATTTCTCCTCCGGCCGCATCCCCGGCGGCTTCTTCAAGCGCGAGCGCGGCGCCACCGAGAAGGAGACGCTCGTCTCCCGCCTCATCGACCGCCCGATCCGCCCCCTCTTCCCCGAGGGCTTCTACAACGAGATCAATTGCATCTGCCACGTGCTCTCCTATGACGGCGAGAACGAGCCCGACATTCTCGCGCTGATCGCCGCCTCGGCTGCACTCACCATCTCGGGCCTCCCCTTCATGGGCCCGATCGGCGCCGCGCGCGTCGGCTATGCCGATGGCGAGTATATCCTCAACCCGACCGACGCGCAGGTCGCCGCCGGCGAGCTCGATCTCGTCGCCGCCGCCACGCACGACGCGGTGATGATGGTCGAATCCGAAGCCAAGGAGCTGTCCGAAGAGGTCATGCTCGGCGCGGTGATGTTCGCGCACAAGGCGTCGCAGAAGGTGATCGAGGGGATCATCAAGCTCGCCGAGAAGGCCGCCAAGGATCCGTGGGAGCTGAAAGCCGGCGACGACACGACCAAGACCAAGGCCGAGCTCAAGAAGCTCGTCGGCAAGGACATCGACGCCGCCTACAAGCTGACCGACAAGCAGCAGCGCCAGACCGCGCTGGGTGCCGCGCGCGCCAAGGCGAAGGTCGCCATGGCCGATCGCTCGCCCCAGGAGCAGATGGTCGCCACCAAGCTCGTCAAGAAGCTCGAGGCCGACATCGTCCGCACCGCGATCCTCAAGGAAGGCCGCCGCATCGACGGTCGCGACACCAAGACCGTTCGTCCGATCGAGGCGACCGCGCACTTCCTGCCGCGCGCGCACGGCTCGGCGCTGTTCACCCGCGGCGAGACGCAGACGATCGCGACCTGCACCTTGGGCACCAAGGAAAGCGAGCAGATGATCGATGGCCTGACCGGCCTGCGCTACGAGCATTTCATGCTGCACTACAACTTCCCGCCCTATTCGGTCGGTGAAGTCGGCCGCTTCGGCGCGCCGGGCCGTCGCGAGATCGGCCATGGCAAGCTGGCGTGGCGCGCGCTGCACGGCGTGCTCCCCACCAAGGAGGAGTTTCCCTACACGATCCGCCTGACCTCCGACATCACCGAGAGCAACGGCTCCTCGTCGATGGCGACGGTCTGCGGCGGGTCGCTCGCGCTGATGGACGCCGGCGTGCCGATCAAGCGCCCGGTCTCGGGCATCGCGATGGGCCTGATCCTCGAGGGCAAGGACTTTGCGGTCCTCTCCGACATCCTCGGCGACGAGGATCATCTCGGCGACATGGACTTCAAGGTTGCCGGCACGTCCGAGGGCATCACCAGCCTGCAGATGGACATCAAGATCGCCGGCATCACCGAGGAGATCATGAAGGTCGCGCTCGCGCAGGCGAACGAAGGCCGCGCGCACATCCTCGGCGAAATGGCCAAGGCGCTCGACAGCACGCGCACCGAGCTCTCGGCGCACGCGCCGCGCATCGAGACGATGTCGGTCCCCAAGGACAAGATCCGCGACATCATCGGCACCGGCGGCAAGGTGATCCGCGAGATCGTCGCCACCACCGGCGCCAAGGTCGACATCGACGACGATGGCACGGTCAAGATCTCGTCGTCCGATCCGGCGCAGATCGAGGCCGCGCGCAAGTGGATCCAGGGCATCACGATGGAAGCCGAAGTCGGCAAGATCTATGACGGCAAGGTCGTCAACATCGTCGATTTCGGGGCGTTCGTGAACTTCATGGGCGGCAAGGACGGTCTCGTCCACGTCTCCGAGATGAAGAACGAGCGCGTCGCCAGCCCCAAGGACGTCGTGTCCGAGGGCCAGGACGTGAAGGTCAAGGTCCTCGAGATCGATCCGCGCGGCAAGGTTCGCCTGTCGATGCGCGTCGTCGATCAGGAGACCGGTGCCGAGTTGGAGGACACCCGTCCGCCGCGCGAAGCCGGTGCCGATCGTCCCCCCCGCAGCGATCGCGGCCCGCGCCGTGAAGGCGGCGGTGGCGACCGCGATCGTGGCCCCCGCCGCGAAGGCGGTGGCCCACGCCGCGACGGTGCGCCGCGCGAGGGTGGCGACCGGGGCGGCGACCGCGGCCCGCGCCGCGAGCGCAGCGAAGGCGGCAACAATGACGGCCCAGCGCCCGAGTTCGCGCCGGCCTTCCTGAGCCGCGACGACGACTGATCATCTCGGTCAGATGCAATAAGGGGAAGGGGTCCGTTCGCGGACCCCTTCTTCGTTTCTGGGTTGGGTGCGCTGTACCCAAACCCCGTCACCCCGGGCCCGGCCCGGGGTCCCGCTTCTTCTGTTGGATAAGGCAGAAGCGGGATCGCGGCTCAGGGCCGGGATGACGGTGGTGCCTTACTGCTGTGTGTTGCCCTCGGCGGCGTTCACGCTCGCCTCGACGTTGGACATGCGCGGCACTTCGGTGCCCGCGTTGGAGGCGCGCAGGCCCTTTTCGCGGTCCCTGCCCTCTTCGCGCAGCGCGTTGGCGCGGTTGT
>CAXTVK010000153.1:0-5252 GCA_964247655.1 uncultured Sphingomonadaceae bacterium | reverse complement strand
GCCCAGGCCTCACGTCTCCGTAACAGCGCCGCGCGTGCCACGGGCTGCGGGCCTGAGCCCCGGCTTTCGCCGGGGAACGGGAGCGCGCATCTTGGCCGTTCCCCCGCGTAGGCGGGGGCCAGGCCTCACGTTTCTATAGATGCGTTGCCCCGGCCATAGGCTGCGGGCCTGGGCCCCCGCCTGCGCGGGGACCAGCGGCGTGGCGAATGTCCGCCCTTGGCACTATTCCCCCTCTCCGTCATCCCGGCGGAGGCCGGGAGCCATATGCGCAGCGTTCGACAACCCGGCGCTAAGCGCGCTCGTCATCGCTACGCCCGGCCATACGCGCCTCGTCTATGGGCCCCCGGCGTCTGCCGGGATGACGAAGGGGCTGGGCGTCCCGGCTTCCGTCGTGATGACGGACGAAGAAGATCGCTCGGCGCCCCCGCGCCCAGCGGTTCAATACCCCATCAGCCCCATCACCTCGCGCCGGCTGCTCGCATCGTCGCGGAAACAGCCGAGGACGCGGCTGGTGGTCATGCCGACGCCGGGGGTGCGGACGCCGCGCGCGGTCATGCAGGCGTGGCTCGCCTCGATGACCACCGCGACGCCCTGGGGTTTTAGATGCTCCCAAATGCAGTCGGCGACCTGCGCGGTGAGGCGCTCCTGCACCTGCAGGCGGCGCGCATAGCCCTGCAGCACGCGCGCGAGCTTGGAGATGCCGACGACGCGGTCGCTCGGCAGATAGGCGATCGAGGCCTTGCCGATGATCGGCGCCATATGATGTTCGCAGTGCGACTGGAACGGGATGTCCTTGAGCAGCACGACATTGTCGTAGCCGCCGACCTCCTCGAAGGTGCGGTAGAGATGGTGTGCGGGATCCTCGCCGTACCCGCCGCAATATTCCTTCCATGCGCGCGCGACGCGCTTGGGGGTATCGAGCAGGCCTTCGCGCGAGGGATCGTCGCCCGCCCAGCGGATCAGCGTCCTGATCGCTTCCGCGACATCGTCTGGAACGGGGATCTTGGCGGTCTCGGCGACGAGATCGCCGTCTGCGGGGGCATGCGTCATGCGTACCGCTATCGGGATGCGCCGCCCGGCTGACAAGGCCGCTGTGGGCCGGGCGGCGCGATACCGCTCAGGCGAAGAGTTTCGCCGCGGTCTCCGCGACCAGCCTGCCCTGGAACCGCGCGCCCTCTAGTTCTTCGGCGCCCGGCTGGCGCGAGCCGTCGCCGCCCGCGATCGTGGTGATGCCGTAAGGCGATCCGCCGCGGACCTCGTCGACGCCCATCTGCCCCTGGAAGCTGTACGGCAGGCCGACGATCATCAGCCCGAAATGCAGCAGGTTGGTGATGATCGAGAACAGCGTCGTCTCCTGCCCGCCATGCTGGCTGGCGGTCGAGGCGAAGGCCGAGCCGACCTTGCCGTTGAGCGCGCCCGACGCCCACAGGCCGCCGCCCTGATCGAGGAACGCCGCCAATTGCGACGACATCCGCCCGAAGCGCGTGCCGGTGCCGACGACGATCGCGTCGTAATCGGCAAGTTCGCCGATCGTGGCGATCTGCGCCTTCTGGTCGAGCTTGAAGTGGTTCGCACGGGCGACCTCTTCCGGCACCGTCTCGGGCACGCGGCGGATCGCGACCTCGGCGCCCGCGGCGCGCGCGCCCTCGGCGATCGCTTCGGCCATCTGTTCGATATGGCCGTAGGACGAATAATAGAGAACCAGCACCTTCGCCATCGCCATGCTCCTTGAGGGGACGGACGACGATGTAACGACGATCGGCGCGCGATCGACCCGTATAATCGCGATGCAATCGTTCGAGATTATCGAATAGCCACGATGGTGCGGCGATGGTGGCCCCAGCAGGACTCGAACCTGCGACCTTCGGTTTAGGAAACCGCTGCTCTGTCCAGCTGAGCTATGGAGCCGATGGCGGCACGGTTAGGCGGGGCGGCGCACGGAATCAATCGGCCTGCGCGGCCCGCGGCATCAATTGTCGCGCGAGGCGTCGCGCACCGGAAAGGCCAACGGCGCGACCGGCACGCCGTCGGCGACGAGCGCCTTGGCCTCCATGAGCGTCGCCTGGCCGTGGATGACGCGGTGCTCGGCGTCGCCGGCATGGATCGCGCGCGCCTCGGTCGCGAAGCGTGCGCCGACGTCCTCCGAACCTTTGAGCGCCTTGGCCTGCATCGCCATCATCGCGCGCATCATCGCCTTCGGATCGACCTGCGCATGATCGACCGCGCCCGCGCTGCCCGTGCCCGAGATGCGCGGTGCCATCGGTGCCTTGTCGATGCCGGCATCGCCGCAGACGGGGCACGCGACCAGCCCGCGGTCGCGCTGGCCGTCGTAATCCGCCTGGCTGCCGAACCATGCCTCGAAGACATGACCGCCGCCGCAGCTCAGATCGAACACGATCATGCCAGCGTCACCGCGGGAATCGGTCGGCGGTGACGCAGCGCCGGGATGCGCGACCGCACCTCGCGGAGCCGCTCGAGGTCGATCTCGGCAAAGCCGACGCTGGGCGCATCGCCCATGTCGAGCAGCACCGCGCCCCACGGATCGATCGCGAGCGAGTGGCCGTAGGTGGCACGGCCGTCCGCGTGGGTGCCGGTCTGCGCTGCGGCGATCACGAAGCACCCCGCCTCGATCGCGCGCGCGCGCAGCAGCACGTGCCAGTGCGCCTCGCCGGTCGGCACGGTGAACGCGGCGGGGACCGCGAGGATCTCGGCGCCGGCATCGCTCAGCGCGCGGTAGAGATCGGGAAAGCGAAGGTCGTAGCAGATGGTCAGGCCCAGCCGGCCCGCGGGCGTTTCCGCCACTGCGGCACTCTCGCCCGGCGCGTAGGCGGCGGATTCGCGCCAGCTCTCGCCGGTCGCGAGATCGACGTCGAACAGATGAAGCTTGTCGTAGCGCGCGCGGATGGTGCCGTGGTCGTCGATCAGGAAGCCGCGATTGACGTAGCGCGTCTCCCCGCCGCCGGGCCGCAGCGCCAGCGAGCCGAGTTGCACCCATAGCCCGAGCCGCGCCGCCGCCTCGCGCGCCGCCGCAAGCACGACGTCGTCCGCCTCGCCGACGATCGATCCGGCAGCGCGCGCACGATCGCGATCGAGCAGCCCGGTCATCTCGGGGGTGAAGGCGATCGCCGCGCCGCCCGCCGCCGCGGCTTCCAGTCCCGCGACGAGCGCGCGAGCATTGGCGGCGGGATCGATCCCGCTGGTCGTCTGCAGGATCGCGACGCGCGTCATCGTCAGGCGGCGAGCAGCGTGTCCAGCCCGCCCTTGGCATCGAGCGCGGCGAGCTCGTCCGACCCGCCGACATGCTTGCCGTCGATGAAGATCGAGGGGACGGTCGAGTGCCCGGGCGCGCGCTCGAGCATCTCCTTGCGCTTGGGGCCGCCCATCGTGATGTCGGTCTCTTCGTAGGATACGCCCTTCGAATCGAGCAGCTTGCGCGCCCGCGAGCAATAGGGGCAGCCCATCTTGGTGTAGATCTCGACCTTGGCCATCATGCATTCCTCCGCTGGTTGACCCCGGACCTGTGGATGGACACGGGCAATGTCAACGGCCCGGGTCAACGGGCTGGGTCAACGGGCCTGGTCAACGCCCTGCCCCTTCGTCGCGCAGCACGCGTGCCCAGCAGAGCTGCCGCACCTCGGCAGCGCCCGCGCGCTTGAGCACCTTGGCGCAGGCCTGCGCAGTGGCGCCGCTGGTGAACACGTCGTCGATCAGCAGCACGGCGCGGTGCCTGATCAACGCGTGATGGACAGGCGGCACCGCGAACGCGCCGGCCACCGCGCGCGCGCGCGCCTTGCGGCCGAGACCGCGCAGCACCGGCGTCGCCTTGGTGCGGACCAACAGGTCGGGGACGCAGTCGAGATCGGTCCGCTCGGCGACGCCGCGCGCGATCAGCAGCGCCTGGTTGTAGCCGCGCGACCATAGCCGCCACCGGTGCAGCGGCACCGCGGCGACGAGCATGTCGGGCGGCGCACCCTGCACCAGCCGCGCCATCTGCCCCGCCATCGTCCGCGCGACGCTTGGCCGGCCGCCATATTTGAGCCGCAGCGCGACGGTGCGCGCGACCTCGCCGTACGCGACCGCGGCATCGGCGCGATCGAAGGCAGGCGGATCGGCGTGGCAGGCGCCGCACATCGCCGCCTCGCCGAGATCGTGCGGCAAAGGCATCGCGCAGCGCGAGCACGCCGGCGGCCCGAGGAAATCGAGCGCCTGCCAGCAGACCGCGCAAAACCGGTGGTCGTGATCGACGATCGATCCGCATCCCGGGCAGCGCGGCGGCAACGCGAAGTCGATGCCCGCCGACCACAGGCGATGAACCAGGCGGGCGGCGGAGGCGGCCATGTCCCCTTGTCCGTGACGCGCGCGCGCTGCACAAGCCCAGTCATGGCCCCCGCCGCCCCTCCCGCGCCCCGGGCTCCCCCCGAACCGTTCGACCGCGCGCGCCGCCGCATCCGCCGCGACCGCGCGATGACGCGCTTCGCCGAGCATGGCTTCCTCGCCCGGCACATCGCCGACGAACTGCTCGCGCGACTCGACATCGTCGAGCGCCGCTTTTCGCACGCGCTGGTGATCGGTGCGGCCGATGGACGGATCGCGGTGGCGCTGCAGGCGCTGGGCATCCAGGTCGTCTCGGTCGACGCAAGCTTCGACGCGGCGCGGGCAGCGGGTGGCATCGAGTGCGACGAGGATCGCCTGCCCTTCGCCGACGGCGCATTCGATCTGGTGATCTCGGCGGGCGTGCTCGACAGCGTGAGCGACCTGCCCGGTGCGCTGCTGCTCGCACGCCGCGTGCTCGCGCCCGACGGGCTGTTGCTCGCGGGCTTCGTCGGCGCGGGCAGCGTCCCCCGGCTGCGCGCCGCGATGCTCGAGGCTGACATGGCGGGATCGCGCGGCGTCGCCCCGCGCATCCACCCGCAGGTCGACGTCCGTTCGGCAGGCGACCTGCTCGCGCGCGCGGGGTTCGCGCTGCCCGTCGCCGACGGCGAGACGCTCGACGTCCGCTATCGCGGGCTGGGCGCGCTGCTCGCCGACCTGCGTTTCGGTGGGCTCGGCGGCGTGCTGGCAGGCGCGCCCGCGCCGCTGACGAGGATGCAGGCGGCGGCGGCGCATGCGGCGTTCGCGGCCGGCGCCGATCCCGACGGCCGGATCACCGAGAGCTTCGCATTGGTGTATCTGATCGGCTGGGCACCCGACGCCTCGCAACCCAAGCCCGCACGACGCGGCAGCGCGACGGCGTCGCTCGCGGGGGCGCTCAA
>CAXTVK010000152.1:0-5276 GCA_964247655.1 uncultured Sphingomonadaceae bacterium | reverse complement strand
CCGGAAGCTGATCGCGGGTCACGCCTTTGTGCGACAGGCTCACCGAGCCCGACACGCCACGCAATGTCTCGCCGAAGCCCGGAAAGACATGCACCAGCTTATCCGCCGGGAAATCCGACAACTGGATCGAGAACGGAGCATCGCCGAGTTCGAGCGCGGTCAGGTCCTGGCCCGAGCAGAAGGTGTTGCAGGGCCCGTTGGGCTCGCTGTAAATGGCGCCGCAGCCAGCGGTGCAAGAAACGGTGCACTCGGATGGCCCGGTGCGGTGCAGGTCGACATGATTTCGTGTCCTTCCTCTCGTGATGACGAACGCGGCAATGGCGCCGACGGCGGAAAGCGACGTGCCGGCCCAAACATGCCACGAAGCGCCCCGCCGAGACCTCGGTTTCGCCTCCATTTCGGAGCGTTCGGCCGCCACCACGGTGGATACGGATCGTTGGGCTCAGCGCTCGCCTTTGCGCCCCGCCGTGCTACGCTGCGCTTTCCCCCCCTCAGGAGACTCGCGATGGGCTTGCTCGATGGACTGCTCGGCCAGGTGGCCGGCAATGTGGACGTTCAGAATCTCGCGGCGAAGGTGGGGCTCGGTCCCGAGCAGGTCGAACAGGCGGTGACCGCGCTCGGCCAGGCGCACCCCCAGCCCGGCGACACCGTCGCGACCGCCGCCGACCAGACCGGGCTGCCGCAGGACACGCTGCAGCAGATCGTCGCGCACATCGGCGGCGAGGGCGCGCTGGGCAAGTTCGCGGGGCTGCTCGAGCAGAACAGCGGCGGGCTTGGCGGCATGCTGGGCGGGCTGTTCGGCAACAAGGCGTAAGCCTGCGGCGGACCGACGAGCGGCGGCCGGATTTACCGCGCCGCCGCCGCGCCGGTCAGAATATGCCGTGGCCGATCACCAGCCGCACGATGCCGACGCACAGCACGACGAGGTTGAGGTTGCGCCCGCCGTTGCGGCTCGACAGCGCGCCGATCGCGAGCCCCAGCACCGCGAACGGCAGCACGAACCAGTACATCCAGCCGAGGAAGGGCGTGAACGCGACGATCCCCCAGACGAGGGCGCCGAGTCCGATGAAGATTGAGAGGATGTTGAGCATCCGGAACCATCGCGCGATCCGGTGATTCTGCCAAGTGTCGAGTGTGGCTTGACGTATTGGAACATATGTGGAACATGAGGCTCGTCGACCGCTCGGAGGCGTGACGATATGGCTGCTTCTACCGAACCTCGCCCGAACCTGCCCCGCCTGTATCTGTTCGCTCGGCTTCCCGACGGCATCGGCGATCACGTCGCCGCATCGAACGACATCGAACCCGCGCTGCCCGGGCTGCGGCTGATCTCGAGCGCGCGGCGGCACATCACGCTCGCGGACCTCGGCGCCGATCTCGACGGGGCGGCTGCGTCGCAGGCGCATGTGATCGCGACGATCGGCTGGATCATGGCGACGATGCCGCCCTTCGCCTTCCGCGTGGCGTTCGATCAGGTCGTCACCAGCGCGCGGCACACGCTGCTCAAGGCGAGCGAACCGCTGCTCGGCGCGCTCGAATGCCAGGCCCACGTGCTCGACATGGTGCGGCACTACGGGCTCGACCTGTCGCCCAAGGCCGCGCCGGCGCCGCATGTCACGCTGGGCTACGGACACCGCGACGGCACGCGCGGATCCGGCGGCGTGCGCGCGATCGACGGGATCAGCTGGCTGGTCGACGAACTGGTGCTGGTGCGCAGCTGGCACGGCCGAAGCTGGCACGAGGAATTGGGACGGTGGCGGTTGCCCGAGCGGCGCAAGGTGGCGTGATATCTTCCGCCGTCATCCCGCCTCCAAACCGTCATCCGGCGAAAGCCGGGACCAATGGATGCGGTCTGTCGCGAAGAGCGGCCGGCATCCGATCGATCTGCGCGCCGCCGACGATGGGTCCCGGCTTTCGCCGGGATGACGAAGAGGGGCGGGGCGAAGCGCGGAACACCCCATTGCCGTCGACGTCGTCAACCTCACCGCCTCACTTGCGCAGCACCGATGCGAGCCGCGCCCGCCAGCCCCCGTCGGCGAGTATCTCGCGCGCGGCATTATGCCCCGGCGCACCGGTGACGCCGCCGCCGGGATGCGTCCCCGCGCCGCACATATACAGACCCTCGATCGGCCCGCGATACGCGCCGTGCCCCAGGATCGGTCGCGCCGACCAGAGCTGGTCGAGGCTCATATTGCCGTGCATGATGTCGCCGCCCGCCAGCCCGAAGGTGCGTTCGAGATCGAGCGGCGACAGGATCTGCCGCGCGATCACGGAAGCCCGGAACCCCGGCGCCCAGCGCTCGACGGTATCGACGATCAGGTCCGCCGCCGCCTCGCGCTCGTCGTCCCAGCTGCGACCGCCCGGCAGCACCGGCGCGAATTGCTGGCAGAACAGGCTGGCGACATGCCGGCCCGGCGGCGCGAGGCTGTCGTCGACGGTCGAGGGGATCAGCATCTCGACGATCGGTTCTTTCGCCATCCCGATACGCTTCGCGTCGCCATAGGCGCGGTCCATATAGTCGAGCGTCGGCGCCAGGATAATGCCGCTGCGGTGATGCTCGCCGGGTTCGGGCAGGCAGGTGAAGCGCGGCAGTTCGGCAAGCGCGACGTTCATCCGGAACGTCCCCGACCCGACCTTGAACCCCTTCACGCGGCGCCGGAAGTCGGCGGGCAGATCGGCCGGATCGATCAGCCGATCGTAGAGCAGCCGCGGCCCGACATTGGCGACGATACTGCGTCCGAACACCGCCTCGCCGCCTTCGATCCGCACGCCCACCGCACGCCCGCCATCGACGAGCACGCGCTCGACCGGCGCGTCGGTACTGATGATGACCCCCGCCTCCTCGCACGCTTCGCGCATCGCCTGCGTGATCGCGCCCATCCCGCCGATCGCATGGCCCCACGCGCCCTTCTTGCCGTTGACCTCGCCGAAGACGTGGTGGAGCAGCACGTAGGCCGAGCCGGGCGTGTCGGGGCTAGCGAAATTGCCGACTACCGCGTCGAAGCCGAACGCCGCCTTGACCGCCTCGCTCTCGAACCAGCCGTCGAGAAAGGTGCGCGCCGACTTGGCGAACAGATCGAGCACGTCGCGCTGCCCCTCGATCGACAAGCTCGCGAGCTTGCGGCCCTGCTTCGCACCCGCGATCAGCGTCGCCAGCCCGTCGCCGACATTGGGCGGCGATTTGAGCGCCAGATCGCGCAGCACGTCGGCGACTCCCTCGAGTGCGGCATAGTAGGCGGGCAGCACCTCGGCATCGTGCGCGGAGAAGCGGCGGAACTCGGCCTGCGTGCGTTCGAGCCCGCCGCCGAGCTTGAGATAGCCGCCATCCTCCTGCGGCAGGAAATTGGAGATCGGCCGCTCGACGATGCGCAACCCGCGCTCGGTGAGCTTCATGTCGCGGATCACCTTGGGCTGGAGCAGGCTGACCGTGTAGCTCGCCACCGAATTGCGGAAGCCGGGATGGAATTCCTCGGTCACCGCCGCGCCGCCGACGATGTGCCGCCGCTCAAGCACGCGCACCGATCTGCCCGCACGCGCCAGATACCAGGCGCAGACCAGCCCGTTGTGTCCGCCGCCGATGATGACGGCGTCGTATCGTCTGTCCGCCATCGGTCAGCGCTCCCGCCAGTAAGAGAATGTCTCGGCCTGCACGCGATCGACCAGCGCGCGCGCCGCAGGGCCTTCCCACGCGCCTTCGTGACCGAGGCGGAGCGCGTGACCGCCCGCCCACCAGCCCTGCCCCGGCAATCCGTCGGACTCGCGGACGACGAGCACCGCGAGTTCGGGCTCGCCCACCGCGGCACCGGCCTCGTCGATCGCATCGAGCGTCTTGCACAAGGCGCGCATCTTGGGGCGGGTGAAGCGCGTACCGAGCATCGCGAGCAGCGCCGAATAGCTCACCGCCTCGCCCGCCTTCGCGGCCGCGACCAGCAGCGCGCGGACGCGCGGCACGTCGGCGATCGCCGCGGCGACCTCCGCCTTGCCGCCGTCGAGCCAGTCGTCGAGGCCGCCATCCTTCATGAAGCCGGCGCCCAGCCCGGCGGCGCGAGCGTGAAACCCGAAAAGTCGAAGCCCGGCGAGACGATGCACGAGACCAGCGCCCAGTCGGACAGCGTCTCGGTCGATTGCCAGTGGCCGGGCGATACGAGCAATTGCGGGGTGTCGCCCGCGAGTATGTCGGGGCCGAGCCGCGCGTCCTCGATCGGTCCGTCGTCGGACGGCGCGCGGCGTAGCAGCAGCGGCGCGCCGGCGTGCCATAGCCAGAGTTCGGCGGCATCGACGCGGTGCCAGTGCGAGCGCTCGCCCGCGTCGAGCAGGAAGAGGATCGCGGTGGCGGAAGCGCGCTCGCCGGGTGCGGCGTCGGCGCGCCAGGTCTCGCGATACCAGCCGCCTTCGGGGTGGGGCGTCAGGCCCAGTTGTTCGATGATCGCCCGCGCGTCGTCCATCGGGGCAGCATCGCCGGGCGCGGCGCGGGGAGCAAGCGGGGATGTTTCGCTGGCGGCAGGCGCCTCAGCGCTCGCCCGCCAGCCAGCCGATCAGGACATAGGCGACGATCGCCGGAAAGCCCGCGCTGAACACGGTGAGCAGCACCAGCGCGAGGCGGACGAGCGTGACGTTCAGGCCCGAATAGTCCGCTGCGCCTTGGGCTACGCCGAGCCACATGCCGCGGCGGCGATCGATCACGAAACGGTCGGTCATGACGATATCCTTGGTCGCGGGGGTTTAGAAGTGCAGCACCGAGGCGACCGCGGTCTGCGCGGGGAGGACGGCGGCGCCGACGAGGACGGCGCTGAAGAACACCGCACCGGCGGCCGAAACGAGTGCGTCACGCAGCGACGAGAGGTTGAACGAGGTCATGGCAAAGCTCCTTGGAATGTCTGCCCCGTCGATGATCGGCGGGATGCAGACAGCGTTGCAGAGAGCGTGCCAAGTTGCCGAATTGGCGGATCCGCGGCGCTTTTGACGCGCGACGACGATCAATGGCTGTCGATCGCGCCAACGCTTGGGTGGAATCGCCATCATTCGGTGTCCGCCGGCGGACAGTTGCGCGCTATGCCCGTCGTCGCAGTGCATTGGCGGATCGCTGTGGCGCGCCTATTCTGGGCGGATGCCACCCGACACCCTGACGGCCACCGATCTCAAGGCGGAGGTGGGCTTCGCCTCGCTGCGCCGCTTCCTGCCCTATCTGTGGCCCCAGGGTGAAGCGGGGCTGAAGGCGCGCATCGTCGTGTCGCTGCTGTTCGTGCTCGCCTCCAAGCTGGTGCAGGTCTACGGCG
>CAXTVK010000151.1:0-5308 GCA_964247655.1 uncultured Sphingomonadaceae bacterium | reverse complement strand
TTCCTCGACTGGTTCGATCGCGGCGAGGTACAGATCAAGCGCGACCCTTCCGCGCCGCTCGACGCGGTGCGCGTGATGACCGCGCATGGCTCGAAGGGCCTGCAGGCGCCATTGGTGGTGCTGGCGGATGCGACCGGCGATCCCGATCGCTCGCCGGGCGGTGCGCTCGGCTGGGCGGCGGACGAGGGCATCGATCCCGTCCCGATCATCCGCCCGCGCAGCCACGAGCGCTTCCCGCCCTTCGCCGAGCTGATGGGGATCACCGAGCAGCGCGATCTCGAGGAGCATTGGCGGCTGCTCTATGTCGCGGCGACGCGCGCGGAGGAATGGCTCGCGATCGGCGGCGCGCTGGGGCCGATGGCGAAGGGCGTGCCGCCGGCGCGGAGCTGGTACACCGCGCTCGACGCCGCGCTCGATGCGATCGGCGCGCAGACGGTCGACGATCCGCTGTGGGGCACGGTGCGCGTCCACGCCGAGGAGGGCGCGCGCGGCGCGGCGCGGCCGGTGCGCGTGCCGCCGCCCGAATCGACGCCGCCCGCCTGGCTCTGGACGCCCGCACCGCAGGAAAGCCGCCCGCCGCGTCCGCTCGCGCCGTCGTCGATCGGATCGGATACCGTCGCCAACCCGCCGCCCGGGCCCGAAATGCGCTGGGCAGCCGAGCGCGGCCGGCTGCTCCACGCGCTGTTCGAGCGCCTGCCCTCGCTGGCGCCCGATGCGCGCGACGCGGCGGCGGAGCGCTGGCTGGAGCACAGCGCCGGCCTCGCCGATCCCGACCTGCGCCGGTCGCTGGTGGAGGATGCCTGCGCGATCATCGGCGATCCCGCGCACGCCGCGATCTTCTCGGGCGACGCGCTCGCCGAAGCGCCGATCGCCGCGGTCGTCGACGGGCAGGTGATCGCGGGAACGGTCGATCGGCTGCTGGTCACGCCCGATCGCGTGACGATCGTCGATTTCAAGACCGGGCGACGCGTGCCCACCGACCTCGATCAGGTGCCCGCGCATCATCTCGCGCAGATGGGCGCCTATGCCGCCGCGCTCGCGGTCATCTTTCCCGATCGAGCGATCGAGGCGGCGTTGCTCTACACGTCCGGCCCCGTGGTGATCCCGCTGCCTGCCGAGACGCTGGCCACGCACAAGCCAGGCTTCGTCGGCATGGAGCAAAGTTTGGCCCCCGCAGGTTGAGACCCGGCCCCCTCCCGCCTACATCATCGTCCAAGTCGATCAGGAGTTTCGCACCATGGCTACTAAGACCGTCACCGACCAGAGTTTCGATGCCGAGGTGCTGTCCGCGAGCGGCCCGGTGCTGGTCGATTTCTGGGCGGAGTGGTGCGGCCCGTGCAAGATGATCGGGCCGGCGCTCGAGGAACTGTCCGACGAACTCGGCGAGAAGGTAACGATCGTCAAGCTCAACATCGACGACAATCCCGACGCTCCGGGCAAATATGGCGTGCGCGGCATCCCGACGATGATCCTGTTCAAGGGCGGTGCCCCCGCCGCGACGCAGGTCGGCGCCGCGCCCAAGAGCAAGCTCAAGGCGTTCATCGAAGGCGCGCTTTAAGCGCCAGGAAGCCCCTCCCTTTCAGGGAGGGGTTGGGGTGGGTCTTGGCTTGGTGATACGGTTGTTGTCGTGTTTATGGCCTCCGTATCGCCAAGCCGCCACCCACCCCTCGATCCCCTCCCTGAAAGGGAGGGGAGGAGATCTTACCCGAACAAAACCGCCGCCGCTTCTTCCCACAGCTTGGGCGAAGCCGCCGCCAGCAGCCCGGTCCGCTCGTCGCCGAGTCGATAGACACTCCCATCCGCCCGCGCGACCTTGCCGCCAGCCTCCTGGACGAACAGCACGCCGGGTGCGTGGTCCCAGGGCTTGGTGCGCCAGAACAGCGCGATATCGACCGCACCGAGCACGATCCGCGGATATTGCTCGCCCGCGCAGTGCGGGATGTCGGCTTCGGTGATCCGGCCGGCAGCGCGTGCGACCACGTCGGCGCGGCGGTCGTCGGGCAGATAGCGAGTCGCCAGCGCACCGACCGGCAAAGTGGCGCCCGTCGCCCGCGCCGCTATCCCTTGGCCGTCGATATACGCGCCGCCGCCCAGCACCGCGTAGCACATCCGCCCGGTCACCGGATCGAGGATCCAGCCCGCCTGCACCACGCCTTGCTCGGCGAGCGCCACCATCATCGCGAACGGCGTCCTGCCCTCGGTATAGTTTCCGGTGCCGTCGAGCGGATCGACGATCCAGGCGAGACCGTCTGCGATGCGATCGGCCAGCGCAGGATCGGCGGCGACACCTTCCTCGCCGACGACGTGGCTGCCGGGCAGCAACGCCGTCAGCGCCGCGCTCAGCTGTCGCTCGGATTCCCGGTCGACGACGGTGACATAGTCGTTCGGCGCCTTCTCCTCGATCTCGCTGGCGTCGAGGTTGCGGAAGCGCGGCAGCAGCACCTCGCGCCCGATCCGGCGCATCGTCCCCTCCACGGCGGCATGGAGCGCATGCATCAGGAGCGATAGTCGGCGTTGATCGCGATGTAGCCGTGCGTCAGATCGCAGGTCCACACCGTCGCGCGGCCCTCGCCGAGACCGAGATCGACGCCGATGCGGACGTCCTGCCCTTTCAGATGCGCGGCGACCGGCGCCTCGTCATAGCCTTCGACCGCGAGCCCGGCCTCGGCGACCTGCGTATCGCCGAAGCGGATCGCGAGCCTGTCGCGCTCGGCGGGTTCGCCCGCCTTGCCGACCGCCATCACGACACGGCCCCAATTGGCGTCCTCGCCCGCGATCGCGGTCTTCACCAGCGGCGAGTTGGCGATCGACAGCGCCACTTTTCGCGCACTGTCGTTCGAGACGGCGCCCGTGACCTCAATCTCGATGAACTTGCTCGCGCCCTCGCCGTCGCGGACGACCAGTTGCGCGAGTTGCAGACAGACATCGGACAATGCGGCGGCGAAGGCGTCGGCACCCGCGTCGTCGAACGAGGCGAGCGGCGCGTTGCCCGCGCGGCCCGTCGCGAAGGCGAGCACGGTGTCGGAGGTCGAGGTGTCGCCGTCGACCGTGATGCACGAGAAGCTCCTGGCATTGGCGGTATCGAGCAGATGTTGGAGGAAGCCCGGCGTCACCGCCGCGTCGGTGAACAGGAAGCCGAGCATCGTCGCCATGTCGGGCGCGATCATCCCCGATCCCTTGATCACGCCCGCGATCGTCACGGTGCGGCCGTCCACCGACGCCTGTGCCATCGCGCCCTTGGGAAAGGTGTCGGTGGTCGAGATCGCCGCCGCCATCGCGCGCCAGTCGGCAGGCGGCGCCTGCAATGCCGCGTCGACGCCCGCCTCGGCGATGTCGATCGGCAGCGGCACCCCGATCACGCCGGTCGAGGCGACGAACACGTCCGATGGCAGCCCGCGCGTCCCCAGCGCCACGCGGGCCGCGATCGCCTCGACCGCTGCGCGACCGCGCGCACCCGTGAAGGCGTTGCTGTTGCCCGCGTTGACGACCAGCGCGCGCGCTTCGCCCAGCGGCAGCACCTGCCGACACCATTCGACCTCGGGGGAGGGGCATTTCGACTGCGTCGTGACGCCCGCCACCGTCGTGCCCGCCTCGAACGTGACCAATGTCAGGTCGTCGCGGTCCCACGCCTTGTAACCCGCGCGCACCGTCGCGATCCGCACGCCGGCGATCGGCGGTATCGCGGGGAAGGGGCGGGCGAGGGGGGAGACGGCATCGGACATGGCGGTTCCTTCAAACGGCTCGCCGGGCGCTATCGATCCAATGGCCAGTGAGCAATCTCGCACGCTCGATCGAGGCGGCGAAATCATCCTCCCCGAGCTTGCTCGGGGAGGGGGACCGCTCGCGAAGCGAGTGGTGGAGGGGTATCGAACCTCGGAGGCTGGCCGACGCTGTCGAGGTGGTCTACCCCTCCACCACCCTTCGGGCGGTCCCCCTCCCCATCTGCGATGGGGAGGATGTTCCTTTAGCCGCGCACCTTGCCGAAGTGACGCGCGCAGAACAGCGCCATCGCCAGGAAGCCCGCCGCGCACACCGCGTCGGCGATCGGCGCGACTTCGTGCGGCAACCAGACGATCGCGAGCACCGCGCCGGCCAACCCGTTGCCGAAGCCCCACAGCACGTTGACCACAGGCCGCGAATTGCCGACGCCGGGCGGCTTGGCGAAGGGCGAGGGGAAAGGATCGCCGCGCACGCCGCTCACCAGATGCGGGATGCCGTTGGCGAGCAGCGCGCCGGCGACGAAGATCAGCACATAGCCCAGCACGCTCGTCATGCGTCGATCTCCTCTTCGGCCACCCGCGCGGCATTCTCCTGAATGAAGGTGAAGCGGTGGTGCGCTTCCTTGCCCATCAGCCGATCGACCAGATCGCGCACCGCGGCGCGCTCCTCATATTCCTGCGGCAGCGTGACGCGGATCATGCCGCGCGTCTTGGGGTCCATCGTCGTCTCGCGCAGCTGCTGCGGATTCATCTCGCCCAGGCCCTTGAAGCGCGAGACCTCGACCTTCTTGCCCTTGAACGCAGTGCGCTCGATCTCCGCACGCTGCGCGTCGTCGCGCGCGTAGAGCGACTTGGCCCCCGCGGTGATCCGGTAGAGCGGTGGCTGCGCCAGGTAGAGATGCCCCTTGCGCACGACGTCGGGCATTTCCTGGAAGAAGAAGGTCATCAGCAATGTCGCGATATGCGCGCCGTCGACATCGGCGTCGGTCATGATCACAATCCGCTCGTAGCGCAGCGTGGTCGCGTCGCAGCGATCGCGCGTGCCGCAGCCGAGCGCCTGGATCAGGTCGGCGATCTCCTGGTTCGCCAATATCTTGGCGGTGTTGGCGGAGGCGACGTTGAGGATCTTGCCGCGGATCGGCAGCACCGCCTGCGTCTTGCGGTCGCGCGCCTGCTTGGCCGATCCGCCCGCCGAATCGCCCTCGACGATGAACATCTCGGTGCCCTCGGGCGAGTCCGAGGAACAATCGGTGAGCTTGCCGGGAAGTCTGAGCTTGCGCCCCGAAGTCGCTGTCTTCCTTTTGACATCGCGTTCGGCCTTGCGGCGCAGCCGCTCGTCCATCCGATCGAGCACATAGCCGAGCAGCGCCTTGCCGCGCTCCATGTTCTGGCTGAGGAAATGGTCGAAATGGTCGCGCACCGCGGCCTCGACCAGCCGAGCGGCGTCGGGCGAGGTGAGCCGGTCCTTGGTCTGGCTCTGGAACTGCGGCTCGCGCACGAACACCGACAGCATCAGCTCGGAGCCGACCATGATGTCCTCGGGCGCGAGGTCCTTGGCCTTCTTCTGCCCGATCTGGTCGGCGAAGCCG
>CAXTVK010000150.1:0-5462 GCA_964247655.1 uncultured Sphingomonadaceae bacterium | reverse complement strand
GCCCGATCGAGGCGCCCTCGCGGTCCTTGCCCGACTTCTCCTTGAACTGCGTCATGCGGTTGAGCCAGCCGATGCGTGCGGTGCAGTTGAGCAACCAGGCGAGCTCGGCATGCGCCGAGACCGCGGCCTGGTTGAACAACACGCTTTTGTCGGGATCGACGCCCGACGCGATCAGCGCGGCCGCCATCGCGCGGACGTTGGCGCGCAGCGCCGCGGGCTCGTTATAGACGGTGATTGCGTGAAGATCGGCCAGGAAGAAGAAGCATTCGCCGCCGTCCCGCGCGACCTCGTCCTGCATCCGCACCCAGTTGCGGATCGCCCCCAGATAATTGCCGAGGTGAAGATTTCCGGTGGGCTGGATGCCCGAGACGACGCGTTTTGTCATGGGTGGGGGCTTTGCCGAGCGGCGCGGTCAGGTCAAGCGCGGCCTTCTCCCCTCCCTGAAAGGGAGGGGTCGGGGGTGGGTTCGCCCGTGGCGGGCGTGACGGATACGGAAACGAACCCACCCCTAACCCCTCCCTTTCAGGGAGGGGAATCTACGTCGCCTTCACTAACCCGCCCTAACTTTGCCGCCTCCGCAACAGCCCCTTGAGCTCGCTCCATTGGAACGCGCCGAACAGGAAGGCGCACAGGAAATAGGCGAGCGCGGCGGGCGTAATCAGGACGGCGAGGCCGACGGCGCGCGTTAGAATTCCGCCATCGAGATGCGGCTCGACCAGCGGCTTGAGCAGCAGCAGCACGACCCCCATCGCGACGCTGGCCAGCAGCAGGCGGGGCAGGCGGCGGCGCAGCTGCTCGTCGATCGCGAAGAGGCGGCGGCGGTGCAGCACCGCGTAGAGCAGCCCGACGTTGATCCACGCGCAGGCGGCGCCGGACACCGCGAGCCCGACGTAACCAAGCTTGGTGCCGAACACGAGCGTGAGGTTGAGCGCCATGTTGCACGCCATCTCGATCAGTGCGATCCGCACCGGCGTCCGCGTATCGCCGCGCGCGTAGAAGCCGGGGGTGAAGACCTTGATCAATATGTAGGCGGGGAGCCCGCAGGCGAGCGCGGTCAGCACCTTCGCGGTGGCATCGGTGTCCTCGGCGGTGAAATGGCCGGTCTGCATCAGCCCGTGGATCAGCGGGTGCGCGGCGGTCATCAACGCGGCGGCGGCGGGGAGCGCGAGCAGCAGCGACAGCTCGATCGCGCGGTTCTGCGTGACGATCGCGCCCGTCTCGTCGCCCGCGCCGATCTGACGCGAGATCACCGGCAGGATCGCGGTGCCCACCCCGATGCCGACCAGCGCCAGCGGCAACTGATTCAGCCGATCGGCATAATAGATGAACGACACCGCGCCTTGCCCCAGGAAACCGGCCGCGAGCATCGTGATGATCAGCAGGTTGATCTGCACCGCGCCCTGGCCGACGATCGCGGGGCCGAGCACGCGCAGGAAGCGCCTGACCGCGGGCGTCAGCGACGGCGGCTTGAGCCGCAGCACGACGCCGGCCTGCCGCGCCGACCACACCAGCCAGGCGAGCTGCGCGACGCCCGAGACGGTCACCGCGATCGCCTGCGTGCGTGCGGTATCGACCTCGCTGTGACCGCGGAAGAACAGGATGCCCGCGATCATGCAGATGTTGAGCAGCACGGGTGCTGCGGCGTTGACCCAGAAGCGGTTGAGCGAGTTCATGATCCCGCCCATCAGCGAGACGATGCTGATCAGCGCCAGGTAGGGGAAGGTGATCCGCGTCAGTTCGGTCGCGAGCAGGAACTTGGCGGGGCCGCCGCCGTCCTTGAAGCCCAGCGTGATCAGCCAGACGACGGGCTTGGGAAACACCATGATGATCGTCGTGAACACGCACAGGAAGGGCAGCAGGATCGAGAGCACGTCCTCGGCGAAGCGCAAGCCGGCGGGGAGGCCGGGCTCGCCGTCCTTCTCGGCCTGCGCCACCAGCCGGTTGAACATCGGCACATAGGCGGCGGCGAACGCGCCCTCGGCGAACAGCTGGCGGAACAGGTTGGGCAGTCGCCAGGCGACAAGGAACGCGTCCGACGCGAACCCCGCGCCGACGAAATGCGCCATCAGCTGGTCGCGGACGAAGCCGAGCACGCGGCTGACGAGCGTGAGGCCGCCGATCGTGGCGGTGTTCTTGACGAGGCTCATGCAACGAGGCTCATCGTCATTCCCATACCGTTCGTCCTGAGTAGGGACTGAGCGCAGTCGAAGGCCCGTATCGAAGGGGCCGGGCGGATGCTTCGATACGCCACTTCGACAAGCTCAGTGGCTACTCAGCACGAACGGATAAATTAAACCAATCCGGTCGATCGGTCTTGCAAGCGGGTCAGGCTTGGCCCGCCGGTTCGCCCATCGCCGCGGTCTGCTGCTCGAGCTGGGAGAAATAGAGCGCGTTGAAGTCGATCGGGTCGAGCATCAGCGGCGGGAAGCCGCCGTCGCGCACCGCATCCGCCACGACGCGCCGCGCGAACGGGAAGAGCAGGCGGGGCGCCTCACCGAGCAAAAAGGCCGGGATCGCCTCGCCGGGCACGTTCTTGATCGCGAACAGGCCGCCATAGAGCAGCTCGAGCTTGAACGCGGTCCCTTCGGCGCCGGTCGCGGTGATCTCGATGCGCAACGCGGATTCGTGCAGGTCCTCGGCGACGGGGGTCGTGCCGATGTTGAACTGCACGTCGATCTGTGGCTGCGCCTGCCAATTGTAGACGCCGGGCGCGTTGGGATTCTCGAACGAGAAATCCTTCACATATTGCGCGACCATGCCGACCTGCGGCTGCGTGTCTTCGCCGTTGCCGGCATTCGGATTGGGCACGGTCAGGAAATCGGGGGTGTCGTTCTCGGCCATGGGACGTCATCCTCGCTTTGGCATCGTCGGTTCATACGCGGGCGCGCATGGATTTGCGCGGCGACTAGCAGCGTGGCTGGCGTCGAGCAATGGCGGCGCAACTTCGGCAGGCGCGCGCCGTTTGAATAACCGGCGCCGCTCCTCTATGTGTAGCGGCTTGAGATGCCCGTGGGCGCGTGGCCCAGGCTTGGAGGTTCGGTGACCGAGATCATCATTTTGGCATGTGCGGCGATATTCCTCGGGTTGCGGCTGTATTCCGTGCTCGGGCGCCGGACGGGGCACGAGCAGCCCGTCGCCAAGCCCCTCGCCAAGCCGAGCGAGCCGATGGTCCAGCGCGGCAGCGTCGAGTCGCTGGTCGATCGCAAGCCCGAGGCCGCGGGCACGATCGCCGCGATGGTCGATCCGCAGGCGCTCGACGGCATCCGCGCGATCGTCTCCGCCGATCCGCAGTTCGACGTTGCGGGCTTCCTCGACGGCGCGCGCTCGGCATACCGGATGGTGCTCGAAGCGTTCTGGCGCGGTGACGACGCCGAACTGCGTCGCCTTGCCGACGACGACGTTTACGAAGCCTTCCACGATGCGATCGCCGCGCGCACGCAGGCGGGCGAGACGCTGGAGAACCGACTGGTCTCGATCGAGCGCTCGTCGATCGACAGCGCGATCCTCACCGGCCAGATGGCGGTGATCTCGGTGCGCTTCGATGCCGATATCGCGGCGATCACGCGCGACGCCGATCGCGTCGTCGTCGCGGGATCGATGGACGATGCGGTGCAGACGCGCGATCTGTGGACGTTCAGCCGCCTGATCCGCTCGGACGATCCCAACTGGATCCTGATCGAGACCGACGAGGCGGCATGACGCCGACCGGGGCGGGGCGCGTGAGCCGGCTGCGGCTGGCATCGGCGACCATTGCGCTGTCGCTGCTGGCCTCCTGCGTCTCGCCGCACGGCGGCAGCGCGACGAGCGAGGCGGGGCCACCGCTGCCCGTCCATCCTGCACCGTCTGCGCCCGGACCGGTCTATGCCAATGCCGTGCAAGCCGGCGTGCGCCGCGGGCCCGACGTCGCGTCGCTGCCGATCGATCCGGTGCGTGCGGGTGCCGCGCTCGATGCGTTCCGATCGTCGTGCCCGTTGCTGACCCGGCGTACCGATGCCAGCGGATTGACCCACGCGGTCGATTGGCAGCCTGCCTGCACGGCGGCGGCAGGGGCCTCCGACGATCAGGCGGTCGGCTTCTTCCGGCACTGGTTCGAAACCGCGCAGATCGGCGAGGGGCATCTCTACGCGACCGGCTATTACGAGCCGGAAATCCAGGGATCGCAAGCGCCTACGCTCGGCTACGACGTTCCCATCTACGGCGTGCCCGACGATATGGTGAGCGCCGATCTCGGCCAGTTCGCCCCCGATCTCAAGGGCCGCTCGATCAAGGGCCGCGTGCAGGCGGGCAAGCTCGTCCCCTATCCCGATCGCAGCCAGATCGACGGTGGCGCGATCCAGGGCCATGCCCCGGTGATCGGCTACACGCCCGACAGGATCGGTTTCTTCTTCCTCCAGATCCAGGGTTCGGGGCGCATCCGTCAGCCCGATGGCAGCGTGCTCCGCATCGGTTACGCCGGGCAGAACGGACAGCCCTATACCGGCATCGGCAAGGCGATGATCGCGCAGGGGCTGCTGCAGCCGGGGCAGGGATCGATGCAGGGCATCGTCGGCTGGCTCAAAAACCATCCCGATCAGGCGGAGGCGGTGATGGACCAGAATCACAGCTTCGTCTTCTTCAAGCGGCTGAACGGCCCGCCGCTCGGCGCGCTCGGCGTGCCCGTGATCGGCCGTGTTTCGGTCGCGGCCGACCCGGCCTTCACCCCGCTCGGCGCGCCCGTCTGGCTATCGGCGGACCGCACCGACGCGGCGGGGCTGTGGGTCGCGCAGGATACCGGCGGTGCGATCAAGGGCGCCAATCGCTTCGACACCTTCTGGGGCGCGGGCGAAGACGCGGCGCGGATCGCCGGCGGCATGTCGGCGCGCGGGCTCGCCTATCTGCTGCTGCCCGTCGGGACGGTCGAACGATTGAATTATGCGGGCCAAGCCTCCGGCTCCTGAGCTGCCGGGCGCGGGGCACGCGCTCTGGCAGCGCGTCGCCGAGACCGTGCGGCCGCTCAAGGGAACGCCGGCGCGCACGCGGATGACGTCGTCGGCACCGCCGCCGCCGCCGCCGCCTTTCGATTTCCCCCCGCGCGCTCCGACGATTCCCGCGGCGCGACAGAGTGCGCCCGGCGAGACGCTCGATGGTGGCTGGGATCGGCGGCTGCGTCGCGGCGTGGTCGCGCCCGACGTCACGATCGACCTCCACGGCCATACGTTGCTCAGCGCACAGGCGCAGCTCGAGACAGGGCTCGCGTCGGCGATCCTGCGCGGCGCGCGACTGATCCTGCTGGTGACGGGACGCGCGCCACGCGAAAAGGGCGAGCGGATCGACGGCCGGCCGGTTCGTGGCGCGATCCGAGCGTCGGTGGGGGACTGGCTGCACGGCTCGCGCCATGCGGGGCACGTCGCGGCGGTCCGCAGTGCCCATCCCAGGCACGGCGGGGCGGGGGCGCTGTATATCGTGCTGCGGCGGGGGCGGGG
>CAXTVK010000149.1:0-5512 GCA_964247655.1 uncultured Sphingomonadaceae bacterium | reverse complement strand
CAGGGCGAGCGGGTCGGCGGTCGATCCCCCGCGAACTTCGATCGACGCGGTTTCGACGCGAGTTTGTCATCGCATCGCCATCGACCGCGGCCATTAGGCCGTGACGCCGCGACGGCAACAGGGGGATTCTCATGACAAACAAGATTCGGCTGCTTTGCGGCGCGGCGCTGCTCGGCTTCGTGCCGGCCACCGCATTCGGACAGGTCGCGACCGCGGCGAACGATCCCGCAGTCGCGCCGTCATCGCCCGACCAGGATGCCGCAGCTACCGACGCCAGCGCCGACGATTCGGGCAAGGAGATCGTCGTGCTCGGCTTCGGCCGGAGCCGGCAGGTGCAGACCGTCACCGCCGCCGACATCGGTCGCCTGACGCCGGGATCGAGCCCGCTCAAGGCGATCGAGAAGCTGCCCGGAGTCAACTTCCAGGCGGCCGATCCGTTCGGCGCCTATGAATGGGCGGTGCGCATCAGCCTGCGCGGGTTCAACCAGAACCAGCTCGGCTTCACGCTCGACGGCGTCCCGCTCGGCGACATGAGCTACGGCAACGTCAACGGCCTCCACATCAGCCGCGCGATCATCTCCGAGAATGTCGGGCGCACCGAAGTCGCGCAGGGCGCGGGCGCGCTCGGCACCGCCTCCACGAGTAATCTCGGCGGCACCATCCAGTTCTTCAGCGCCGCCCCCAAGAACGTCGCCGACATCGCCACCTCGGCCACCTACGGCGCCGACGACACCGAGCGCGGCTATGTGCGGATCGACAGCGGCGATCTCGGCGGCGGCCTCAAGGGCTATGTCAGCTATTCCTATCTCCACACCGACAAGTGGAAGGGCGAGGGCGCGCAGAAGCAGCACCAGGCCAACGCCAAGCTCGTCAAGGACCTCGGCGACCTCGGCAGCATCTCCGCCTTCCTGAACTTCTCGGATCGCCGCGAGCATGACTATCAGGATCTCAGCCTCGACATCATCAAGCGCCGCGGCCTGCGCGACGACAACATTACCGACAATTATCCGCTCGCGATCCAGATCGCCAAGGCGCTGCAGAGCGGCACCGCCTACCCCGCCGGCTTCGGCACCGCCGACGACGCCTATTACGACGCCGGTGGCCTGCGCCGCGACTATCTCGGCGGCGTCACCTTCGACGCGCACCTGACCCCCGATCTCACGCTCAAGACCACCGGCTATTATCACAACAACGTCGGCCAGGGTTCGTGGGACACGCCTTATGTCCCGACCCCGCTCGGCGCGCCCACGCAAAGCGGCGTCACGATCACCGATCCCTCGCCGATCTCGTTCCGCACCACCGAATATGCGATCCACCGCGGCGG
This sequence comes from uncultured Sphingomonadaceae bacterium, assembly GCA_964247655.1. Taxonomy (GTDB): domain Bacteria; phylum Pseudomonadota; class Alphaproteobacteria; order Sphingomonadales; family Sphingomonadaceae; genus Solisphingomonas. The sequence continues at coordinate 4,188 of CAXTVK010000149.1, read as the reverse complement.
CGCGATCAGCGACCTCACCTATGAGAAGGGCGCCAACACCTTCCAGATCGGCGGCTGGTACGAGAGCAACAACTTCCACCAGTCGCGCCGCTATTACGGCCTGTCGATCGGCGACCAGCCCGATCGTCCGACGCTGTCGTACCAGGACAATCCGTTCCGCACCGATTGGGACGGCCGCTACTTTACCGAGACGATGCAATATCATGTCGAGGACACGCTCAAGCTGTTCGACGACAAGCTCGTCGTCAACGCCGGCTGGAAGGGCGTGAAGGTCGACAACACCGCCAAGATGGCGACCGGCACCGTACAGACGCTCGCCTCGGGCAAGATCGACGCGAAGGACTGGTTCCAGCCGCAGGGCGGCATCCTGTTCCACGTCACGCCCGGCCTCGAAGCCTTCGCCGACTATACCGAGAACATGCGCGCCTTCACCTCGTCGGCGACGACCGGGCCGTTCTCGACCACCCAATCCGGCTTCGACGCGATCTCCGGCCAGCTCAAGCCGGAGCGTTCGAAGACCTACGAGGGCGGCGTGCGCTTCCGCCACGGCCCGCTGCAGGCGTCCGCGGTCGGCTATTATGTCGATTTCTCCAACCGCCTGCTGTCCTTCGCCAATGGCGCGGGCATTCTGGGCAATCCGGCGACTCTCAACAATGTCGGCAGCGTCCACACCTATGGTGCAGAGCTTTCGGTCAACTACCGGATCTTCGATCCGCTCTCGATCTTCGCGAGCTATTCCTACAACAACTCGAAATATGAGGACAACGTCCTCGGCACCGCTATCGTGGGCGGCGTGACGACTCCGGTCGTGCTCGCGGCCACCAAGGGCATGACCGTCGTCGACAGCCCGAAGCACATGATCAAGGGTGAAATCGTGTATGACGATGGCCAGTTCACCGGTCGCGTCGGAGCCGACTACATGACCAAGCGCTATTTCACCTATCTGAACGACGAATCGGTGCCGAGCCGCGTGCTGGTCGATGCCAGCGTCGGCTATAAGCTCAAGTCCGCCAGTCGCTGGCTCGACGGCCTGTCGATCGAGGCGAGCGTCACCAACCTGACCGACAAGAAATACATCGCCACCGTCGGCTCGAACGGCTTCACCGCCAGCGGCGACAACCAGACGCTGCTCGCGGGCGCGCCGCGCCAGTGGTTCGTGTCGCTGAAGCGCGGCTTCTAGGGCGATGCCGGCAAGGCTTGCGCTCGCCGCCACCGGCGTCCTCGGACTGCTGACGTCGATGGCGGGTGCGGGGGCGGCGCAGGCCTCGCCCGTGCTGCTGATCTCGCTCGACGGATTGCGGCCCGGCGACGTAATCGACGCCAAGTCGCGGGGGCTCGCGCTCCCGCGCCTGACCGCGCTGATGCACGACGGCGCCTATGCTTCGGGCGTGACGGGCGTGCTGCCGACGCTCACCTATCCCAGCCACACCACGCTGGTGACCGGCGTCGCGCCCGCGCTGCACGGCGTCTCGAACAACCTCACCTTCGATCCGCTCGCGACCAACCAGACCGGCTGGTACTGGTACGCCGCCGACATCCGCGTGCCGACGCTGTGGCAGGCGGCGCACGGCGCGGGGCTGCGCACCGCCAACGTCCACTGGCCGGTGACCGTCGGCGCCAAGGGGATAGACGAGAACCTCCCGCAATTCTGGCGCACGGGCAGCGCGGACGACCGCAAGCTGTTCGCCGAACTCGCAACGCCGGGACTGCTGCCGCCGCTCGAGCAGGCGCTCGGGCCCTATGAACAGGGCGTCGACGAGACCGTCGAGGGCGATGCGGTCCGCGTCCGCTTCGCCGAGGCGATCCTCGCGCGCGACAAGCCCGGCTTCACCACCGTCTATCTGGCCGGCATCGATCATCAGGAGCACAAGAGCGGCCCCGGCTCGCCCGGGGCGAACCGCACGATCGAGCGGACCGATGCGCTGGTCGGCGAAATGGTCGATGCCGCACGCAAGGCGATGCCCGACGTCACGATCGCGGTCGTGTCCGATCACGGCTTCCTGCCCGTCGCCACCGACGTCAACCTGTTCGCGCCGTTCATCGCGGCGGGGCTGATCACGATCGGCCCGGATCAGAAGGTCGCGTCGTGGGAAGCAGAACCCTGGATCGCCGGCGGCACCGCAACGATCATGCTCGCGCGGCCGGACGACGCGGCGCTGGTTGCCAAGGTCCGCGCGCTGCTCGACCGGCTCGCCGCGGATCCCGCCTATCACATCACCGCGGTGCTCGATCGCGCGGAGATCCGTCGGCGCGGCGGCCCAGCCGAGGGCAGTTTCCTGATCGCTATGGCGAAGGGGTTCGAGACGGGCCGCGATCCCGCCGCCGCGAACGATCTGCCCTCCACGTACAAGGGCATGCACGGCTATCTGCCCGATCTCCCCGAGATGCGATCGACGCTGATCGTCGCGGGCCCCGGCCTCAAACGTCGCGGCGATCTCGGCTTCGTCGATATGCGCGCGATCGCGCCGTCGCTGGCGCGCATCCTCGGCGTCGGCTTACCGACGGCATCGGTGCCCGCCGCCTTCTAGGGTTCAGGCGGATCGCGGCGAACGTCGATCCGTCGGAGCAGCGGCGCTCCGGCGCGGATCGGCGCGCCCTCGACGACGGCGTCGCACGGCACGAAGGTGGCGGGTACGAACAGGATGATGGTCGAGCCATGCTCGAACCAACCCATTTCCGCGCCCTTGGCGATGCGCGCGTCGCAGGCGATACGCCGCGGCCCGCCGACGCGCAGCACCTCGGCGGTGTCGAGGAAGCCCAGGCGGATGCTGGCGACGAGGATCGCCGCGACGGGCACCAGCAGGATATCCTCGCCGGTCGCCGCGAGCCGCGCCTCGACGACCGCGCGCTCGTTGCGGCAGAACAGCTTCTCGACGCGCCGGAGTGCGATCGGATTGACGTTCCAGCAATCGCCCGAAAGATAGGTGACCGCGTCGACGACGATGTCGTGCGGCGCATGGAAGCGGTGATACATGCCCGCGGTGAGCCGCAGCGTGACGAAGCGACCGTTCCGAAAGCGATCCGCGACCGCGGGATCGGGGACGAGGTCACCCAGCCGATAGGGGAAGCCCTTCACCTGGAACAGCCGGCCGTCCTCGATCGCGCCCTGCGCGCCGATGATCGCGTCGCAAGGGCTGGCGAGCACCTGGGGGTCGGGATCGGCGGGGCGCGCCCCGGGGAGCAGCGCGCGCGTGAATGCCTCGTGCAGGCTGGCGAAGCGCTGCGTCGCCGAGTCCGACAGATCGACGTCGGAGAAGAAATGCCACGCGCGGATCGATAGATCGCGGACCAGCGGCTGCCGGATACGGCTGAACAGGCCCATCGCCTGCGTCGCGCAACGGCGCGGCAGGCGGTTGGTCAGCAGGAAATTGACGTCCTCGTGCAACAGCAATCGCATGACGGCGGAGCGGAGTGTCATGCGCGCGTCACCGATGTGGGGTGGAGAGGGGCATGACCATCCTGCTCTATTCCGGCCTCGCGGGCGTAGCCGGCCTCGGCCTCGCCGCCACCAAGGGCCGCGCGCGGTTCGCGCTGTCGCGGGCCAAGCATAAGTCGCTCGCCGGCCACGTCCGGATGGGCAAGCGCATCGCGGGGCTGATCCCCTTCTACGATTACGGCGAGGACCGCTTCTTCCGCGTCGACGACGCGCCCGCCGACATCGAGGCGCAACGCCGCGCCGGCTTCGAGCGGCTCGCAGCACTCTACGCGACACGCTATGCGAAGACGCGCGCGCTGACCGCCGAGACGCGCGAAGGCCTGTCCGACCTGCAATTCACTGGCGCCTACCGCGTGCCGTTCCAGTTCAGCCGAATCGTGCGCCGGCACCTCGGCACCGGCGCCTTCCTCGATCGCTCGGACGGACCGGTGGTGACCGATCTCGACGGCAACCGCTTCCACGATCTCACCGGCTCCTACGGCGTCAACCTGTTCGGCTACGACTTCTACAAGGCGACGATCGCGCAAGGGATGGCCGCCACCGCGGCACTCGGGCCGGTGCTCGGCGCCTATCATCCGGTGGTCGCGGACAATGTCAGGCGGCTGAGGGCTATCTCGAAGCTCGACGAGGTGTCGTTCCATATGTCGGGCACCGAGGCGGTGATGCAGGCGGTACGGCTCGCGCGCTATCATACGAAGCGCAAGCGCGTGGTGCGGTTCGCGGGCGCCTATCATGGCTGGTGGGGCGACGTG
>CAXTVK010000148.1:0-5521 GCA_964247655.1 uncultured Sphingomonadaceae bacterium | reverse complement strand
CCGTCGCGGTGCTGCCCGAGGCCGAAGAGGTCGACGTCAAGATCGAGGACAAGGATCTGCGGATCGACGTCTATCGCTCGTCGGGGCCGGGCGGGCAGTCGGTCAACACGACCGACAGCGCGGTGCGGATCACGCATCTGCCCTCGGGCCTCGTCGTCATCCAGCAGGACGAGAAGAGCCAGCATAAGAACAAGGCCAAGGCGCTCAAGGTTTTGCGCGCGAGACTGTACGAGCTGGAGCGCTCTCGGCTCGCCGATGCGCGGGCGGGGGCGCGCAAATCGATGGTCGGGTCTGGCGATCGCTCGGAGCGCATCCGCACCTACAATTTCCCGCAGGGGCGCGTCACCGATCACCGCATCAACCTCACGCTGCACCGGCTCCCCGAAATCCTCCAGGGCCAGATGGACGAGCTGATCGGCGCGCTGATCTCGGAGGACGAAGCCGGCCGGCTTGCGGCGCTGGACGATGTCGGCTGAGACCATCGCCGGAGCGATCCGGGTAGCGGCCGACCGCCTCGCCGCGACATCGGAGACGCCGCGGCTCGATGCCGAACTGCTGATGGCGCACGCGCTGGGGACGACGCGCGAGGCGATGCTGCTGGGGGGTTTGAATCAGTCTTTCCCCCCGTTCGTCCCGAGCGAAGTCGAGGGACAGGAGGCGGGCGCAGCGGTTGGAGCCGGTGCCTCGACTGCGCTCGGCACGAACGGGGAGGAGGCAGGCTCTAGAGCGAGCGGACGCCCACCCACCACCGTTCGTCCTGAGCCTGTCGAAGGACGTGCTTTGAGCGCGGCGCCCGCAGCCCGTCCTTCGACTTCGCTCAGGACGAACGGGGAGGGGGAGTGTCTCGAGCCAGGGAGCGCCTTCGAAGCCCTCGTCACCCGCCGCGCCGCGGGCGAACCGCTCGCCTACATCGTCGGCACGCGCGCCTTCTGGACGATCGAGCTCGGCGTCGCCCCCGGCGTGCTGATCCCGCGGCCCGACAGCGAGACGCTGATCGAGGCGGCGGTCGCGCATTTCGCGGGCACCGAAGGCCCGCGCCGCATCCTCGATCTCGGCACAGGCTCCGGCGCGCTGCTGCTGGCCGCGCTCGCCGAATGGCCCGAGGCCAGCGGCATCGGCATCGATCGTTCGGCGGCGGCCCTGACGATCGCGCGCAAAAATGCCCAAGCGCTGGGCATGGCCGATCGCGCCGAGATCGTCGAAGGCGGCTGGTCGGGCACCGGTGAGGCGTTCGACCTGATCCTGTGCAACCCGCCCTATATCGGCACCGACGAGCGGCTTCCCCGCGACGTCGCCGATCACGAGCCGCATGCCGCGTTGTTCGCCGGCATCGACGGGCTCGACGATTATCGCGCGCTCGCCCCGCTACTGCCCGCGCAGCTCGCGGTCGGCGGCGTCGCATGCATCGAGATCGGCGCGACGCAAGGCGCGGCCGTGTCCGCGCTGCTGCGGGCGCAGGGATTGGTGGTGCAAATCCGCCACGATCTGGGGGCACGTGATCGCTGCATCGCGGCTATGCGTTGATTCGACGCATATTCCGCTTGGATTTGTCTCGGGCGCACTCTACATCGGTTGCAGGAACAGGGGCCTCTCAGCATCGGAACGGAGTTTCCAACGCTGCGGCCCCATGCCGAAACCGATGGCCTGCCGCCCCTTTGGGGTAGCGACGCGGGATGGGCGCGCGGTGATCGCGCGCCGCCTTGGCGACGCACAGATGTCGGACGGCACGAGCGAATCGCCGGGAGGGCCCGGACGAACGGCCGGAACGAGACCGGCAGGCGTGGTTATGTTTCAACCACCAGGAACGAGGACTCGGAAACGTTGATCAACAATCGGCAGAACGGCCGTCGCCGTGGCCGCGGCGGCACGCAAGTGCGGGGACCGAACACCAACGGTTCCGATCGAGGCAACCGGATCGACAATCGGGCGCGCGGCAATGCCGTCCAGCTTCACGAGAAATACCGCAATCTCGCGCGGGACGCCCAGACCCAGGGCGACCGGGTGATGACCGAATATTATCTCCAGTTCGCGGATCATTATTTCCGCGTGCTCGCCGAAACCCGCGCCCGCTTCGAGGAGCAGGGCCAGGGTCAGGGCCAGCAGCAGAGCAACCAGAACCGCCAGAACCGCTACGATCCCAACGACTTCGACAGCGACGGCGATAACGACGAATATGGCGACGACGGCGAACCGATCCGCGCCGATGCCGGTAACGGCCGCGATATGCGCGATGTTCGAGAAGTTCGCGACCAACCCCGCGAGCAGCAGCAGCGCGACTATCGCGATCAGCCGCCCCGCGAAACCCGCGACCAGCAGGCGCCGCGCGAGGATCGCCAGCCCCGCGAAGAGCGTCAGCCGCGCCAGGATCGGCAGGCTCGCCAGGACCAGCAGCCCCGCGACGATCGCCAACCGCGCGAAGATCGGCAGGCCCGCGACGATCGCCAGCCGCGCCGCGACTATCAGCAGCGTGAGCAGGCGGTAGCCCCGCAGGCCGAGGCGCCCGCGCCGCGGCCGGTCGAGCCACGGCAGCCCGCACCCATCGCCGACGTCCGCGAGCCCGAGCCGCAGGCCGATCAGGACGCGCGTCCGCGTCGCGGTCGCCCGCGTCGTCGCCCCGAAGCGGAAGCCGTAAGCGAGGAGGCGCCGCAGCGGATCGAGGTCGATCGCCTGCCGCCGGCCTTCTCCGCTGCCGAGCCCGAGGCCGCCAACGGAAACGACGCTCAAGGCAATGGCGGGGACGAGCCCGCCCCGCGCAAGCGCCGCGCACGTCGCCCGGCCTCGTCCGAGGACAATGTCGCGGCCTGAGCCACGGCATCGATGATCACGATCTGGGGCGTCGCTCGAAAGGGCGGCGCCCCTTCTCGTCGGAGCGTCAGCGCCGCTCGTCGAACGGATCGGCGACCTCGTCGTCATGTCCGCTACCCGCCGACAGGAAGACCAGGCTCATCAGCCCGGTGCCGACCATGACGGTCAGGAACACGCCCAGCGATCCCGCGATCATCATGTTGATCGGCACCGGCGCCCCGCCGAAGCGGAAATAGGCGAGCGTCACTCCGACGCAGGCGAACGCCAGCAGCGTCATCCAGCGCATGATCCGGCGATAGCGCGCCCAGGCATGCGGGTTGGCGATGTCTTGGCTGGGCCGTCGCTCGGGCAGGGGGTCGGGTCTCGGCATGGGCTTCCCTTTGGGGCATGGGCATGGGATCATCAACCGGGCCGGCACTCGAACGCCCGGCGCGACAAAGGGATGCCGGCATGACGATCGCGGCGATACTCCAGGCCAAGGGCGGCGACATCGTCTCCGTCGGGCCCGACAGGCGGGTGAACGACGTCGTCAGACTGCTCGCGGAACGCAGGATCGGCGCGGTGCCGGTGATCGACGGGGGCAGGGTCGTCGGCGTCTTCTCCGAACGCGACGTGATCTACCGGTTGGCGAGCGAGGGCGCGGCGGTGCTCGATCGCCGCGTGTCCGAGATCATGACCTCGCCCGCGCTGACGGTCGAGCGCGACACGCCGATCCTGTCCGCGCTCGCGCTGATGACCAAGCGGCGCATCCGCCATCTGCCCGTCGTCGAGGGCGGGGCAGTCGTCGGCGTCATCTCGATCGGCGATCTGGTCAAGCTGCGGATCGATCGGATCGAGGCGGAGGCCGAGGCGATGCGGAGCTACATCGCGGGCAATTGAGCGCGGGTAGTCACGTAGCCGGCGGATGGCCGCTCAGGCCGCAGCCTGCTTGCCGCGGCCGCGTGCCATCGCCAGCGTCTGCAGCGCGATCGGCCGCGCCAGCAGCGCGACGAAGCCGGCATAGGCAATCACGCCGATCGGGATGAGCGTCGCCAGCCGCAGCGCCGGCGCCATCGGCGGCAGCATCCGGTCGATCCCATAAACGATCGTGCCCATCCCCAGCGCCGCGCCGAGCGGCGGCAGGATCGCTTGCGCCAGCTTCGCCCAGCTCAATCCGATCACGGGCAGCGACAGGCTGCTCGACAGCAGCACGAGCAGCGGCATCACGCAGACCCACGCCCACGCCATCCCCTGCGGCCCATAGTGCACGCCGATCGCGAAACCGATCGGCAGCAGCACCGCGCCCGCCGCCGACGAGATCGCGCCGATCTTCGGTCGCCCCAGCGCATTGGCCGCGGGCGGATACAGCACGTGCAGCGTCACGAACGGCATCGCGAAGGCGAGCAGTTGGACGAGCGGGATCGCGTCGGCCCATTTGGGGCCCATCACGGTCAGCACCAGCGGCCCCGCCACCACCGCGAGCCCGACATAGCAGGGCAGCGACACCAGCATGATAATCGACAGCGCCTTGGCGAAGCTCCATGCCACCGCGCTGCGATCCGCCTGCATCCGCGCATAGGCGGGGAAGGCGACCTCGTTGAGCGCGGGGACGAACTTGTTGACGAGGATTTGCGTCAGGAACAGCCCTTCCGAATAGAGGCCGAGCATATGCGCGTCGAACCGCCGCCCCGCGATGAACACGTCGGCCTGGTTCTGCACGAACCAGAGGATGTCGCTGACCAACACGGTGCCGCCGAAGCCCATCATCGCGCCGGCCCCCGCCCAGCCGAAGCGCGGTCGGATCCACCATTTGCCGAGCAGCCCGAGCAGCAGCGCACGCGTCCCGAACAAGGCGAGCGGCGCCAGCACCAGCGTCCACACGCCCAGCCCCGCCAGCGCGCAGACCGGCGCGGTGATCGCGCCCGCGGCGGCCGCGATCAGATTGGCGCGGCCTTGCGTACGGAAGTCGATCGATCGACTGAGCAGCGCCTGCGGCATGATGATGAACGGCGTCGTCAGATGCAGCAGGCATTGCACGCGCAGCATCGCGACGAGCAGCGGTTGGTGGAAATAGTTCGCCGCATAGGGGGCGGCGACGAACTGCGCGACCGCGATCAGCCCGTTCATCACGATCAGGAAGCCGAACACCTGCCCCGCGCGCTTGGTGTCGAGCGTCTCGGCCTGCACCAGCGAGGACGCGAAGCTGTAGCCGTTCATCAGCTGGGCCAGGCCGACGACGACCTGCGTCATCGCGAACAGACCGTAATCGCCGGGCGTCAGCAGCCGCAGCACGAGGAAGGTCGACGACCACATCACCAATTGCCCGACGATCTGGCTTCCCGACCGCCAGATCACCGCGGATCGGATTCGCGCGGTCCCGGACACATCGGGTGTCGTTTCGGCGAGCGCTTCACGCGCTAGGCCCTCGTCGCGACTCACCGAGGGCGGCTTTTCGATCATCGTCATCCCCGCCTACTGCCCGACGGCGGTTAAGAAAACGCCAGTTTCCGGGGCTTCCCGGCGGCAGCGCAACAAAATTGCAAAGAGCGGTTGACGCGAAGAGCGACCGCTCATAGATACCCCCTCGTCAACGGCGCTTCGCCAATCGGTGCAGCGCGGTTTACCGGAACATCGGAACTGGTCCCATCCACCTTGCAAGAGGGGGAGGATTGGTCGCCGGTGCGGTTCATTCTCATTGTTGGTATAGATGAAGGGACATGTGGGCGGCGGCTCCTGG
>CAXTVK010000147.1:0-5542 GCA_964247655.1 uncultured Sphingomonadaceae bacterium | reverse complement strand
GGGGCTGGCGACCGCCTTGCTGTTCGGCTTCGGGCTCGGCTGGGGCGGGCTGGGCATCTGGATCGGGCTCGCCGCCGGCCTCGCCACCGCCGCGGTGTTGATGGTGACGCGCTGGGTGCGGCGCGAAGCGCTGGGGTTGGTGTAGGAACGCACCACCACACCGTTCGTCCTGAGTAGCCATTGAGCTTGTCGAAATGGCGTATCGAAGGACTGACCCGCCAGGCCACCATCCTTCGATACGGGCCTTCGACTGCGCTCAGTCCCTACTCAGGACGAACGGTTTTGAGTCAGCCGCGCCAGCTTCCCCAGCGCCGTATCCAGCGCCTGCAGAAACCGCGAGCGATCGGTCTTCGCGAACGGCGCCGCGCCGCCCAGTTGGTCGCCGCCGGCGCGCAGGTCGGCCATGATCGCGCGGGTCGCGATCGCGGCGCCGATCGAGCTCGTCGTGAACGGCTTGCCGGTCGGCGCGATCACCACAGCGCCGGCCTTGAGGCAGCGATCGGCGAGCAGGATGTCGGCGGTCACCACCACCGCGTCGGCGCCGGCCAGTTCGGCGATGCGATCGTCGGCGGCGTCGAAGCCGTCGCTCACCGTCTCGCGGGTGATCAGCGGGTGCGGCGGCACGCGCAAATGCGAGTTGGCGACGATCGTGACGGGCACCGCGGTGCGATAGGCGACGCGGTAGATTTCTTCCTTCACCGGACAGGCGTCGCCGTCGACGAGGATGCGCGGCATGCGATCAGGCCCGTCCGATAGTGTAAGCAATTCCCGTCACCCCCGGCCCGACCCGGGGTCCCGCTTCTTCCTGCTCCGGCGACAGGCAGAAGCGGGACCCCGGATCACGTCCGGGGTGACGGGGAGGGAGCGTCACCGTGAGCCTCAGCGTCAGCCGCGCGGCCTCGTCGGGCGGACGCCGTGCGGCGTGCCGCCCGAGCGGACGCGGGGCGGGCCATCGGGGCCGGTACGACGCGGCGCGCCAGCCTGGGGAGGACCGCGACGCTGGTTCGAAGGGCCACGCGCGGGCGGGCCGCCCGCGGGCACGATGCTCACCTCGCCATTCTCGTCCTGTCCCGCCGACTTGCGGATCGCGACCGAGAAACGCTGCGCGGCGTTGGGATCGATCTCGAACAGCGTCTCGTCCTGCGCGATGCGGATCGCGCCGATCTCCTGCTTGGTGATGTGGCCGCGACGGCAGATCAGCGGCAGCAGCCAGCGCGGATCGGCGTTCTGTGCGCGACCGATGTCCATGCGGAACCAGACGCCGCCGTCGCCCTCGCGCGCGCCGCCCTGGCGATCGTCGCGCCGCGGCGGGCCGTCGTTGCTCTGCTCGACCATCGATTCGGGCGCGGGCAGTCGCGCGCGGTGCGCGTGGACCAGTGCCGCCGCGATATCCTCGGGCGTGCGCTCGGCGATCAGCCGCGCGGCGAGCGCGCGATCCTCGTCCTCGACCTCGATCGGCTGGAGCAGCGTCTCGAGCAGTCGCTCGCGATCCGCCTTCATCACGTCCTCGACGGTGGGCGCGTTCATCCACTTGGCGTCGATCTTGGCGCCCTTGAGCATCATGTCGACACGGCGGCGCCGCTGATACGGCACGATCAGCGCGGCGATCCCCTTGCGCCCCGCGCGCCCGGTACGGCCCGAACGGTGCTGGAGCGCCTCGGCATCGCGCGGCAGCTCGACGTGAACCACCAGGCTCAGCGACGGCAGATCGAGGCCGCGCGCCGCTACGTCGGTCGCGACGCAGACGCGCGCGCGCTTGTCGCGCAGCGCCTGCAGCGCGTTGTTGCGCTCGGACTGGCTGTGCTCGCCCGACAGCGCCACCGCCGAGAAGCCGCGATCGACGAGATTGGCGTGGAGATGCCGCACCGCATCGCGCGTCGCGCAAAACAGGATCGCGGTGTCGGGCTCGTGGAGACGCAGCAGGTTGACCACCGCATTCTCGATGTCTGAGGGCGCGACGGTCACCGCCTGATATTCGATGTCGCCATGGCCGCGATCCTCGCCGACGGTCGAGATGCGCAGCGCGTCGCGCTGGTAGCGCTTGGCGAGTGCGACGATCGGGCGCGGCATCGTCGCGGAGAACAGCATCGTGCGGCGCGCACCGGGCGACGCGTCGAGGATCTGCTCGAGATCCTCGCGAAATCCCATGTCGAGCATCTCGTCGGCCTCGTCGAGCACCGCGACCTTGAGACCCGAGAGATCGAGCGCGCCGCGCTCGAGATGGTCGCGCAGGCGGCCCGGCGTGCCGACGACGATGTGCGCGCCGTGCGACAGCGCGCGGCGCTCCTTGGAGGCGTCCATGCCGCCGACGCAGGTCGCGACCCAGGCGCGCGCGTCCTTGTAGAGCCAGATCAGTTCGCGGCTGACCTGAAGCGCGAGCTCGCGCGTCGGCGCGATGATCAGCGCACCCGGCTTTCCGGACGGGCCGGCGTGGCCGTCGGCGTCGAGCAGCTGCTCGGCCATGGCGATACCGAAGGCGACCGTCTTGCCGGAACCGGTCTGTGCGGAGACGATCAGATCGCGTCCCTGCGCGTCGGGCTCGATCACGGCGGCCTGCACGGCGGTGGGTGCGGCGTATCCGCGCGCGACTAGAGCCTCGGCGAGCGAGGCGGGGAGTGTGGAAAAGGGCATCGCGGGCAGATGGCGATTTCCGGCGCAAGTGCAAGCTTATTCGTCATGCTACGACCACTGGAGGTCGCGGTGCGGCGGGTCTAGGAGGGGGATTACGCCACGAAGGACAACGACATGCTGGTGCTACACACCTGGCCTACGCCCAACGGCAAAAAGGTGCCGATCCTGCTCGAGGAGCTCGGCCTCGCTTACGAACTCCACTTCGTCGACATCTCGAAGGACGAGCAGTTCGAGCCGAGTTTCCTCGCGATCTCGCCCAACAATAAGATCCCCGCGCTGATCGATCGCGGCGCAGAGGGCGGCCCGCTGTCGATCTTCGAGAGCGGCGCGATCCTCGAATATCTGGCTGACCGGCATGGCGGCGCCTTCCTCGCGGCATCGGGCCATGCGCGGTGGAAGACGATGGAGTGGCTCTACTGGCAGGTCGGCTCGCTCGGGCCGATGCTGGGCCAGCTCGGCTTCTTCGGCGTTCGCTCGAAGGAGAAGGCGCCGCTCGCGATCGATCGCTTCGCGCAAGAAGCGACGCGGCTGCTCGGCGTGCTCGACCGGCGTCTAGGCGAAGCGCGCTATCTGGCGGGCGACGATTACACGATCGCCGACATCGCCTGCTATCCCTGGATGGTCGGCGCGACGACGATCATGAAGGACGTGCTGGCGGAGGCGCTCGCCGACAAGGAGGCGATCACGCGCTGGATGGCGGACCTCGCCGCACGACCCGCGGTGCAGCGCGGCATGGCGATCAAGCCGCCGGCGGTGGGGGGGTGAACGGCCAAAACCCTAACCGTTCGTCCCGAGTAGCCATTGAGCCTGTCGAAATGGCGTATCGAAGGACAGTGGCCTGGCGGATCAGTCCTTCGATACGGGCCCCTTCGACTGCCTGCCAAGGCAGGCGCTCAGGACAGGCTTCGACTACGCTCAGTCCCTACTCAGGACGAACGGTCTTTGTGTGGATACTCAGCCGATCCCGCCGCCGAGCGTCTGGTACAGCGTCACCAGATTGGTCTCGCGCTGCAGCCGGGTCGTCGCGAGCGCCTGTTGTGCGGTGTAGAGCGTGCGCTGCGCGATCAACGTGGTGAGGAAGCTGTCGATCCCGCCGCGGTAGCGCGCCTCGGACAAGGTCGCGGCGCGGCCCGCGGCGTGGGCGCCGGCTTCGTGCGCGGCGAGCTGCTCGCCGATCGTGCCGCGGGTCGCCAGCGCGTCGGAGACTTCGCGGAACGCGGTCTGCACCGATTTCTCGTAGGTCGCGACCGCGGCGTCGCGGCTCGCCTCGGCGTAGCGGAGGTTGGCGCGGTTGCGGCCGAAATCGAACAGCGTGAGCGCGCTCGCGCCCGTCGCGTTCCACGAGAAGGTGCCGCCCGAGAACAGGCTGGTGAGCGCGCTCGACGCGGTGCCGGCGGCGGCGGTGAGCGAGATCGTCGGGAAGAACGCCGCGCGTGCCGCGCCGATGTTGGCGTTCTGCGATTTCAGCTGATCCTCCGCCTCGATCACGTCGGGGCGCTTGAGCAGTACCGTCGAGTCGATGCCGGCGGGGAGCTGCGGCAGCGTATAGTCGGCGGTGCCGAGTTCGGCGGGCAGCAGATCGGCGGTCACCGACGTGCCGACCAGCAGGTTCAGCGCATTCTGGTCCTGCGCCACCTGCGTGGTGAGCTGTGCGATCGAATAGCGCGCGTCCTGCAGGTTGGTCTCGGCCTGCTGGACGTCGAGCTCGGAGGCGATGCCCTTGCGGAACTGCGCGCCGGTGATGTCGACCGATTGCTGGAAGCTCTTGAACGTGTCGCGCGAGATGGCGAGCTGGTCCTCGTCGGAGGCCATCGTCAGCCAGGCGGTGGCGATCTCGGCGATCAGGCTGATCCGCGTCGCGTCCTGCGCTGCCTGCGTCGCGAAATAGGCGTCCTGCGCGGCCTTGGTGAGGTTGCGCACGCGCCCGAACAGGTCGAGCTCGAACGACGAGACGCCGAGATCGACCGCATAGTCCTTGACGGTGCCCGCGCCGCTGCTCGTGCTGGTCGATGTCGTGCCCGTGCCGGTGGTGCCGGTCCCGGTGTCGGTGCCCGTGCCCGTCGTCGTCGTGCTGCCCGAGGTCAGGCTCGATCCGTTCGATCCGGTGTGCCGTGCGCTCGCGGTCGCGTCCGCGGTGATCGTCGGGAACAGATCGGCACGCTGCGCGCGGTATTGCGCGCGCGCCGCGATGATGTTGGCGGCGGAAACGCGCAGATCGCGGTTGTTGGCGAGGCCGAGCGCGATCGTGCGGCGCAGCCGGTCGTCGGTGAAGAAGTCGCGCCAGCCGATCGCCGCGACGTCGACGCTGCCTGCCGCCGGGGCATAAGCCGGCCCCTGCAGGAAGCTCGACGGGGCGACCAGCGCGGGGCGCCGGTAATGCGGCGCGAGGTCGCAGCCGGCGATCAGCGTGGCGGTGGTGGCAAGAAGCAGGAGAGCGGGGCGACGGATCAAGCGGTGATTCCCGTGGACTGCGCTTCCCCCCGTCGCCTCCTCAACACCAGAGGCGGTCGCTTGGCAAGCGACACGCTTCAGATTTCGAGCTGGCTGCCCAGCTCGACGACGCGGTTGGGGGGCAGCTTGAAGAACTCCATCGCGCTTTCGGCGTTGCGCATCATCCACGCGAACACCTTCTCGCGCCAGATCGCCATGCCCGGCCGTTCGGAGGCGATCAGCGTCTGGCGACCAAGGAAGAAGCTCGTCTCCATCAGCTTGAACGGCGGCCCGCATTTGTGCGCGGTCGCAAGCGCGGCGGGAATGTCGATGTCCTGCATGAAGCCGTAGCGCAGCACGATCCGGAACAGGCCGTTCGCCAGCTCGGTGACGTGGACGCAGTCGTGCTGGTCGACCACGGGCCGCCCCATGATCTTGACCGTCAGGATCACGATCCGCTCGTGCAGCACCTTGTTGTGCT
>CAXTVK010000146.1:0-5609 GCA_964247655.1 uncultured Sphingomonadaceae bacterium | reverse complement strand
CCTCGCTCGATCTCGCCGCCGCCCAGCCGATGCTGCGGCAGACGCTCGACTGGGCCGCGATCAACAGCGGGACGGGCAATCTCGCCGGCCTCGCCACCGTCGCCACAAAGCTCGCCGACGCCTTCTCGGCGCTCCCCGGCGCGCTCGATCTGATCGATGCCGATCCGGTCGAGGCGGTCCTGCCCGACGGCGCGGTCCGGTCGATCGAACGAGGTCGCAATCTCCGCCTCGCGGTGCGCCCCGAGGCGCCGACGCAGATCCTGCTGACCGGACACATGGACACGGTGTTCGCCGCCGACCACCCCTTCCAGGCGATCGCGACGCTGGGCGACGGGCGGATCAACGGCCCCGGCGTCGCCGACATGAAGAGCGGCCTCGCGATCATGCTCGCCGCGCTCACCGCGATCGAGGCAAGCCCCTCTCGCGACCGGATCGGCTACGAAGTCGTGATCAATTCGGACGAGGAGACCGGCTCGCACGGCTCCGCCGCGCTGATCGCGCGCGCCGCGAAGGGCAAGGCGGCGGCGCTGACCTACGAGCCCGCTGCGAGCCCCGACGGTCTGCTCGCGGGTGCGCGGCCGGGCAGCGGCAATTTCTCGATCGTCGTCACCGGACGCAGCGCGCACGCCGGCCGCAACCCCGAGGACGGCCGCAACGCGATCCTCGCAGCCGCCGATCTGGCGCTCCGGCTGGCGAAGGCCGCGGGGCCGCGGCTCAGCGTCAATCCGGCGAGGATCGATGGCGGCGGCCCCAACAACGTCGTCCCCGATCACGCGGTGCTGCGCGTCAACATGCGCCCGACGACGCCCGAGGACGAGGCGCGCGCGAGAAGCCATATCGAGAGCGCCATCGCCATGGTCGCCGCCGCGCACGACGTGACGATCCACAGCCATGGCGGCTTCGCGCGCCCGCCCAAGCCGCTCGACGCCGCCGCCGAACGCCTGTTCGCGCTCGTCCGCGATTGCGGCGCGGCGCTCGGCCAGCATATCGCCTGGGCGCCGAGCGGCGGGGTGTGCGACGGCAACAACATCGCGGCGTGCGGCGTGCCCGTCGTCGACACGATGGGCGCGCGCGGCGGCGCGATCCATTCCGCCGACGAATTTCTCATCCCCGACAGCCTCGCCGAACGCGCCCAGCTTTCCACGCTCGTGCTGCTCGAACTCGCCGAGCGGGGCCGGCCATGAGCTTCCGCATCCGCGCCTCGCGCGCCGAAGACCTCGACTCGCTCTACGAGATGGCCAAGCTTACCGGCGGCGGCTTCACCAATTTGCCGCCCGATCGCGACGCGCTCGCCGCCCGGCTCGCCACCTCCGCCGCCGCCTTCGCCAAGCAGGACGACACCCCCGGGGACGACCTCTACGTGCTGATGCTCGAGGACATCGCGACCGGCCACGTCCGCGGCACCGCGCAGGTCTTCTCGAAGGTCGGCCAGCGCTGGCCCTTCTACAGCTACCGCACGGGGATCATGAGCCAGTCGAGCCGCGAACTCGGCCGCACGTTTCGCGCCGAGACGCTGGCCTTGTCGACCGACATGGAGGGCTCGTCCGAGGTCGGCGGGCTGTTCCTCCATCCGCAGGAGCGCGCCGGCGGGCTCGGCCAATTGCTCGCCCGATCGCGCTACCTGTTCATCAAGCAGCACCGCGCACGCTTCGCCGCGCGCGTCATCGCCGAGTTGCGCGGCGTGATCGACGAGGCGGGCGGATCGCATTTCTGGGACGGGCTAGCGGGCAAGTTCTTCGGGATGAGCTTTCAGGAGGCCGACGAATTCAACGCCGTCCACGGCAACCAGTTCATCGCCGACCTGATGCCCAAACATCCGATCTACATCGCGATGCTGCCCGAGGCGGCGCGCGCGGTGATGGGCCTCCCCCACCCCACCGGCCGTGCCGCGATGCGGATGCTCGAGGCCGAAGGCTTCGTGCACGAGGGCTATATCGACATCTTCGACGGCGGCCCGACGATGGCGGCGGCGACCGACGCGGTGCGCACCGTGCGCGACGCGGCAGGCGCGACGGTGGTGGCGGTGGATGCCGACAAGGGCGATCCGGGGCTGGTCTCGGCCGGCCGGCTCGAGGATTTCCGCTGCGTGCGCGCGAAGATCGAGGTGCGCGAGGGCGGGGTTGCGCTCGATGCGGAGGGGGCGGCGGCGCTCGGCGTCTCGGTCGGCGACGAGGTGCTGCATGTCGGGCGGTGAGATCGGGCTCGTGCTGGCGCCCACCTCCGTCCGGTTTGCGCGCGTCTCCTCTCCGTTCGTCCTGAGCGCAGTCGAAGGACATGACATGAGCGCTGCGCCTGCAACACGTACTTCGACTTCGCTCAGCACGAACGGGTTGGGGGGATGCGCGTGACCGCAGCATCCTCGCCCCTCGTCGAGATCAATTTCGACGGCATCGTCGGCCCGACGCACAACTACGCCGGGCTCAGCCTCGGCAACCTCGCTTCGAAATCCAACGCCGGCAAACCATCCCGCCCGCGTGCAGCCGCGCTGCAGGGCATCGCCAAGATGCGTGCCAATCTTGCGCTGGGGCTGCGCCAAGGCATCCTCCTCCCCCACCGACGCCCCGACGGCGACTGGCTCGCGCGCCTGTCGACCGATGCCGCGAACGCCGGCCCGCTCTGGCCCGCCGCGTCGTCGGCGTCGGCGATGTGGGCCGCGAACGCCGCGACGGTGTCGCCCGCGCCGGACACCGCCGACGGCCGCTGCCACCTCAGCGTCGCCAATCTCGTGACGATGCCGCACCGCAGCCACGAATGGCCGGGCACGCTGGCGCAACTCCGCCTCGCCTTCGCCGACGAGGCGTTCGCGGTCCACGGTCCCGTCCCCACGCCGTTCGGCGACGAGGGCGCCGCCAACCACATGCGCCTCGCCGACCACCACGGCGCGCCGGGCGTCGAGGTCTTCGTCTATGGCGAGGCCGGCGGCCCCTTCCCCGCACGCCAGCACCGCCAGGCGAGCGAAGCGATCGCGCGCGCACATGGGCTCGCCGCGCCATTGTTCGTCCGCCAGTCCGACGAGGCGATCGCCGCGGGTGCGTTTCACAACGATGTCGTCGCGGTCGCCAACGAGCGCGTGCTGTTCGCGCACGAGCATGCCTTCGCCGACAAGGAGGCCTTCTTCGCGCAGCTCCGCGAGCGGCTGCCGTCGGTCGAGATCGTCGAGGTGCCCGCCGAGGCCGTCTCCCTCGCCGACGCCATAGCGTCCTACCTGTTCAACGCCCAGCTCATCACGCTGCCCGACGGCGGCGGCATGGGGCTTATCCTTCCGTCCGAAGCCCGAGGCGTCGGGCGCGTGTCGCAGTGGCTCGAGACGCTGGTCGCCGGCAACGGCCCGATCCGGCGCATCATCCCCGTCGACGTGCGCGAGTCGATGGCGAACGGCGGCGGCCCCGCCTGTCTTCGGCTGCGCGTGGTCTGCGATCCCGCCACCGTCGATCCGCGCTTCCTCGTCGACGACGCCAGGCTCGATCGCCTCGCCAGCATGATCGACGCGCACTGGCCCGAACAGGTCGCACCCGCCGAGATCGCCACGCTCGGCGCCTGGCCCGCCGCCGCCGTCGCGCGGACGAAACTGCTCGAAGCGCTCGATCTCGCCGAGCTGATCTGACGCCTTAACCGATCGTTAGTACCAATCATGGCAAGGCTTGCCCGGATTAGCGCACACTTTCCGGAGGCGGGCATGGCCGCATCGGCGTTCGAACTGCCGTACGACAAGCGGGACAACAAGCGGTCGCGGCTGCTGCTCACCGCGCAGATGGAGAGCGACCGCGGCACGGTCGAGGTCCACCTGCTCAACATCTCGCATTCGGGCGCCAAGCTCGATGCCGAGGTGCCGCCCGCGCGCGGCGAGCGCGTCACGCTGGTCCACGACGACCTGCGCGTCTCGGGCAGCGTCGCCTGGGTCGAGGATCACCGCTTCGGCATGGCGTTCGACGCCTCGATCGATCAGCACTACCTCATCGCGCGCGGCCAGCAGCACCTCTCGGGCTGAAGCCTCCCCAATTCTCCCCGGCTTTTGCCGGGGAGGGGGACCGCCGCCGCAGGCGGTGGTGGAGGGGAATCGCCCTCCGAGCGAACCGCTTGCAGCGATCCCCCTCCACCACTCGCTTCGCGAGCGGTCCCCCTCCCCGTCGAAAGACGGGGAGGATCAGCTTAGATCATAGCGCCCCGTGGCAGTGCTTGTACTTCTTCCCCGAACCGCACGGGCACGGCGCGTTGCGGCTGACTTGGCCGTCCCACGCCGCCGGATCGCTGCCCATCTCCGCCGGCATGTCGGGCTGCGGCGACTGCATCGGCGCGATGCGCGTCGTGATGTAGCCCAGGTCCGCGCCGTCGATGTCGCGCGTATCGTCGGTCGCGGTGAACGGGTCGAGATGCGTCGTCAGGAAATCGGGAAGCTCGGGCAGCGCCGGCGGCGCGTCGAAGCTGACATTGGCGAGCACGCGCGTCACGTCCTCGCGGATCGTCTCGAGCAGCCGCTCGAACATCGCGAACGCCTCGTGCTTATACTCGTTGATCGGCGTTTTCTGCGCGTACGCCCGCAGGTGGATCACCTGGCGCAGCGCATCGAGCCTGGACAGATGGTCCTTCCAATGCTCGTCGAGCGTCTGGAGCAGCACGCTCTTCTCGATCCCGCGCCAGCTGTCGACCGAGACCTCGGCGATCTTGGCATCGACCTGGCCGTCGGCCTCGGCCTTGATCCGCTCGGCGAGCGTCTCGGGCTCGATGCCCTCCTCGCCCACCCACTCGACCACGGGCAGCGACAGGCCGAACACGTCCGCGACGCGCGTCTGCAGCGTCTCGCCGTCCCACTGCTCGGGATAGGAGCCCACCGGGCACGCATCGCCGACCAGCGACGACACCGTCTCGCCGCGCATCTCGTCGGTGACGTCGTCGACGGTCGCCGAATCCATGATGTCGGCGCGCTGCTCGTAGATGATCTTGCGCTGGTCGTTCATCACGTCGTCATATTCGACGACCTGCTTGCGGATGTCGTAGTTGCGCGCCTCGACCTTGCGCTGCGCGGTCTCGATCGCCTTGCTGATCCACGGCGAGATGATCGCCTCGCCGTCCTCGAGATTCTTGTTCATCATCCGCGCGAACAGCGTCTGCGGGCCGAAGATGCGCAGCAGATCGTCGTCGAGGCTGAGATAGAAGCGGCTGAGACCCGGATCGCCCTGCCGGCCCGAGCGGCCGCGCAGCTGGTTGTCGATGCGCCGGCTCTCGTGGCGCTCGGTGCCGAGCACGAACAGGCCACCATTGGCGAGCACCTGCGCCTTCTCGGCCTCGATCTCGGTGACGATGCCGGTCGCGACCGCGTCATAGTCGGGCGTGCCCGCGACCAGCTCGGGATGCTCGTCGAGCATGCGGAACTCGAGGTTGCCGCCGAGCTGGATGTCGGTGCCGCGGCCCGCCATGTTGGTCGCGATCGTCACCGCACCCAGGCGCCCGGCCTGCGCGACGATATGCGCCTCGCTTTCGTGATAGCGCGCGTTGAGCACCTTGTGCGCGACGTTTTCCTTCTTGAGGAATTCGCTCAGCAGCTCGCTCTTCTCGATCGAGACGGTGCCGACGAGCACGGGTTGCCGCGTCGTCTCCTGCTTCTCGCGGAT
>CAXTVK010000145.1:0-5619 GCA_964247655.1 uncultured Sphingomonadaceae bacterium | reverse complement strand
CTCAACGCCGCCGAGATCGCCGTGCAGACCGATCTCGTCCGCGTGCTGACGCACGAGATCATGAATTCGATGACGCCGGTCACCTCGCTCGCCGCAAGCGCCGCGGAGATGATGGCCGAGATCGACGACGGGCAGGACGAGGCAGTCGGCGATGCGCGGCTCGCGGTCGAGACGCTGGCGCGCCGCGCGGAGGGCATCATGCACTTCGTCGAGACCTACCGCTCGTTCAGCCGCGCACCCGAGGTGACGCGCCGGCCGTTCGCGGTGCGCGGTTGGGCCGATCAGCTGGTGCGGCTGTTCACCGCGACGCCGCGTGCGGCCGGCGTCGCGCTCGACGTGGTGGTCGCGGACGATCTCGACCTGATCGACGGCGATGCCGATCTGCTGACGCAGGTGGTGCTCAACCTGATGAAGAACGCCGCCGAGGCCGCCACAGCGCACAGCGATGCGCCGCGCGTCGCCCTGGCGATCGCGCGCCTGCCGGGCGGGCGCGTGCGGATCGCGGTGTCGGACAACGGACCGGGGGTCGCCGCCAATCTCGTCGAGGACGTGTTCCTGCCCTTCTTCACCACCAAGCGCGACGGCACCGGCGTGGGCCTGAGCTTCGCGCGGCAGGTCGTGCTGCTCCACGAAGGCGCGATCAGCCTCACCCGCAGCGAGCTGGGCGGCGCCTGTTTCGAGGTCGTCATCTGAGCGCGACGAAGCTCGCCTGGAGAGCGATTAGATTACGCCGACCCACCGTCCGATCTCATTCCATCCTGCTGCTCTAGCCTAGGGAACCACGCCCAGTTCCTTCGCGCGGGCGGGCAGCTTCGGATCGATCCTGGTCGCCGCGGCGATGTCGGCGTCGCCCGCGGACGCGAGGCCCTTGCGCAGCTCGGCGATGCCGCGTCCGTAGAGCGACCAGCTCATCTGCGGCGCGGTCGCCAGCGCCGCGCCATAGTCCGCGATCGCCTTGTCGAGATCGCCCATCCGCAACCGCACGAGCCCCCGGCTGTCGAGGACGTTGGCGCTGTGCGGGCGCGCCCGCAGCGCCGCGTTGCAGTCGTCCAGCGCCTTGTCGAGCTCGCGACCCATCTGCGCGCGCGCCCAGCAGCGATCGTTGAGCGCGATCGGGCGGCGGCTGTCGTCGGGGTGCGTCTGGATCCACAGGTCGTATTGCGCGACCGCCTGCTCGAAGGCATCGACATGCTCGTATAGCGAGCCGATCTCGAGCCGTTTGTCGGAAGGCTTGGCGACGATCTTCTCGGCGGCGTCGATATCCTCGCGCGCTTCGGCTTTGTCGGGCACTTCGATGCGCAGCGCGGCGCGCACCAGCCGCGCATCGACGTCGCCCGGCGAAAGCGCGATCGCGCGATTGAGATCGGTCGTCGCCAACAGCGGCTGCCTGATCTCGAGCCGCGCCATCGCGCGCTGATAGACGTAGCGCGGTTCGGTCGGCGCCATCGCGATCGCGTGCGTGAAGTCGGCGATTGCGAGGTCATATTGCTGGCGCGCGGCGAAGGCGGCGCCGCGGCGGCTGAAACCCTCGGCATCGGTCGGCATCGCGGTATCGTTGGTCGGCGGCGTCTCCTCGGTGCCGTCGGACGACATCACGCGGTGCGGCGTGACGTCGAACACCGGCCCGCCGTCATAGGTAAAATAGAGCCGGCGCAGCCCGTTGGCGACGTAGACGCGGTGCGAGAGGAAGAAATCGGCGCCGATCAGCATGTCGCCGTCGTCGAGCCCGATGTCGCCGATCCGCATCTTGATGCGCTTGATCTCCTCGTCGCCGATCTTGAGGCTGTCGATCGGCGCGATCCAGGTCTGCACCATGCGGCGGCCGAGTCCGCGCGTCGAGCCGGCGGGTTTCACCCCCGGGCTGTCCGGGTGGATGCCGGCGCGCGCGGCGGCGGCCAGCGACAGGATCGAGGTGCCCGCGCCGGTATCGAAGATCGCGCGGATGCGCGTGCCGTTCAGCGTCACCCAGCCGACGGTGTGCGGCTGCTGCACGGTGCGCGCCGCGATCCCCAGCATCGAGACAGGCTTGGTGCCCGCCCAATAGGCGAGGTTGGCGGTGGCGCAATCCTTCGCCTTCATCAGGCGGATCATGCCGTCTTCGAGATCATATTCGACGTCGGCGAGGCCGAGCACGTTCTGCCCGAGCAGCCCGATCGCGCCGACCTCGCTGCCCGCGACGAGGAACTGGACCTTGGGGATGACGACGCCCGCAAGTTCGAAGGATTTGACCGTGGCGATCGACGCCGTCGCATCGCCCCCCAGCCCGCGGACGTAGAACCACGAGGGAGCGGGCGTCAGCCGCAGCTGAAGCTCGGCGGCGCTTCCCGGCGACAGCGTGCTGAAGAAGGCGCCGCTGTCGGCGACGAACTGCACGTCGGCGCCGTCGATCTTGGCCGACACCAGCGGCTGCATCCCGGACATGGTGACCTTGAGTTCGAGCATCTGCTCGACGCCGCATTTGGCCAGCGAGGGGGCGGGGCAGGCCGCGAGCAATGCCGCCGCGATCCACGCCATCGTTGCCCGCCAGCGCCCTGCCATTGCCGTTCCCCTCCTCGTCGCCCCCGACGTATCGGATGCAGCCTAGAGCATCGTGCGTTACGTCAGCGCCGCCGTCATTGCGAGGCGCGTAGCGACGAAGCAATCCAGGCCCGGCGCTCGTAGCGCTAGACTGCTTCCCCCGGGTCAAGCCCGGGGTCGCAACGACGGTGCCGGTCTAGCGCAGCTTGCTCTAGAACGGGCGCGGGCGGCTTCGCCAGATTTTCTGGTGCTGCAATAGGCAGGCGGCGCGTCAGAACTCGCCGTGCAGCCGTAGCGCGAAGACGTTGGCGGGGCCGCGGTCGCGGTTGTAGCCGGGGTTGCCGACGAGCTGGTAGTCGAGGCTGATCTCGACGCCATTGACCGCCTTCCAGTCGTAATAGGCCTCGCCGATCGCCTCTGCGCCGGGGTGCGGCAGGCGACCGTCGCCGACCAGCACGCCGATCCCGCCGGCGTCCAGATAGCGCTCGTGCGTCCTCGAGATGCCGTTGACCACGCCCGCGATGCCGATCGTGTCGCCTGCGCGGCCCCAGCGCTTGCCGTCGATCGCGACGCCCGCCTGCGCCGTCCGATCGATGTCGGTGAAGTCGTAGGGCTCGATCTGGCCGTTCGCGAAGCCGGCACGCGCGAACACACCGACGCTGTCGGTCACCGCCTGCTCGACGTTGACACTGGCGCCCATGCGGGTGCGGCGCGCGCGGACGAGGTCGGTGTCGGGTGCCGTGCCGGTCGCGGCACCGAGCGCGAGCGCGTCGTCGAAGCGCCCGAACCGGCCGCGGTTGCGGAACAGCGTCACGCGCACTGCGCCGTCGCGACCGGCGATCTGGTGGCGATGCTCGATCTCGCCGTCGAGCTGATATTGGCCGAAGCCGCGTTCGAGCGTCTCGCCATTGGGGATCTTCGAGAGGTTGAAGCCGCCGACCCGCAGCGTCCACGGCCCCTGATACCATTCGGCGGCGACGCCGGTCGAATAGCCCCAGGCGTCGGCGGCATAATCGAAGCTGCCGGCATCGACGAGCGACCAGTTGAGGAAGTCGCCGCGCGGATCGTGCGCGTATCTGTTGGTGTCGAACACGTCGCCGACGCCGAACTTGCCGACGGTGAGCACGATGCGATCGGCGGTCTGCGAACCGCCGAGCTGGTTGGCCTTCGCCTCGATCGGCTGGGACCCGCCGCCGAGATCGATCGTCTGGCGGAAGAAGGCGCGCTGCAACCGCACATAGGGATGTTTCTTGCCGACCTTGTACGCCTCCGCGCTCGGAAAGCCCGCGACGCCGAGCGTGTTGGACAGGCCGAAGCCCTGATCGACCTCGGGGTTCGCCCAGATCTCGGCGCCCGCCCACGGCCGCACGCCGATATACAGCGTCGCGTCGATCGTCTCCTTGCGCTGGTGCGGCGTCAGGCTGTTGGCGCCGGCATAGGGCGAATCGAAGCCCGGCGTGCCCTGCAGCACGAACGTCGCCTGGCCGTGGAAGGCATAGTTCTGCGGCGCGGCCAGCGCGTTGTCGGCCGATGCGGCGGTTGCACCGGAGACCGACGCGAGAAGCGCGAACGCTGCACGAAAGCGATGTCGCATCGGATCCCCCACTTCATCCCTGGCCGCCGTATCGGATCGCGCCGCCCGACGATCGGCGACTCGCTTGTCCCATCCGACGGCGACGCCGCCAAGCCCCGAATGGACGGTTCATGTTTCAGGCGGGCGTCACATACTCGATACGAAACCGTCACGAGACTGACGTGCAGTCTGCCTATCCGCCCCCCAACGCTGCACGGCAGCACGAAAAGGGGCCTCCATCATGCATCTATCCCGCCCGACCTTGCTCGCGCTTTCCGCCAGCTTCGCCTTCGGCCTGCCGATCGCCGGCGCGCATGCGGCCGACGTCGTCGCGCCCGCCGCCGAGCCGACGCAGCCCGCCGCCGAAGACGCGCCGGACGCGAACGCGAACCCCAATCAGGCGATCGTCGTCACGTCGCGCCGTACGCGCTCGGTGGTCACGCTCGAGGGCAAGGAGATCCAGAAGATCCTGCCCGGCATCAGCCCGTTGAAGGCGATCCAGACGCTGCCCGGCGTCACCTTCCTCACCGCCGATCCGTGGGGCAATAACGAGCAGAACATCTCGCTGTTCATCCACGGGTTCAGCGCGGGGCAGCTCGGCTACACGCTCGACGGCATTCCGCTCGGCGACCAGACCTACGGCAATTACAACGGCCTGTCGCCGCAACGCGCGATCATCTCCGAAGACGTCGGCCGCGTAACATTGGCCTCGGGCGCGGGCGATCTGGGCACCGCGTCGACCAGCAATTTGGGCGGCACGATCGACACCTATTCGAGCGATCCCAGGAAGGAGCGCGGCGCCACCGTCGAGCAGACGTTCGGCAGCTACTCCGCCTTCCGCACCTATGCGCGGATCGACAGCGGCATCTTCGGCAACGGCAACAGCTTCTATGCCTCGGGCGTGCGGCAGGACGCGCAGGCGTGGGACTTCAAGGGCCGTCAGGGCGGCTACCAGGCCGACGCCAAGTTCGTCCACGACGATGCCACCGGCAAGCTGACCATCTACGGCGTCTATTCGGACAAGACCGAGCCCAACGAAGACGCCACCGTCGTCACCACCGCGACGCAGGGCAACGTCCCCTATACGCGCCCCTTCTTCTACCCGAATTTCGCGGGCGAGGAGCAGTATCTCGCCTCGGGAGCATACAAGGCGGCGGGCGCCAACTACCGCAATTATTACAGCGACGCGCAACGCACCGACTATCTCGGCTATATCAAATATGACTGGAACGTCAGCGATCGTATCCGCTGGTCCAACCAGGCCTATTATCACCACGACGACGGCGTCGGCGTCGTCGCCGGCCCGATCGACGTCGCGGGGCTGCCGGGGCTGTTCGCCAAATATTATCCGACGCTGACCGCAGCCCAGCTCAGCGCCAAGTTCGGCGGTTCGGGCCTCGCCACGCGCACCACCGAATATCGCATCGATCGCGAGGGCGTGATCTCGACGCTGCACGTCGATCTCGGCAATCACCAGATCGAGCTCGGCGGCTGGTACGAGCATCAGAGCTCGTCCGCCTATCGCCGCT
>CAXTVK010000144.1:0-5647 GCA_964247655.1 uncultured Sphingomonadaceae bacterium | reverse complement strand
TCAATGCGAATTGTCGATCGCGGCGCCGGCCTTGTCGGCGGTGCGCGAGACGCTGTCGGCGGCGCCGGCGATCGCGCCGTCCTTCTGGCTCTTGGCGTTACCCGTCGTGTACAGATACCAGCCGCCGACCAGCACGGCGAGCAACAGCACGATCGCAATCAGCGCGGTGCCGCCGCCGCCGCGCTTCTCGATGATCGTGGTGGTGTGCGTGGCGGGTTCGGCGTCGGTGTTGCGATAGTCGGACATGGCGGTCTCCCAATCTCGTTACGGCCGCTCAACAGGCGCATGGGGGATTTCGTTCCGCTTTGGCACTTCGGTGGCGGTCTGCTACCGATATCGGGCAAGGAGAGCAGCATGCCCTGGTTCGAGGATTTCGTGGTCGGCGATCGCATCGGTTTTGGTCGCTACGACGTGACGCGCGAGGAGGTGGTGCGGTTCGCGACCGCCTATGATCCGCAACCCTTCCACCTCGACGACGACGCCGCCGCCAAGACGCATTTCAAGCGGATCGCGGCGAGCGGCTGGCATACCTGCGCGATGACGATGGCGATGGTCGTCGCGCGCCAGCAGGAGGCCGACGCGGATGAGCCCGACGGCGGCGGCAGCCTGGGCGCGGTCGGCATCGACGCGATGCGTTGGCTCAAACCCGTCTATCCCGGCGACGTGCTGCGCTGCGAGACCGAGGTGCTCGAGGTCAAGCCGTCGCGCAGCCAGCCGCACATGGGATCGGTGAAGAGCCGCATGACGGTGTTCAACCAGAACGACGAGCCGGTGATGACGCAGGAACCGATCGTGCTCTACCGGCGGCGGGGCCTCGGCTGGATCGACATTCAGCATCAGAATGGGAATGCTTAGGGCGTATCGACATTCGATCATCCTCCCCCGCCAGGGGGAGGTGGCGCCGAAGGCGACGGAGGGGGAGGACGGCGGCGCTCTCTCGATACGATATCGCCGTCCTCCCCCTCCACCATCCTTCGGATGGTCCCCCTCCCCCTGGCGGGGGAGGATGTCTCAGCTATCACCTGAGTGTCGATACGCCCTAGTCGTTCCCCGGCGAACGCCGGGGCCCAGGCCCGGAGCGCGTGGCGGGCGCGGCGTCCGAATAAAAAGCTGGCTGAACCGGCGGCGGGGCTGAGCGGCGGCGACCGCCCCTTCGATCCCGACCGACGATTCGATCTAGACCGACGATCTAGTCCTTTGCGTCCATAGGCCCGTTCGGGCCTCGATCCGAGCCCGATCGTCCGGTCGCGGCCGCCGATGGATCGTCCCGCTCCATATCGGTCCGCACCGCGCCCCCGCACATTCCCCGCGCCGACGATTGGGGGTGCCGGGTGGCGCAAGTCCGTCTGATGATCATGAAGCTGGGGGCGGACGATCCGCTCGATCGGATCATCGACGCGCTGCGCAGGCGCGACGACATCGAGCTGGCGCCGCGCGACCCGATTGCGCTCGACCAGATCGACGCGGCGCTTCGCCAAAACGACGGCATCGACATCCTGCTGATCCTCGGGCCCGAGGCGATGACGCAGGACGCGGCCGACCGCGCGCGCGACGCGCAGCCGGACCTCACCGTCGTCACCGTCGCGATCGAGACCGGACGCACCAGTTTGATGCTGCTCGATCCCAATCTGGAGGAGCTGGCGACGGTGATCGTCGCCCTGGGTCATGCGGACCGGGCGAGTGCCGGCTTCGGCAAGATCCTCTCGATCTGCAACCGCCTGTCGCGCCGCGAGAAGCCGGAGCGCCATCGCGGCCTGCCGGCGGTGATCGAGGCGGACGTCGCGCCGGCGAACGTCGCCATTCTCGCGCTGGCGCTCGACTGGGTCGAGCAGGCGACGCGGATCCTGCTGGAGGTCTGGTCGGCGCGCAAGGAGGAGATGCCCGGACTGTCGATCAGCTGGGCCGCGCTCGATCGCTGGCTCGCCGCGTTCGTCGGCCTCGACGCGTCGCCGGCGCAACCGGCGGAACAAGCTCACGACGCCGATGGGCGAGCTGGAGAGGGCGCGCGCCGACGCGCAGGCGACGACCAAGACGTGGGCCGCGCGCTATGCCGACTGGTCGGCGCCGATCGACAAGATCACCGCGCAGATCGGGCAATATGCCGACAAGATCGACAAGCTCAACGCCGACATCAACAATGACATCAACCGCTTCACCGCGATCACCAGCTTCTGGTTCGAGATCGCGCCGAAGCATCTCCAACTGCTGCCCGATCTCGACACGACGGTCCAGAAGACGGTCGACAAGGTCGCCGCCAAGCTGGCCGGCTATCCCGATCTCAAGGACCTGCTGACGATCGGCGCCAAGCGCAACGACAGCGACGGCAGCCTGTATGTCGTCGCCACCGCCGCCGATGCCGCGGCGAAGCGCGCGGATGTGCTCGGCGAATGGCAGACGGCGGCCGCCGCGCAGGCCGACGCCGAGGCGACGTTCAAGCTCGCGCCCGACGACATCGCCTCGTCCAAGCAGCGCTTCGACACGCTCAAGGACGGCGGCTGGGTGACCGAGGCCAAGCAGAAATCCGAACCGCTCACGCGCTGATCCCGCCACCCCCATTTGCACGGAGGCACGCATGCCCGAATATCTCGCACCCGGCGTCTTCATCGAGGAAATCGAGCGTGGCCCGCGGCCGATCGAAGGCGTCGCGACCAGCACCGCCGCCTTCCTAGGCGAGGCGGAACGCCGCCCGACGCAGCCGCTGCTGGTCACCAGCTTCAACGATTATCGCCGCTATTTCGGCGGCACTTTCGGCGCCAACAAATTCCTGCCGTACGGCGTGAGCGGCTTCTTCGAGAATGGCGGCCGCCGCGCCTATATCTGCCGACTGACCCCGGGCGACGCCACGACCGCCGAACTGCAGGTCGGCGGGCTCGATCTGCTGGCGAGCGGGCCGGGCGCTTCGGGCAACCGCATCTTCGTCAGGCTGGACGAATCCGCGTCGAGCACGACCGTGACGCCGCGATTTCGGCGGGGCGCCCGGGATCACCAATGTCCCCACCTGCCAGGCGATCTTCAATCACTGCGAGTTGAACCATTTCCGCTTCGCGGTGCTCGATTGCGCGCCGTCGCTGGGCGATGCCGGCGCGATCGATCCGCGCACCGATCTGACCACGCAATATGCCGCTTATTACTACCCCTGGGTCTATGTCAGCGACCTCAAGACCGGCGCGAAGAAGAAGATCCCGCCGAGCGGCCACGTGCTGGGGCTCTACGCGCGCACCGATGTCGCGCGCGGGGTGTGGAAATCGCCCGCCAACGACACGCTGAACGGCGTCTTCGATCTCGAATATTATGTCGATACCAACGCGCAGGAGGTGCTCAACCCACGCAGCGTCAACGCGATCCGCAAATTTCCCGGGCGCGGCATCCAGGTGTGGGGCGCGCGCACGCTGAGCGACAATTCGCTGTGGCGCTACATCAGCGTGCGGCGGCTGTTCATCTTCCTCGAACATTCGATCTACGACAGCACGCAATGGATCGTGTTCGAGCCGAACGACGAGCGCCTGTGGGGGCGCGTGAAGGATACGATCTGCCTGTTCCTGCGCACCCAGTGGCGCAACGGCGCGCTGATGGGGAGGACCGAGGACGAGGCCTTCACCATCACCTGCGACCGCTCGACGATGACGCAGGACGATATCCTGAACGGCCGGCTGATCTGCCTGATCGGCATCGCGCCGGTGCGCCCGGCCGAATTCGTCGTATTCCAAATCTACCAGAATACCGCCGAGGCCCAGGCCTGAGCCGCATCCAGGGAGTTCCATCATGGCGCGCAACGATCCCATCCGGAACATGCGGTTCCGGGTCGAAATCGACCAGATCACGCAGGGCTATTTCAGCGAGGTGATGATCGGCGAGACCACCACCGAGCCGATCGACTACCGCGAGGGCACCGATCCCACGCATGTCCGCAAGCTTCCGGGGCTGAGCAAATACGGGACGATCACGCTCAAATGGGGCGTGACCGATTCCACCGAGCTCTACGAGTGGCACAAGAAGGTGCTGGGCGGCGGGATCAAGGATGCGCGCAAGCATGTGAAGATCGTCGTCATCGACGAATCCGGCGCCGACAAGGCGAGCTTCCTCGTCTCCGAGGCGTGGCCGACCAAATACGACCCGAGCGATCTCAACGGCAAGGGCAACGAGGTGTTCATCGAGCTGCTCGAGCTGGTGAACGAAGGCATCGAACGCACCCGCTGACAGGAGCTCCACGATGGACCGCACCGCGACGCCGGCTTTCCGGACCGACTACGCCTTCACGCTGCCCAAGGGCTATGTCGACGAGACCGGCATCCTCCACCGGCACGGCGTGATGCGCCTCGCCACCGCCGCGGACGAGATCCTGCCGCTGCGCGATCCGCGCGTGCAGACCAATCCCGCCTATCTGACGATCATCATTCTCGCGCGCGTCGTCACCAGGCTCGGCGGGGTGCCGCATATCGACACGCAGATCGTCGAATCGCTGTTCGCCTGCGATCTCGAGCATCTGCGTCGCTTCTACGAGGAGATCAACGCGGCCGAGGAGCCCGAGGGCATCCCCGAAATGGCCGGTGCGGGGGCCGTCGGCGGCCGCATGGCGGGAGGCATGCCCACGTTGGGGGAAGCCTGATGGCCTACCCCGTGGCCGATCTTTACGGGGAAATGTCCTTCATCGCCTCGCATTTCCACTGGAGCAGCGAGACGCTGATGACGATGCCGCATTGCGAGCGCCGCCGCTGGTGCCGCGAGATATCGAGCGTCAACCGGATGCGCGGCGGCCAATCCCACGATCCCTTCGCGGGGTTGTGAGATGACGCGCAGCGATCCCTATCAAGGCTTCCGCTTCGTCGTGCAGGTGGATCAGGTGATCAAGGCGCCGATCCGACGGCACCGGTCACGCCTCAGGCTCCGCACGATCCTGCTGCTGGCCTTCGTGGCTGTGGCGGCTTTGCCCGGCTTCGATGCGCTATTCCTGCGCGTGTACGAGAACACGCTGATGCGCCAGACCGAGGCCGAGCTGGTTGCACAGGCCGTAGCGCTGTCGACCGTCGCGACGGCCGACTGGCCGGGCGCGAAGAAGATCTCGGAGCCGGCGCCGTCGCAGCTGGTCGATCCGGACGGCGTAGCAGGTGGCACGCTCTCGACCATCGACCTTCGCATGGCGTCGGTGCTGCCCGAACATCCCAATCCTTGGCCATCCACCAGTGTACTAGCACCAGAGGCAGTCATTGCAGCCGGTCGGCTTGCTCCGATACTGTTCGCGACATCGCGGATTTGCTCGCATCCGCTGGTGGCTCAATCGAACTGCGACAAGGCTCGACCGGTGCCAGCTTCGTGCTCAGCTTACCGGTCAGCCGTGAGCCTTGAAACGGACGGTACGAGAGCTTTCCGAGGCGCGGAGGTCCTGTTGCGGGCCAAGTCCAACGGCATCGCACAGGGATCGAAGTCCCACGCCGCTCAGACCTATCCTGCAAGAGGTAGGTAGCGGTTGCCATCAGGCGGCCACCGGAGAGTCGAAGCTGTCGTCGCCACCAGAAAATGTGACCTCGACGAAACACATGCTGCATGGCCGCACGCCCCAGCTGTGCCCCAGCCTGTGGCACACTCTGGTGCACGGTTGCTGGGACATGATCCTGAAAACTCAGTGATCACAGCGGCTTGGCTGGGAATT
>CAXTVK010000143.1:0-5669 GCA_964247655.1 uncultured Sphingomonadaceae bacterium | reverse complement strand
TCAGCGCCTGGTCGTGATAGGTGCACAAAGCCGCATCGTAGCGCGCGCGGGCGCGGGGGTGGAACATCGTGTCCGCCGCGAGCGGCCCGACGATGTCGATACCCTCGTCGCGCAGTTGCTCGAGCGCAGGCAGCAGTATCTCGATCTCCTCGCGGCCCAGCGCGCCGCCTTCGCCGGCATGCGGGTTGAAGCCCGCGAGCGCGATCCGCGGATGCTCGATCCCAAAGTCACGCTGCAGCCCGCGCGCCGCGACGCGCGCGCGCGCCACCACGAGCTCGACGCTGAGCAAGGCCGAGACCTCGGCGAGCGGCACGTGCGTCGTGATGCACACCGTGCGCAGCGTCGGCCCCGCGAGCATCATCGCGACGTTGCCCGATGCGACGCCGCAGCGCTCGGCGACGAACTCGGTCTGCCCCGAATGCGTGAAGCCCGCTGCATAGAGCGCGGCCTTGGCGACAGGTCCCGTCACGATGGCCGACACCGCATTTTCGCGCGCTAGACCGACCGCGATTTCGAGGCTGGCGATCGCGCAGCGCGCGCCGGGCATGTTGGGTTCGCCGGGCGCGATCTCGCCGGCGTCTTCGACCTCCATGATCGGCAGCGCGTCGCCGAAGCAGGCGACCGCTTCGTCGGGTGCGCCGATCCTCCGCAACGGGCCGCTCCATACCGCCGCGATCGAGCGGCGGTCGCCGATCGCGAAGAAAGGCGACAGCCGCTGCTCGTCGCGCAGCGTCCACGCCTTGGCGAGCACTTCGGGGCCTATTCCGGCCGGATCGCCGATCGAAACGGCGATCGGCTGGAGCGGGCCGCTCATCTGTATTCGATCACCGCGTCGCGGCGCAGATCGCGCAGATAGCGGCGGGCCCGCTGATCGACGCGCGCCTGCTCCATCTGGTTGTAGATCGCATCGAACGACGGCGCGTCCGAACTTTGCGGATCGTCGCGGCCGCACAGCACGAGCACGCGCACGCCATCCTCGACCGAGCCGAACGGGCTGGTCGACTGGCCGATCGAGAGCGCGGTCATCTGGTTCTGCAGTTGCGGGGGAAGGTCCCGGATCTTGATATTGTCGTTCTCGACCACTTCGGCGTCGAACTTGGCCGCGACGTCCTTCGCCGCGCCGCAGCCCGCCATCTTCTGCGTCGCTTCGGCGAACGCGGCGACGCGCGGCGACGCGACCGCCTGCGACGTGCCCTTGGGGAAGGACATCGTCATCTGCTTGAGGCTGAGCAACGCATCGCGGGCATCGGAGGTGAGCACCTGCCGCACGTCCTGCAACGCGATGATCGAATAGCCGCCGGGAACGCCGACCGGCGGCGCCACGGTGCCCGGCTGCATCTGCGGCAGCGTCTGCGCGATCGCGTCGGGAAGCTGACCCGCGCGGACCCAGCCGAGATCGCCGCCGACCGCGCCGGTCGACGCTTCCGAATATTGCCGCGCATAGGCGACGAAGCTGCCGCCCTTGCGGATCTGATCCATGATCTTGTCCGCGTTCGCGTGCACCTGCGCATCGGTCGACGGCGTCGCGGACAGGAATATCTCGCCGACGTGATATTCCTTGGTGCCCTTCGACGCATTCAGCCGTGCGATGACCTGCTTCACCTCGTCGTCGCCGACGTTGACGAATGGCTGCACCTTGCGATCCAGCACGCGCTGCCATGCGAGTTCGGCCTCGATCTGGCGACGCATCGTCGATGCCGACGCGCCCTTGGTCTTGAGGAAGGTCGAGAATTGAGCCGGCGTGTATTTGAACTGGCCGCCGACACGCGCGAAGGTCGTGTCGATATCGGCGCTGCCGACGGTGACGTCGTTGGATTTGGCTTCCTGGATTTCCAGCGCCTCGTCGATCAGGTTGCGCAGCACCTGCAGCCGAAGCCGGTCGCGTTCCTCGGCGCTCACGACCTGCGCATTGGCGGCGAGAACGAGGTTGAGGCGCTGATCCACGTCGGTGTCGGTGATGATGAACCCGTTGACGATCGCAGTCGCCTTGCGGACGGTCGGATCGAACTTGCCGAACACGGCGACGTCGTTGGGCAGGTTGAGCGGGGTATCGATCGCGCCGGAATCGGTCGGGCTGTCGTCGGGGCTCTGGCTGTCGCTCTGCGCGATCGCGTGACCGCCCGCGCCCATGGCAAGTATCGCTGCCAGGCATAGCGCCGCAATGCGCGGCTTGATGATCCTCGATGTGGTGATCACGCTTGTCCTCAGTTCCCGCCCGCGTCGCGCCCCGTCGCCGCTGTCGTTGCGGCATTCGGCGAGCATCTCGCATGTCCTCGATGAATGCAGGCTTTAGGGCCAGATCGCCGAAGGTGGAAGCGCAAAGCGTTTCGACCGGCGGGCGACGAGGCTCCGGCCAAATCGGGGCGTCAGCGGCCGAGGTTCTTGAACGCCAGCCGGAACTGGATCGTGCTGCCGCGGCGCGCGTCGCCGATCGAGGTGAAGTCGCGGCGCCAGTTGACGCTAAGTTCGAAGCAGTCGTCCGAATAGTCGATCCCGACGCGCGACTGGACCGGATCGACGTCCTGGTCGATCTCGGGATCTAGCGTCGGATCATCCTTGTTGCCGGTGAGATCGAGCGTCGTCGATCCGTAGAGCGACCAGCGCTTGCCGATCGCCAGGCGCGCGCCCAGCCGGACTTCCTGATGATCGCGCAGATCCTCGATCGTCGGGCTGATATGACGATTGAGATCGAGATAGCCGATCTCGAGATAGGTCTGCTGGCTACCCAGCGTCGCGTCGAGTTCGTTGGAGCGCATCGCGAAACTGTCGTGATCGACGCGGATGCGTTCGGTGACGCTGACGAAGCTGCCGTAGCGCACGGTTGCGCGCGCGACGATATCGGAGAGCTTGTCGGACAGGCCGGTGCCGTCGGGCAGGATCGTCGAGCGGTCGCTCAGCCGGTAGCTCTCGCCGATCTGCGAGCGCAGCGAGAAATGCGGCACGTCGAGCGTATATTCGGCGCCGAAGGTGACGCGGGTGCCGTCCTCCCAGCGATCGTAGCCGGGGAAGCGGTTGATCGCGAAGAGGTTGGTGTCGTCGAGATCGATCGCACGCGAATCTTCGTTGGGTATGGCGAGGTTCTTGGTGTGCGGGGAGGCGACGATCTGGACGCGCGGCGTCAGCGTCTGCGTGCCGCTCAGGAAATCGCCGACGAACGGCCAGCGAACGTCGATCGCGGCGGCGGCGATCGCGCGCGTCTGCCAGCCGGGCTGCCCCTGGTAGATCAGCGTGGTCGTGTCGGCATTGTCCGAGCTGTGGTAGAGGTCGCCGCGACCGAGCGCGGTGAAGGTGACCTGCTGCCCGAGCGGGGTAAGCAGCCACTTCTCCCACTGCGCGCTGACGAACGCGCGCTGCATGTCCTCGCCCTGCGTGCGCGTGATGCCAAGCGTGTTGGCCTGGAGGGTGAAGGTGCCGCCGAGCAGGTTTTCGGGAACGCGCAGCCGATAGTCGATCGCCGGGATCGCGATCGGCTCGGCGGATTGCTTGGCGCCGGGCACGAGCGTCTCGAATTCCCAGCCGGCGATCGACAGATAGCTGTCGGCGTCGATCCGCTCCGCCTTCACCACCGATCGCAGCCGATCGTCGTAATTGAGATCGTAGCGCTGGAGGAACGTCTTGTCGGTCACGGCGCGCAGTGAGGCGGTAAGCGTCCAGTCGGGGCCAAGCTGGAAGGTGCCGTTGGCCTCGATATAGCCGCGCACGTCGCGCGAGCCGACCGTGGTGTCGTTGGGCGACCGCGTGCTGTCGGTCAGGTAACCTTGCACGCGCCACGCGCCCGTCGGCCCGAGCGAGCGATATTCGGCCTCGATCATCGGCGCGACCGCGGTGAAGACGTAAGGGGTGATGGTGAGGTCGCGATTGGGCGCGAACTGGATGTAATAGGGCGTCGCGACCATAAGGCCGTTGCGCTTGTTGTAGCTCACGTCCGGCACCAGCAGACCCGACGAGCCGCCCTGGCCGGAACCATCGGGATGCGAGAAGGCGGGCAACCACAGGATCGGCACGCCGAGGAAGGTCAGCCGCGCGTCGCGGTAGGAGAGCCGATGCTTGGTCGGATCGTAGACCACGCGCTGCGCGGTGATCTTCCAGATCGGGTTCTTGGGGCAGTTCTTGCTCGTGGTGACGTCGCACGGCGTGTAGGCTGCCTTGCTCAACGTATAGACGCCGTCCTTGCGTACACCGCGCAGCGCCGCCATCCGCCCGCCATTTTCGAGCACGAGCAGCATGTCCTGCGCGACGCCGTCCTTCAGCGCGTTGGTCAGCACGACGTCGTCGCCGTAGGAGACGTCGCCCTGCGGATTGGCGATGGCGACGTTGCCGATCGCGTGGACCTCGTCGGTGTCGCGGTTCCACACCACCTTGTCGGCGCGCAGACGGTCGCCCTGGCGGACCATCCGGACGTCGCCGGTGGCGACCACCTGATGCGCCTTGTAGTCGTAATCGAGCGTGTTCGCGGTGAATGCGGCCTCGTTGTCGCCGAGCGGCTTGTCGATGCCCGCGACAGTGAGGTTCGGCACGGTGGGATCGACGAGCGCGGGGCGGCCATCGTCGCGCGCACCGAATACGGGATCGGCGACCGATATCGGCGCCACCGCTGGGTCCGCCGACTGCATCGGGGCGGAGACCAACGGCGTCGATTGGGCGAACGCGGGGGATGCCATCAACGCGAGCACCAGCGGCA
This sequence comes from uncultured Sphingomonadaceae bacterium, assembly GCA_964247655.1. GTDB lineage: Bacteria > Pseudomonadota > Alphaproteobacteria > Sphingomonadales > Sphingomonadaceae > Solisphingomonas. The sequence continues at coordinate 988 of CAXTVK010000143.1, read as the reverse complement.
AGGCGGTGGCAACCCCGTGGCGATGCGTCGTCAGTATCGGGCAGCTGGTAATCACACGTCCCCCGGAGCCCGATCGGCATCGCTTTGGCGGGCCTATCGCATTGCCGCGCCGGCTCCGCAATGTCCTGCGACGCGCAATGCGACGAGCGTGGGGGTGGCGCCATCGCGCCGGGCTTGCCATATGCCCCGCACGACGCCGTCCGGCGCCACCCAAGGAGGTTTCCCAATCCGATGAACGTGCGCTTCGCCGACCGCCGCCCCGATGGTGCCTATGTGCTCGCGCTGCCGCTCGCATCGGGCGCGCCCGATGCCGCCCGGCTCGCCGCGCTGCCTGCCGACGCGGTCGAATTCGTCCGTCGCGCCGCCGCCGCGACGCGGTTCGAGGGCGATGCCGGTTCGGTGGTCGAGCTGTTCGCGCCCGACGGTGCCGAGACCCGCCGCGTCGTGCTTGCGGGGCTCGGCGCCGGCGATTCGGACGCCGCCTACGAGCGAGCCGGTGGCGCGCTGGTCGCCAAGCTGCAGCTTTCGGGCGAGACGACGCTGGTCGTCGATCTCACCGGTCACCGCACCGGTGGCGAGCGCGCGGCGCGGATCGCGTTCGGTGCGCTGCTGCGCAACTGGCGCTATGATCTCTACCGGACTAAGCTCAAGGCGAGCCAGAAGCCGAGCCTCACCGATCTCGTGATCGTCGGCGCGGGCGAGGGCGCCGAGGCCGCTTGGAAGTCCCTCAAGGCGATCGCCGACGGCATCTTCCTGACCCGCGAACTGGTCACCGAGCCCGCCAACATCATCTATCCGGAAAGTTTCGTCGAGCGCGTGCGCGGGCCGCTGACCGCCGCCGGCGTCGAGATCGAGGTGCTCGGCGAGGCCGAGATGGCGAAGCTCGGCATGGGCGCGCTGCTCGGCGTGTCGCAGGGCTCGCGGCGCGAGGCACAACTGCTCGTGATGCGCTGGAAGGGATCGGACGTCGATCCGATCGCGTTCGTCG
>CAXTVK010000142.1:0-5696 GCA_964247655.1 uncultured Sphingomonadaceae bacterium | reverse complement strand
TCGCGTTCTTCACCTTGGCGATGCCGGGCAGCATCGAGGCGAGCGCGCCGAGGCCACCCATCTTGCGCATGTTGGTGAGCTGGCTGCGCAGGTCGTTGAGATCGAACTGCCCCTTCGACATCCGCTCCGCGAGCTTCTCGGCATCCTCGACCTTGATGTTCTCGGCGGCGCGCTCGACCAGCGATACGACGTCGCCCATGCCGAGGATGCGGCCAGCGACACGGCTCGGCTGAAACAGCTCGAGCCCGTCGAGCTTCTCGCCGGTGCCGACGAACTTGATCGGCTTGCCGGTGACCGCGCGCATCGACAGCGCCGCGCCGCCTCTGGCGTCGCCGTCCATCCGCGTCAGCACGACGCCGGTGAGCGGCACCTGGTCGGAGAAGTTCTTGGCGACGTTGACCGCGTCCTGGCCCGTGAGCGCATCGACGACGAGCAGGATCTCGGTAGGCCTGGTGACGTCGGCGACCGCCTTCATCTCGTCCATCAACGCCTGATCGACGTGCAGGCGCCCCGCGGTGTCGAGGATCAGGACATCGAAGCCCTGCAACTTGGCCGCATTCAAGGCGCGCCGTGCGATGTCGACGGGCTGCTGGCCCTCGACAATCGGCAGCGTCGCGACTTCGGCCTGCACGCCGAGCACCGCGAGCTGCTCCTGCGCCGCCGGACGATTGACATCGAGCGAGGCGAGCAGGACCTTCTTGCGGCCCTTCTCGCGCAGGCGCTTGGCGATCTTGGCGGTGGTCGTCGTCTTGCCCGAGCCCTGCAGGCCGACCATCATCACGATCGCGGGCGGGGTGACGTCGAGCTGGAGATCGGAGGCTTCCGAGCCGAGCATCTCGGTCAGCGCGTCGTTGACGATCTTGACCACCTGCTGGCCGGGCGTGATCGAGCGCAGCACCGACTGGCCGATCGCGGCCTCGGTCACCTTGTCGACGAAATCGCGCACCACGGGCAGCGCGACGTCGGCCTCGAGCAGCGCGATCCGCACCTCGCGCAGCGCCGCACGCACGTCCGCTTCGCTCAGCGCGCCGCGACCGCGGAGTTTGTCGAAAACTCCACCCAGCCTTTCGCTCAGACTCTCGAACATACGCGTTGCTCCTGTGTCCTGGGGTAGCGCGACGGGCCCAACGCACAAAACGCCGGCGGGCGAAACTCGCCGGCCGGCGGGCGCACGGTCCGAGACCAGGCGCTGGAGCCATCACGAACCTGTCGGAACGATCGCGGATCGGATAGACGAGCGCGCCGGCGAAAGCAACCGTCGTGGCGACCGTGCGGCTGCCGACATCTTTACCGCTTGTAGATGTTTGCGCGCGCAAACAGGTCTTCGCCGATACGAGGAACAGGCACCGATGTCAGTTCAGTCCGGCCCGCGTGGCGCGGTATCCGCCTTCAAGGCGATGTCGCGGGCGCGTCGCGATGCGATCGCCGGCGGCGTGCTAGTCGCGGCGCTCGCGCTTCTCGCGACCGTTGGGTGGCGCTACGTCGCCGCACTCGAACGCCTGCTCGGCCACAGCAGCCATGCGCAAGGCCCCGCCACCAGCGATCGTCTGCTGATGGACAGCCTGCTGCTCAGCCTCGCGCTGATCCTGTTCGGCTGGCGACGCTACCGCGAGCTTGCGGGCACGACCGGCCTGCGCGACAGCAGGCAGCCGCGTGGCGGCACGCCCCCCCGTCACGACGCCCTCACCGGCCTGCTCAATCGCCACGCGTTCGTCGACGACGGCGACGCGACGATCGCGCAGATGCTCCGCCGCGACAAGGCGGTCGCGCTGCTGATCGTCGATCTCGATCATTTCAAGTCGGTCAACGAAATCCACGGCCACCTCGCCGGCGACATCGTGCTGCGTGCCGCGACCGACCTTCTGCGCCGCGCGCTGCCGGCCTCGGCGCTCGCGGGTCGGCTCGACGGCGACGAATTCGCGCTGCTGCTCCCCTACGATCCGCGTCACGCGAGCACGATCGATGCGATCGCCGACTATATCGTCGGCGCGCTCGCACAACCGATCGTCGCCGGCAGCATCACCGCACATATCGGCGGCTCGATCGGGATCGCGCGGTCCGGGCCGGACTGTCACGGCGTCGAGGCACTGCTGCGCCGCGCCGACATCGCGGCGCAGGGGGCGAAAGCCGCCGGCCGCGGGCGCCATGTCTGGTTCGACGCGACGATGGAGCGGGAGCTGGTCTCGCGCAACGCGACCGAGACGGGCATCCGCGACGGCATCCCGCTCGGCCAGTTCGTCCCCTATTACGAGCCGCAGGTCGATCTGGCGACCGGCGCAGTGATCGGCTTCGAGATGCTCGCACGCTGGGAGCATCCGGGCCGAGGCGTCGTCGCGCCGGACCAGTTCATCGCCGCCGCGGAGGCATGCGGGCTGATCGCCGAGCTCTCGGCCTCGGTGATGCGCCGCGCGTTCGTCGAGGCGCGCGACTGGGATCCGTCGATCACGCTGTCGGTCAACCTGTCGCCCGCACAGCTCAAGGACCCGTGGCTCGCGCAGAAGGTCGTCAAGCTGCTCGTCGAGACGGGCTTTCCCGCGAGCCGGCTCGAAATCGAGATCACCGAGAGCGCGCTGTTCGCCAACCTGAGTCTGGCACAGTCGATCGTCGGTAGCCTCAAGAACCAGGGCATCCGCCTGGCGCTCGACGATTTCGGCACGGGCTATTCGAGCCTCGCGCATCTGCGCGCGCTGCCGTTCGACCGGATCAAGATCGACAAGAGCTTCGTCGTCGCGATGACGCGCGACCGCGAATCCGCCGCGATCGTCGATGCGATCGTCAAGCTCGGCGCCAGCCTCGGGCTGCCCGTCACCGCCGAGGGGGTCGAGGACGCGGCGATCCAAGATCAGTTGCGCGCGATGGGCTGCGCGAGGGGCCAGGGCTGGCATTTCGGCAAGCCGCTCCCGATCGGTGCGACGCGTCGCCTATTGGCGGAACGTGGGCTGCTGCCGTCGGCGCGAGGGTCGACGCCGATCGACAGCGAGGGACCGGCGGCGCTGCGCGCCTGACGCTACCGTTCTCCCGCGCAGGCGGGAGCCGCATATAGTGGACTTGGGGCGACCCACTGCCTAGATCGCGCGCGATGGCGCAGCGCTTCCACAAGATGCACGGATTGGGCAACGACTTCGTCGTGTTCGACGCGCGTCAGGACGACATCGCCGTATCTCCGGCGCGGGCGCAGGCCATCGCCGACCGGCATACCGGCATCGGTTGCGACCAGTTGATCCTGATCGAACGCTCGACGATCGCCGACGCGCGGATGCGGATCTGGAACGCCGACGGCGGCGAGGTCGAAGCCTGCGGCAATGCGACGCGCTGCGTGGCGATGCTGATCGGCGGCGCGCCCTCGATCGAGACGCTGGGCGGTATCGTGTCGGGCGAGGCGACTGCGGGCGGCGCGAGCGTCGACATGGGCGCGCCGCGCTTCGACTGGGACGCAGTGCCGCTCGCCTATCCGATGGACACCGCCGCGCTACCGCTGGCGTGGGACGGGCTCGCGCCGATCGCGGCGCCGATCGCGCTGAGCGTCGGCAATCCGCATGTGATCTTCTTTGTGTCCGACATCGATACGCTCGACCTCGCGACGATCGGACCTGCGATCGAGCACGACCCGATCTTCCCCGAGCGCGTCAACGTCAGCTTCGCGACGATCAAGAGCGCCGACCGCATCCGGCTGCGCGTATGGGAGCGCGGCGCCGGCCTCACGCTCGCCTGCGGCACCGGCGCGTGCGCGACCGCGGTCGCCGCGATCCGCTCGGGGCGGGCGAAGAGCGGCGTCACCGTGGCATTGCCCGGTGGGGACCTCACGATCGACTGGCATGCCGGCGGCACGATCCGGATGACCGGGCCCGCGACCCACGTCTTCACCGGCGAACTCGACCTCGACGCCTTCCCCGCATGAGCGGCCCCGAACTGATCACGCTGGGTTGCCGCCTCAACGCCGCCGAGAGCGAGGCCATGCGCGGGCTCGCGGCAGGCGAAGACGACCTCGTCATCGTCAACAGCTGCGCGGTAACGGGCGAAGCGGTCCGCCAGGCGCGCAAGGCGATCCGCGCTGCGGCCAAGCGGCGGCCGGAAGCGCGGATCGTGGTGACGGGGTGCGCGGCGCAGATCGATCCGGGGATGTTCGCACGCATGCCCGAGGTCAGCGCGGTGGTGGGGAACCGGGAGAAGCGGGCGGCGGGTTCATTCCTTCCGCCGTTCGTCCCGAGCGCAGTCGAGGGACCGGACCCAAGCGCGACGCCCGATAGCGGTCCCTCGACTACGCTCGGGACGAACGGGTTTTCTGACATCACGCCCCCCTCCCCGTTCGCACTGAGCGAAGTCGAAGTGCGCGACACAGGCGCTGCGCCCGCAGCACATCCTTCGACTTCGCTCAGGACGAACGGATTTGGTGGGAGCGCTCTCCCCTCCCCGTTCGCACTGAGCGCAGTCGAAGTGCGTGTTGCAGGCGCCGCGCTCGAAGCCGGTCCTTCGACGTCGCTCAGGACGAACGGTGGTGGGGGTTCGGGCGCCGCCAAGATCCGCGTCTCCGACATCCTCGCCGCGACCGACACCGCCCCGCATCTCGCCGCCGGCTTCGGCACGCGTGCGCGCGCGTTCGTCGAGGTGCAGACCGGGTGCGATCATCGCTGCACCTTCTGCATCATTCCTTACGCGCGAGGGCCCAGCCGTTCGGTCCCCGCCGGCGGGGTGATCGAGCGCATCCGGTCGCTCGTCGCGGAAGGGTATAGGGAGGTCGTGCTGACCGGCGTCGACACCACCAGCTACGGCCCCGATCTCCCCGGTTCGCAAACACTCGGGGCACTGGTCGAGCGCGTGCTGACGCTGGTGCCCGACCTGCCGCGCCTCCGCCTCTCCTCGCTCGATTCGATCGAGATCGACGACCGCCTGTTCGAGTTGCTGACGCAGGAGCCGCGCCTCCAGCCGCATCTCCACCTGTCGCTGCAGGCGGGCGACGACATGGTGCTCAAGCGCATGAAGCGCCGCCATACGCGCGCGCAGTCGGTCGCGATGGTCGAGCGGCTCAAGACCGCGCGGCCCGAGATCGCGATCGGCGCCGACCTTATCGCCGGCTTCCCCACCGAGACCGAGGCGCAGGCCCGCAATACGCTCGCGCTGCTGGGCGACTGCGACATCGTGCTCGGCCACATCTTCCCTTTTTCGCCCCGCCCCGGCACCCCCGCCGCGCGCATGCCGCAGCACGACGCCGCGACGATCCGCGCGCGCGCCGCCCGCCTACGCGACGCCGCCGACGCCAGGCGCGCGGCGTGGCTGGAGACGCTGGTCGGCACCGAGCAATCGGTGCTGGTCGAGCGGCTCGACGGCCGCGGCCATGCCGGCAACTATGCGCCCATCCGGCTCGCATCCGGCGCAGCGCCCTGGGGCGCCCGCACCAACCGCATCCGGCGCGGCGACGTCGCGACGATGCGCGTCACGCATGTCGAGGACGGCATGTTGGTGGGAGATATCGCATGACCACCCGTTCCCCCGCGCAGGCGGGGGTCCAGTTCCAGCGCCGGCCTGGGCCCCCGCCTGCGCGGGGGAACAACAAGGACCACCCGTTTTGAACGACACCCCAGAAGCCCCGAAACGCGTCTCGCACACCGTGATTTGGCACGACAAGCTCGCCGCGGGCTTCCGCCGCACGACCGAGAAGCTCGGCGGCAATCTCGCGGGCCTGCTCACCAAGGAGAAGC
>CAXTVK010000141.1:0-5735 GCA_964247655.1 uncultured Sphingomonadaceae bacterium | reverse complement strand
ATGGCTGACTATGATTTCGACGTCCTGGTGATCGGCTCGGGCCCCGGCGGCTATGTCGCGGCGATCCGCGCGGCGCAGCTGGGCTTGAAGACCGCGTGCGTCGAGAGCCGCGAGACGCTCGGCGGCACCTGCCTCAACGTCGGCTGCATCCCGTCCAAGGCGCTGCTCCACGCCTCCGAGATGTTCGATCACGCGACCAACGGCGATTTCGCCAAGCTCGGTATCAAGGTCCAGGTCGAGCTCGATCTCGAGCAGATGCACGCGCAGCGCCGCGACGCGGTGCAGGGGCTGACGGGGGGCGTCGCCTTCCTGTTCAAGAAGAACAAGGTCGAGTGGATCAAGGGCCACGCCGCTTTCACCGCCGCCGATACGGTGCAGGTCGGTGATCGTTCGGTGCGCGCCAAGAACATCGTCATCGCCACCGGCTCGTCGGTGACGCCGCTGCCCGGCGTCGAGGTCGATCAGAAGATCGTCGTCGACAGCACCGGCGCGCTCGAGCTGGCCAAGGTGCCCGAGACGATGGTCGTGATCGGCGGCGGCGTGATCGGGCTCGAGCTCGGCTCGGTGTGGAAGCGGCTTGGCGCCAAGGTGACCGTGGTCGAGTTTCTCGACCAGATCCTGCCCGGCTTCGACGGCGAGGTCCGCAAGGAATCGAACAAGATATTCCGCAAGCAGGGCATCGAGTTCAAGCTCTCCACCAAGGTCACCGGCGTCACCGTCAACGGCGAGAAGGCGACGTTGACGCTGGAGCCCGCCGCGGGTGGTGCGCCCGAGACGATCGAGGCGGACGCGGTGCTGGTCTCGATCGGCCGCCGCCCCAACACCGACGGGCTCGCGCTCGACAAGGCGGGGCTCGCCGCCAACCCGCGCGGCCAGATCGAGATCGACCACGACTTCCGCACCTCGGTCGCGGGCATCTGGGCGATCGGCGACGTCGTCCCCGGGCCTATGTTGGCGCACAAGGCCGAGGACGAAGGCATCGCGGTCGCGGAGAACATCGCGGGCCAGACCGGGATCGTGAACCACGACGTCATCCCGTCCGTCGTTTACACCGCGCCCGAGATAGCCGGCGTCGGGCTCACCGAGGAGGTCGCGCGCGAGCGCGGCGAGATCAAGGTCGGCAAGTTCCCGATGCTCGCCAATTCGCGCGCCAAGACCAATCACGAGCCCGACGGCTTCGTGAAGATCATCGCCGACGCCAAGACCGACCGCGTGCTCGGCGTGTGGATCATCGCATCGGTCGGCGGCACGATGATCGCGCAGGCGGCGCAGGCGATGGAGTTCGGCGCGACCAGCGAGGACATCGCCTACACCTGTCATGCGCACCCGACGCACAGCGAGGCGATCAAGGAAGCGGCGATGGCGGTGACGGGCAAGCCGATCCATATGTGAGGGGTATACCGTTCCCCGGCGAAGGCCGGGGCCCAGGCCCGTAGTACGAAGGGCGCGCAGCGCTCGATGACATGCGTGGGGCCTGGGCCCGGCCTGCGCCGGGGAACTGCTCCGCTATGCCCCGAACACGCTCCACCCCGTCGCATCCGCCAGCCGCTCCAGCGCCAGGCCGCCGAGCTGCGAATTGCCGCTCGTGTTGAGCCCCGGCGACCATACCGCGATCGAGGCCTTGCCCGGCACCACCGCCAATATCCCGCCGCCGACGCCCGATTTGCCCGGCATGCCGACGCGGAAGGCGAAGTCGCCGCTGGCGTCGTAGTGCCCGCAGGTCAGCATCAGCGCATTGATCCGCCGCGCGCGCTTGGCGGAGACGACGCGACCGCCCTCGGGGTGCCGCCCGCCGAGCATCAGGTAGCGCCCTGCCTGCGCCAGTTGCCGGCAGCTCATCGCGATCGCGCAGGCGTGGAAATAGAGGCCGAGCGTCCGCTCGACGGGATGATCGAGATTGCCGAACGAGCGCATGTAGTCGGCGAGCGCGCGGTTGCGGTCGCCGGTCTCCTGCTCGGATCGCGCGACCGCCTCGTCGATGACGATAGTATCATCGGCGGCGCAGTAGCGGACGAAGCGGACCAGTTCGGCGATCGCCTCGCGCGGTTCGTGCCCCGCCAGATTGACGTCGGAGACGACGATCGCGCCCGCGTTGATGAACGGGTTGCGCGGGATGCCGCGCTCGGCCTCGAGCTGGACGATCGAATTGAACGCGGTGCCCGACGGCTCGCGCCCGACGCGGCGCCACAGCCGGTCGCCGATCTTGCCGAGCGCCAGCGTCAGCGCGAACACCTTCGAAATCGACTGGATCGAGAAGGCGTCGTCCGCATCGCCGCCTGTGATCGTCTCGCCGTCGGCGGTGACGATCGCGATCCCGAAGCGCTGTGGATCGACGCCGGCGAGGCTGGGGATATACGTCGCGACCTGCCCGCGATCGGGCGCGCCGCGCATCTCCTCGACGATCGCGGCGACGGTGGCGGTGAGGTCCATGGCGTGCATCGTAAGGTGCGGGGGCCGCCAAGAGAAGCGAGCTGTTCCCCCGCGCAGGCGGGGGCCCAGGGTTGCAAACGCGGTGCTTGAAGCACTGGACCCCCGCCTGCGCGGGGGAACTGTCAAAGCACGGCGCCGCGCGCTAACCCGCTCGTCATGCACCCCCACTTCATCCCCCCGATCCAGCCGCTGCTCCCCTGGCTCGATCTCGCCGGGCTCGCGGTGTTCGCCGCCTCGGGTGCGCTGGCGGCGGCGCGGGCGAAGCAGACGATCGTGACCTTCTGCTTCTTCGCGATGGTGACCGGCACCGGCGGCGGCACGACGCGCGACCTGTTGATCGGCGCGCCGGTGTTCTGGCTGCACGACGCCGCGCCGATCGCGGTGTGCCTGGGCATCGCGGGGCTCGTCTGGCTGACGCCGCGCGCGTGGTGGCCCGAGCGTGCGCTCGACTGGTGCGACGCGGTCGGGCTCGCGGCCTATGCGGTCTACGGCGCGGGCAAGGCGCTCAATTATGGGATCCCGCCGCTGCCCGCCGCGGTGATGGGCGTGGTGTCCGCCTGTCTGGGCGGGATCATCCGCGATGTGGTCGCGGGGGTGCCGTCGATCCTGCTCAGGCCCGAACTCTATGTGACGGCGGCGGCGCTCGCGGCGGGGCTGTTCGTCGCGCTGACGCTGGCGGGGCTGCCCGCGCCGTGGCCCGCGATCGTCGCGGCGCTGGCGGGGTTCGGCTTGAGGGCGGCGGCGATCGCGCGGGGGCTGGCGCTGCCCGCCTATCGCGAGTGAGGCGAGGGCGGCTTGGGTGAGACGAAATCGCGCTGCCAATAGCCGACGTCCTGCCAGGCGCCCTGCTTGAACCCGACGCCCGCGAACCGGCCGACCTCCATAAATCCCAGCGCCTCGTGGAAGCGCGTGCTCTCGTCGTTGGGGACGCTGATCGCGGCGATCGCGGTGACGAAGCCGCCTTGTGCCAGCCGATCGAGCAACGCCGTGTAAAGCGCGCGCCCCGTTCCCTTCGAGCGGCGATCCCGCGCGAGATAGATGCCGGTCTCGCAGGTCCAGCGGTAGGCCGCGCGGGTGTGATAGGTCCGGCCATAGGCATAGCCGACCAGCGCGCCATCCTGCTCGGCGACCAGCCACGGATAGCCCGCCACCGTCGCCTCGATCCGCCGCGCCATCTCGGCGGCGTCGGGCGCCTCCTCCTCGAAGGTGACGACGGTGTGATTGACATAATAGGCGTAGATCGCGGAGATGTCGGCGGCGTCGTCGAGCGTTACGGGGCGGATGGCAAGCCTGCGACGGTCGAGGGTCACGCGACGATCTCCCTATTCCGTTCGTGCTGAGCTTGTCGAAGCACTGTCTTTTTTCTTCCGGCGCCGAAAAAGAAGAACGACCCTTCGACAAGCTCAGGGCGAACGGAAGAGTGAAGTCCGGAAATGCGCCTCACAGCCCCGCCTGCGCCATCATCCTCCGCGCCGCGGCGACGTCGGCGGGGGCGGGGGGCTCCTGGCCGCCGCAGGCGAGGCAGCGGACCTGGACCGCGGGCCCGGTCATGATCCGCCGCGCATCGCCGACCGCGCGCGCGAGGATCATGTCGGGGCGGCGGGTCAGCGAGACGAAGGGATCGGCGACGCTCGCACTCGAATCCGCGCTGCCGTCCGAACTGCCCGAGAGCATCTGGAAGAAGCGCACCAGCGCGGACTTCTCGCGCTCGATATAGACCGGGTGGACCTTCGCGGGATCGAGCTTCGCGCGTCGCGCCGCCTCGGCGATCGCATCCTCGAGCGTGCCGAAGCGATCGACCAGCCCGATCTGCCTGGCTGCGACACCGTCCCACACGCGGCCCTGTCCGATCTCGTCGACCCGCGCGACCGGCAGATGGCGCGCGGCGGCGACGAGCCCCGTGAAGTGCGCATAGACCTGTGAGATCCCCGCCTGGATCAGCGCGTCGATCGCCGGCGTCGTGCCTTTCAGCGCATCGGGCTCACCCGACAGCGGCGTCGCCTGTACCCCGTCCGCTGAGAGCCCGATCTTGCCGAGCGACCCCTCGAAGGTCGGGATGATCCCGAACACGCCGATCGATCCGGTGATCGTGGACGGATCGGCGATGATCGTGTCGCCCGCGGTCGACACCCAATAGCCGCCGGACGCTGCGAGCGAGCCCATCGAGATCACGACAGGCAGCCCCTTGGCCTTCGCCGCCATGATCGCCGAGCGGATGCGATCGGAGCCCGTCACCGATCCGCCGGGCGAATCGACGCGCACCACCAGCGCCTTGAGATTACCCTTGGCGACCGCCTTGCCGAGTGCGTCTGCGATGCTGTCGCCGCCCGCGGTGCCCGCCGCCGCCTTGCCGTCGACGATGTCGCCTGCGACGGTCAGCACGCCGATCGCGTCGCCGCTTGTCGGAACGGGGTTGGCCTGCTCCCAGTCGGAAAGCGCGATCGTCTTGTAGTCGCCGGGCGCGGCCTTGTCGGGTGCCCCCGCGATCTCTGCCACGCGCTGGCCGAAGGCGATCCGGTCGCCGAGACGATCGACCAGACCCATCGCCTGCGCGTTGGCGGCGAGCGTGGTGTTGAGGATGTGCCCGCTGGTCAGCGCCGCCAGATAGTCGGCGAAACGCGCCTTGGGCCGCGCGGCGGCGACCTCGGCCTGCCAGCGTCCCCACAGCGCGCCGATCAGTGCCTGCTCGGCGGCCTTGGCCTCGGGCGAGGCCTCGGTGCGGATGAACGGCTCGACCGCCGATTTGAACTTGCCGACGCGGTAGACGTGCGCGGTGACGCCGAGCTTGTCGAGCAGACCCTTGTAGTAGAGCTGCGATCCGCCCGGGCCGGTGGTCAGCACCGCGCCGATCGGATCGAGCCAGACCTCGCTCGCGTGGCTCGCGAGTAGATAGCTCGGATCGTCGTAGCCCGTGGCGAAGGCGAGCACCGGCTTGTGCGCGCGCACGCCGTCGAGCGCGTGGCCGACCGCCGAGATCGCGGCCTGGCCGCCCCCGGTGAAGCCGTCGAGATCGAGCACGACCGTCTTGACGCGGTCGTCGGTCGCGGCGGTATTCAGCGCGCGGACGACGTCGCGCAGGCGGAACTGGTCGAGCTGCGGTCCGCCCGCGCTCGACACGAGATCGAGCGGGCGCGCATCGGCGGGCTGTTCGGAAAGGCTGCCCTTGAGCTGGAGCACCAGCGCGCCGCCGCCCGACGGGATCGAGGTCTTGCCGCCGGTCGACAGCGCCGCGAAGATCAGCCCGAAGAACAGCAGCAGCGCGATCAGCGCCAGCACATCCTTCACGGCCTTGAGGAATCGCCACA
>CAXTVK010000140.1:0-5875 GCA_964247655.1 uncultured Sphingomonadaceae bacterium | reverse complement strand
TAGCCGCGGAAGCCGCGACGGTGCAAGGCGAAGCAGGCGCCGGGCGCCCGGCTACGATACGCGCGCCATATCGGCTATCCCGTCAGCCCGCCGCGCTTCACGGCAACCGACAGCTCCACCTTTCCGTCGACGCAGACCTCGAACGTCTCGGGCGGGCCGTGCCCGTCGCCGCCGTCCACGTCGCCGCTATCCCGGCCGGCGCGCTCCGCCAGTTCGAGCGCCGCCGTCACGGCCTGCGGCAGATCGGCATAACGGTCCTCGACAAGGCTGACGTGGTCGTTCTCGAAACGACAGATGATACTGATCAGCATGGCGCCCTCGCTGTCCCCCGCGGGTACGAAGCGACGGTGTCTGCCGCAGCAGGAAGGCACCGACCCGGGCGCAGCGTGAGATCGGCTCATCCTCGGTCGCAACCATGGAATAACATGGATCAATCTTATTGAACACCTGATAGTTTCCGGTATATCGAAGACGACCAGGTTCGGTACGCACCAGCGAAACGTGTTTCTTGGTCGCACGAGAGCAGCAAGCCCGATCGCTCGATGCAATCCCACAGGGTGCAGGAAGCGGGGGAATGGCGGCCTCGCCCAAGGGGGGGTGCTATGTCGACGAATGAGACCCCGTCCGCCCTTGCGTCGAACGATGCCAATCGGAATCGGCAGGTCGCCGATGTCCTTCTGGCCAAATACGGCAAGGCTGCAGTCGTGGTGGCAGCGCGTCAGATGGACGGCGCGGTGGGCGCCCAGAAGGATATCTGGGCCGCGATCGTCGCGCTCCTGCGCACGGAAGCCGGCTCCGTTTGATCCCTGCTTCGATCGCGCGACGTCGCGATCGTGTAGATAGGAGGCGGCCCGGTCGATGCAGGCCCCGCGAAATGCTTGCGTGCGCCGCGGGCCGGGCCGATCATGGCTTTCGCATGACTGCCCGGAGGAATTTCCGATGATCGAGAGGATGACCGGCGGCTGTCAGTGCGGCCGCGTACGCTATGTCGCCGCGATCGCCGACGACGAGGCCTATCTCTGCCACTGCGGCATGTGTCGCCGCGCGACGGGCGGGGTCTCGATCGCCTACAAGAACGTCGCGCAGGCCGATATGACATGGACCGCGACGCCGCCGGATTATTACCAGTCCTCGCCGATCGCCAAGCGCCCGTTCTGCTCGGCGTGCGGCACGCCGCTCGGCTTCCAGTTCCTCGACGGCGACGCTATGGACCTGACCGTCGGCTCGTTCGACGATCCGACGCGTTTCCGCCCGACCTCGAATTTCTCGATCGAGACCGCGCTCACCGCCTGGATGGATGCGACGCATCTGCCCGGCAAGCGGCTCGCCGATCACGCACCCGTCGCCGACAGATGGAAGAAGGCCCTTGGCAAACTCCCCGACTGATCTTCCTGTCGAGTATTTCGCGAGCTTCGACGGTCAGCGTATCGCCTATCGCGTACTGGGGCCGGTGAACGGCGGCGGCCGGCCGATCATCCTGATCCACGGTTATTTTTCCACCGCGCAGGTCAATTGGATACGCTATGGCCACGCCGCGCGGATCGCGGCGCGGGGCTACCGCGTGATCATGCCCGATCTGCGCGGCCACGGCGACAGCGCCAAGCCGCACGATCCCGCCGCCTATCCGCCCGACGCGCTCGCCGACGACGGCTTCGCGCTGATCGCGCATCTCGGGCTGACCGATTACGATCTCGGCGGCTATTCGCTGGGCGGGCGCACGACGATGCGGATGCTTGCGCGCGGTGCCAGCCCGGGTCGCGCGATCGTCGCCGGCATGGGGCTCGACGGGATCATCGATACCGCGGGGCGGGGCGGGCACTTCCGCCATATCCTGGCCAATCTCGGCAGCTTCGAGCGCGGATCGAACGAATGGATGGCGGAGGCCTTTCTCAAGACCGTCGGCGGCGATCCGGTCGCGCTGCTGCACGTGCTGGAGACGTTCGTCGATACGCCGCTCGCCGCTGTCGAGGCGGTCGAGACGCCCGTGCTGGTCGTCGCCGGCGCCGACGATCACGACAACGGATCGGCGCCCGCGCTCGCCGATGCGCTGCCGCACGGCACCTATGTCGCGGTCCCCGGCAATCACATGAGCGCGGTGACCAAGCCCGAACTCGGCGAAGCGATGGCGGCATTCGTTGCAACATCATGACATCTGCGACAGTCCGAGGCGGATTTAGCGATTCATTCACCGCCTCGGCGGAATAGATGCCCGATGGATCCTTCGGTCATTATCCTGTTCGGGCTGACGGCGACGAGCCTGCTGCTGTGCATCGCGCTGGCGGTGGCGTGGCGCACCTTCGGTCGCGATCGCCATGCCGCGCTATGGTCGATGGCGTTCGGGCTGTCGTCGGCGACGTGGGCGCTCAACCTGATCGCGATCCTGGCGCCGCGCGCCCACACCGCGCTGACGCTCGCGACGGTGGTGACGTCGATCGTCAGCTTCGCGCTGATCGCCATGGGGTTTCGTCGCCGCGTCCATCTGCCCGAGCGCCGCGACGTCATGATCGCGGTCGGCGGCGTCGCGATCCTGTTCGCGGGCAGCGCGGCGCTGTGGCCGGACGGGACGGGGATCGCGCGCGCGCTGGTCGTGTTCTTCTGTTCGGCGATGCTGATCGTCTCCGCGCGATCGCTACGCGCGGAACGGCGCGGCAGCCAGCGCGCGAGCGCCAGCGCGGCATTCTGGATGTTGACGCTGCTCGCGGGCTACTCGCTAGGGCTGGGCGTGCTGGCGCTTTGTGCGTCCGACGCATCCGGTCCCGCCTATCAGGCCTACCATCTGCTGTTCCTGATGGGGCTGCCCACCGGGCTGTTCGGCGTCGGGCTGTTCGCGATGTTCCTGCTCGCCGCCGATCTCGCCGAGGCGATGCGGCAGGTGGCGGCAAGCGACCCGCTGACCGCGATCCTCAATCGTCGCGGCTTCGAGCAGGCGGCCGGCCCGCTGGTCGCGCAAAGCCAGCGCCACGGTCGGCCGCTCGCGGTGGTGATCGCGGACCTCGACCGGTTCAAGACGATCAACGATCGCTTCGGCCACGGCGTCGGCGACGCGGTGCTGCAATGTTTCGCGGCGCACGTCGGCGGTGCGATACGCCAGTGCGATCTGTTCGGCAGGTTGGGCGGCGAGGAGTTCGTGCTGCTGTTGCCCGATACGATCGGTGCCGAGGCGGTCGAGGCGATCGAGCGCGTGCGGCAGGGGCTCGGCGAGGCGGTCGGTGCGCTGCTGCCATCGGGGATCAGCGCCAGCTTCGGCATCGCCCTGCTGCAGGGGCGCCTCGATACGCTGGCGGATGCGATGCAGCGCGCGGATCATGCGCTGTATCGATCGAAGATGGAGGGGCGCGACAGGATCACGCTCGCCGATGCGCCGCCCGTCTCCGCGCTGCCCCGGTGGGCCGCCTGAGCGGCCGGATCGCGCGACCCGGCCGCCTGAACGGGTTTAGAGCTGGCCGAGCAGATAGTCCGCCGCGCTGACCTTGAATTCGCCGGGCGCCTCGACGTTGAGCTGCTTCACCACGCCGTCGACGATCAGCATCGAATAGCGCTGGCTGCGCGTGCCCATGCCGAACTTCGATCCGTCCATCGTGAGATCGACCGCCTTGGCGAAATCGCCATTGCCGTCGGCGAGCATCGTGATGCCCTCGGCGTCGTTGGCCTTTGCCCAGGCGCCCATCACGAACACGTCGTTGACCGAGGTGCAGGCGATCGCATCGACGCCCTTGGCCTTGAGATCGGCGGCCTTCTCGATGAAGCCGGGCAGGTGCTTGGCCGAGCAGGTCGGCGTGAAGGCGCCGGGCAGCGCGAACAGCGCGACCGTCTTCCCCGCGAAGAAATCCTTGCCGACCGGCTCGGGGCCATGATCGGTCATCGTCGAGAAGGTGGTATCGGGGAGCGTGTCGCCGATCTTGATCGTCATCGCTGGCATCCTTGCGCTTGGCCGTCGATCGGCCGTTGAGGGGTGGGGCGCACCTAGCTTAGCGCGCGCCCGTCGCCAACCGCCCAGCGGTCGATTAGATGTCGGCATCTTCGCGCCGGCGTCGCCAGGCGAGCACCGGTCGCGCGATCGCGGGCAGCGCGCCGAACACGCGCATCATCGTCTGCCAGCGCGGCGACCGGCGCTCGGCATGCGCCTCGCGCAGCATGTCCATCCCCGCGGCGACATGGCCCGCGATCACCAGATCCTCGCCCTCCACCCAGCCGGCCTCGTCGCGCATCCGCTCGGCCATCGCGGCGGCGGTCGCGGCCTCGGGGCGCCCGGCGAGTCGCACGGCGGCCTGCTCGTACATCCGCATCGTGTCGCGGCGCAGCTTGAGCGTCGCGGACGAGAGCGAGCCGGGGCGGCGGCGATAGGTGACCAGCGGCTCGGCGACGATCGCCGCACGTCGGCCGGTCTCGAGGATGCGGATCCACAGGTCGAGGTCCTCGCTCGACGGCAGCGTCTCGTCGAAGCCGCCCGCGGCGTCGAGCGCGTCGCGGCGGATGACGCATGCGATGAAGATGTTGACGCGCCGTGCGATCACCGCGTCGAGCGTCGGCTCGCCGTCTTGCGGCAGATATTCGGAGAAGCGACGCCCCTCGCGCGCGAGCTGCCCGGTGAAGACCGCATCGCACGTCACCAGGCCGAGCGCGGGATCGGCGCGGATCGCCGCGACCATCTTGCTCAGATAGCCCTCGCGATAGACGTCGTCGCCGTCGAGCAGCGCGATCAGCGGCGCGCGCGCCGCCGCGATCGCATGGTTGCGCGCCGCGGACACTCCGCCGTGCGGCGTCGCGACGAACCGGATGCGCGGATCGGCCTGGGCGAACGGTGCGACCGCGCCGGAGACGTCGTCCGGCGCGCCGTCGTCGACGACGATGGCTTCCCAGTCGGTGAAATCCTGCGCTTGCAGCGACGCCAGCGCCTCGCCGACGAGGTGGGCTGCGCCCCATGCGGGAACGACGACGGAGACGGCGGGGGATACTCGATACATGACAGCGGACGCCATAGCGCCGCTTTCCTGCCGCGGTGGTGAATAGCATGTCATTTTCGCGAGGTTGGACCTGAATGGGACAGCGGGCTAGAACAAGCCATGGAAAATCCCCGCTTCCTTACCGGCCAGTTGCTGCTCGCCATGCCGGGGATCGGCGATCCGCGATTCGATCGCGCGGTGATCGCGATGTGCTCGCATGACGAGAACGGCGCGCTCGGCATCGGCATCGGCGCGCATGTCCCCAATGTCGGGCTGCACACGCTGATGCGCCAGCTCGATATCGATCCGGGCGAGGCGCCCGATGCGCGGCTGCATCTGGGCGGTCCGGTCGAGCCCAATCGCGGCTTCGTCATCCACAGCGACGATTGGGGCGGCGAGGGGAGCATCGACGTCGCCGGGCGCTGGCGGCTGACTGCGACGCTCGACATATTGCGTGCGCTCGCCGAAGGCCGCGGGCCGGCGCGTTGGCTGGCGGCGCTGGGCTATGCCGGCTGGGCGGCGGGGCAACTCGACGAGGAGATGGCGCGCCACGGCTGGTTCGGCGTGCCGGGCGATTGCGCGCTGATCTTCGATCACGACGTCGCGCGGCGCTGGACCGCGGGCTTCGCCGCCGCCGGCGTCGATACGCGGATGCTGTCGGCGGTCAGCGGCCGCGCCTGAACGCGGCTCGCGACGGACGCCATGTGACAGGCAAGCGACACATATAAGGATATCTTTATATTTGCATTTCCGATGTCCAGCCGGTAGGGCGCGGGCATCGTCGGCCGCACGTCGCTGGGCCGACTCAAGTACCGGGAGCCCCCTCGTGGCCACTGCCTCCATCCAGACGCCCGCCGCCGATTACGTCGTCGCCGATATCAGCCTCGCCGATTTCGGCCGCGCCGAGATCAACATCGCCGAGACCGAGATGC
>CAXTVK010000139.1:0-5937 GCA_964247655.1 uncultured Sphingomonadaceae bacterium | reverse complement strand
GCGTCACGTCGAGCAGCAGCACGTCCTTGACGTCGCCCTGCAGCACGCCCGCCTGCACCGCCGCGCCGATCGCGACCACCTCGTCGGGGTTGACGCCGGTGTGCGGCTCCTTGCCGAAAAAGTCCTTCACCGCCTGGCGAACACGCGGCATGCGCGTCATGCCGCCGACGAGCACGACCTCGTCGATCGCATCGGCCTTGAGGCCGGCGTCGGCGAGCGCCTTCTTGACGGGCTCCATCGTGCGACGGACCAGATCCTCGACCAGCTTCTCGAGATCCGAGCGCGTGATCGTCTTGACCAGATGCTTGGGCCCGTTCTGGTCGGCGGTGATGAAGGGCAGGTTGACCTCGGTAGATTGCGCCGAGGACAACTCGATCTTGGCCTTCTCGGCCGCCTCCTTGAGCCGCTGCAGCGCCAGCTTGTCCTTGGAGAGGTCGATGCCCTCGTCCTTCTTGAAGCCGTCGGCCAGATATTGAACGATCTTGTTGTCGAAATCCTCGCCGCCGAGGAAGGTGTCGCCGTTGGTCGACTTCACCTCGAACACGCCGTCGCCGATCTCGAGCACCGAGATGTCGAACGTGCCGCCGCCGAGATCGTAGACCGCGATCGTCTTGCCGTCGTTCTTCTCAAGCCCGTAGGCGAGCGCCGCGGCGGTCGGCTCGTTGATGATGCGCAGCACTTCGAGGCCGGCGATGCGGCCGGCGTCCTTGGTCGCCTGGCGCTGCGCGTCGTTGAAATAGGCGGGCACCGTGATCACGGCCTGCGTGACGGTCTCGCCGAGATAGGATTCGGCGGTTTCCTTCATCTTCTGCAGCGTGAACGCCGAGACCTGCGACGGCGAATAGTCCTCGCCGCCGGCCTTGACCCAGGCGTCGCCATTGGCGCCCTTGACGATCTCGTAGGGCACCAGTTCGGTGTCCTTCTTGGTGATCGGATCGTCGAAGCGACGGCCGATCAGGCGCTTCACCGCGAAGATGGTGTTGCTGGGATTGGTGACCGCCTGGCGCTTGGCCGGCTGGCCGATCAAACGCTCGCCATCCTTGGTGAACGCGACGATGGAGGGGGTGGTGCGCGCGCCCTCCGAATTCTCGATCACCTTGGGCTTGCCGCCCTCCATCACAGCAACGCAGCTGTTGGTGGTGCCGAGATCGATGCCGATAACCTTAGCCATTCAAAATCCCCGTAATCTCTCGATAGGTTCGACGAGCCTTCCGCCACCCCTCATCAAGCGAATGGCGAGAGGAATGCTCTGGCGGGCGATATAAGAAGGCCTGCGCTTGCTGCAAGCGTGCACGACGCCTAATCCCTGCGGCGTAACGATCAGGGACAGAAAGTCGATGCGTTTCCGCGCTTTTTTGAACCTCGCGCCGCTTGCGGTGCTGGCGCTGGCCGGCTGCCACCACGGTCATCGGCTTCGTGCGACGCACGCCTGGGTGCGGCTGGCGGCCGTGCCGGGCAACCCCGCGGCTGCCTATCTGACGCTGCACGGCGGCGCCGAGGATACGCGGCTGATCGCGATCGACAGCGATGCGGCGGGTTCGAGCGAACTCCACCGGAGCATGAAGACCGGCCCCGGCGGCGCGATGGGCCAGATGACGGGCATGCAGCGGCTCGACGGGCTGGACCTGCCCGCGCACGGCAAGATCGAATTCGCGCCGGGGGGCAACCACGTCATGCTGTTCGGGGTGAGCCCGGCGGTGAAGCCGGGCGGCCACATCACGCTCGCGATCCGCTTCGAGAAGGGGCAGCCGCTACAGGCCGACGCCGTGGTGGTCGGCGCGGGCGATCCGGCGCCGTATTGAGCCACTATTTCTCCGTCACTCCGGGCCCGACCCGGGGTCCCGCTTTTCGGCCGGACGGGAAGAAAGAAGCGGGATCCCGGATCAAGTCCGGGATGACGAAGGAAGGAGTATGACCAGCCGCTTTCTTACCCCAGGCGAGACGGCGCTCGTCCGCTCGATGTTCGGCGATGCGATCGATTGCGACGTTGTCCGCCTGCACCGAGCCCGCTGGTGGCCGTTGCAGCCGGCGGGCGTGGTGATGGCGCCCGACGGCGACATTTGGTTCCACCCGAACGGCCTGTGGAGCGAGGATTTTTCGGAAGAGCCGCTCGGCCGCCAGGCGTTCCTTCTCCACGAGATGACGCATGTCTGGCAGGCGCAGCGCGGCGGACGCTGGTTCCTCCCGCTCGCGCGCCATCCCTTGTGCCGCTACGCCTACGACTGGGCGCCCGGACTCCCGTTCGCGCGCTACGGGCTCGAGCAGCAGGCCGAGATCGTCCGCCACGCCTTCCTGCTGCGCCACGGCGTCGAGGTCGAGGGCAAGCCGGGGCTCGAGGCCTATGACGCGCTGCTGCCGTTTTGAACGCAGCACCGCTCGGCTATAGGCGCGCGATGCCCGACACCCTCACGCAGCGCCTGAAGGCGGAGGCCGCGCGGCTCGGCTTCGTGGCGTGCGGGGTGACGCGCGCGGTCGACGATCCGTTGCCGGGCTCGCGGCTTGCCGAGTGGCTGGGCGAGGGCGCGCACGGATCCATGGCGTGGATGGAGACGAAGGCCGAGTGGCGGCGTTCGCCGTCGGCGCTGTGGCCCGAGGTGCGCTCGGTGGTCGCGCTCGGCATGAGCTACGCGCCGCCCGAGAACCCGTTGCGGCTCGCCGACAGCCCCGAGACCGCGCGCATCTCGGTCTATGCGCAGGGGCAGGATTATCACGACGTCGTCAAGAAGGCGCTGAAAGCCTTGGCGCGCTGGCTGGTCGCGGAGGGCGGCGGGGCGCTGAAAGTGTTCGTCGATACCGCGCCGGTGATGGAGAAGCCGCTGGCGATGGCGGCGGGGCTCGGCTGGCAGGGCAAGCACACCAATCTGGTCAGCCGCGAGCATGGCAGCTGGCTGCTGCTCGGTTGCGTGATGACCGAGCTCGAACTCGATCCCGATCCGCCGTCGCGCGACAGCTGCGGCTCGTGCAGCGCGTGCCAGGAGATCTGCCCGACCAATGCCTTTCCCGCACCGTATCGGATCGATGCGCGGCGTTGCATCTCCTACCTCACGATCGAGCATCACGGGCCGATCCCGCGCGATCTGCGCGCCGGGATCGGCAACCACGTCTATGGCTGCGACGATTGCCTGTCGGTCTGCCCGTGGAACAAGTTCGCCGCCTCCGCGCACGCCAACCTCGCCTTCGCGCCGCGCGCGGAGCTTGCGGCGCCGCACGTCGCGGAGCTGCTGGCACTCGACGATGCGACGTTCCGTGCGGTGTTCGCGGGTTCGCCGATCAAGCGCATCGGCCGCGATCGGATGGTGCGCAACGCGGCGATCGTCGCGGGGAATAGCGGAGCGGAGGCGGTGGTGGCGCCGCTGACGGCGCTGCTCGGCGACGCCTCGCCGGTGGTGCGCGGCGCGGCGGTGTGGGCGCTGGGACGGCTGGGGGCGCTCGATCCGGCGGGCGCGGCGGGCGAGCGGGACGAAACGGTGCGCGAGGAGTGGGACGCGGCGCTGCAAGGCTGAGCCGTTCCCCGGCGAAGGCCGGGGCCCAGGCCCGGAGCCTATGGCGGGCGGCGCGCTCGGATAGTGAGCTGGGGCCTGGACCCCGGCCTTCGCCGGGGAACAGAAGGACTTACGGCGCCGCGGCCCTCCGGCTCAGCGAGGCGATGCACGAGGCGCGGTCGATGTCGTCGCCCGCCGGCAGCCGCGCGTCGATATAGGTGACGACCGGCTCCGCCGCGGGCTTAGGCGGAAACAGATAGGTGTCGAGCACGCAGGCGGGGCCCACGAACTGCAGCCGCCGCGCCTGGCCCTCGCGCCCGTCGAGGTCCGCATCGCCGAACAGCGCCACCAATTGCGCCGCGGTCTTGCCCATCACGCGCTCGAGCCCCGCCTCGTGGAGGTTCATCGGTTTTTCGGCGGCGGGCGCGGTCTTGGGCGCGCCCGTGGTGGTGCAGGCGCCGAGCAGCAGCGCGGGCGCGAGCGACAGGAGATGGCGGCGGCGAATCATGCGCTCGCTCTGCCACGGCCCGCCGCGTGCGCAAACCGCGATGCGACGATTGCGTGCGGGCCGCGCGACCGCTAACCGCGCGGGCGATCAACAGGAGACTTGTTCGTGCCCGATACCACGCTCGACATCATCGCCATCGGCAACGCGCTCGTCGACGTGCTGTCGCCCGCCGCCGACGAGTTCATCGCGGCCGAAGGGCTGACGCGCGGCGCGATGCAGCTGATCGATGCCGATCGCGCGACCGCGCTCTATGCCAAGATGGGTCCGGGCAAGGAGATTTCGGGCGGCTCGGCGGGCAACACCGTCGCGGGTGCCGCAATGCTGGGCGCGCGCTGCGCGTTCGTCGGCCAGGTCGCGAAGGACCAGCTCGGCGAGGTGTTCGTCCACGATCTCCAGTCGCAGGGCATCGCCTTCACCGTGCCGCCGCGCGAGGCCGATGTGCCCACCGGCCGATGTCTCGTGCTGGTCAGCCCCGACGGGCAGCGCACGATGAACACGTTCCTCGGCGCCGCGCAGTATCTGCCGACTTCCGCGCTCGACGAGGCGCAGATCGCGTCGGCCAAGGTGCTGCTGCTCGAGGGCTATCTGTGGGATCCCGCCGAGCCGCGCGCCGCGATGAAGGCGGCGATCGGGATGGCGCGCAAGGCGGGCCGTCAGGTCGCGCTCGGCGTCTCGGCGGTGTTCTGCATTCTCGGCCACCACGCCGACTTCACCGCGCTGATCGACGAGGGCCAGATCGACATCCTGTTCGCCAACGACGAGGAACTGCTCGCGCTGACCGGTCTCGACGATTTCGAGGCGGCGGTGGAGGCGCTGGCGCCCAAGGTGCCGATCCTGGTCGCGACGCGCGGCGCGGAGGGTGCGATCGCGGTCGCGAATGGCGAGCGTTTCGAGGTCGCGGCCGAGCCGGTCGACCGTGTCGTCGACACGACGGGCGCGGGCGACCTGTTCTCGGCGGGCTATCTCACCGGTCATGTCCAGGGCCGCTCGGTCGAGGATTGCCTGCGGATGGGCGCGATCGCCGCCGCCGAGGTGATTTCGCACTATGGTGCCCGGCCTGAGGCGAACCTCAAGGACCTGGTCGCCGCCAAGCTCGGCTGATCCTCCGCGCAGATGAAAAAGGGGCGGAAGGCATCGCGCCTCCCGCCCCTTTTTCGTGTCCGTCGCGGATCAGTGCGCCAGCTTGGCGGCCTCCTCGGCATCGCCGTCGTCGAAGATGCCGCGCCCGACATAGCTGCGCGAGCGGCTGTAGAGGAAGTAGACCAGCAGCCCGATCCCGCCCCAGACCGGCAAGACCAGGATCGCGAGCAGCGGCAGCGAGAAATACAGCCCGACGCAGCCGATGATCGCGAGCGGGGCGATCACCCAGATCGCGGGCGTGCGGAACGGCCGCTTGCGGTCCGGATCCTTGACGCGCAGCACCATCACCGAGATCGCGACCATCATGAACGCGAACAACGTGCCCGAGTTCGAGTAATCGGCGAGCTTGCCGACCGGCAGCACCGCCGCCGCGATCGTGACGACCACGCCGGTCACCGCGGTGACGACGTGCGGCGTCTTGAACTTGGGATGCACGCTGGCGAGCTTCTTGGGGAGCAGCCCGTCGCGGGCCATCACGAAGAACACGCGCGTCTGGCCGAACATCATCATCAGCACCACCGACGGCAACGCCAGCACCGCGGCGAGCCCGACGAGCCGGCCGATCTGCGGCCAGCCGATCACGTCGAGCACATGGACCAGCGCTTCCTTAGAACAGACCAGCGGCTCGATGACGCCGCCCTGCACGATCGCGGCGCAGCGGCCGGCGATCTCGGCCGAGCCTGGCGACAGCGGCGCGCCGCCGCCGATCGCGGTGACGGGCTGCGCGCCCATCGCGCCGATCGCGCCGCTCGCGACGAGCAGGTAGAAAAGCGTGCAGATCACGAGGCTGCCGATCAGCCCGATCGG
>CAXTVK010000138.1:0-5973 GCA_964247655.1 uncultured Sphingomonadaceae bacterium | reverse complement strand
GGATGTTGTTGCCGACGAGATCCCAATTGCCTTCCTTGGTATAGAATTTCATCGAGAAGCCGCGCACGTCGCGCGCCAGATCGGGCGACCCCTTGTTGCCCGCCACCGTCGAGAAGCGGACGAACATCGGAGTCTTCTCGCCGACCTCGGAGAGGACCTTGGCGGTGGTGATGTCGCCGAGCGATTCGGTCAGCGTGAAGGTTCCGTGCGCACCGAAGCCGCGGGCATGGACGACGCGCTCGGGAATGCGCTCGTGATCGAAGTGGAAGATCTTCTCGCGGAAATGGAAGTCTTCGAGCAACGCCGGCCCGCGCTCGCCGACCTTGAGATGGTTCTGGTCGTCGGCGACGGGAATGCCCTGCTGCGTCGTCAGCACCTCGCCGTCGGCGCCCGCGATCTGATGCGTCTCGCCACCGGTGCCCACGGTCGTCTCGAAGCTCGCGCCCTGCGGGGCCTTGCTCATGTCCTTGTCGATGGTCTTCGCCACGGTCCGCTCCTTGAAATTGCTCGACCACACAAGCGATGGCGGGCCAAAGAGTTGCCGCGATATGCGATAGTGCTAACCTAGAGCATGACGATTGTTTCGCGGCGCGTCAGGCGAGGCGAAACGGGGGCCGATCGAGCGCCAGCAGCGCGAATGTCGCAAGCCAATGCTCGCCCATATAATCGTCGCCGAGATGCGGCAGCGCGGCCTCCAGATGCGCCGTCGCCGTGACGTCGGCGATCGCGGCGATCGGCGGATGCGCCGCCGCCAGTGCACGCCAGCACCAGGCACGACTGAGGTTGAGCCCGTCGAGATGCGCGATCTTGCCGTCGGATCGATCGGAGACGGTGGCGGGCATGAACAACGTCGTGGGCTCGCCCCGCGCGAGATCGGGCAAGAAACCGTCGAACCAGCCCGCGAACGCGGCGGACGGCAGCACCCGGCTCATCAGCAGCGCCTCGCACAGCGCCGACGACAGGAATTCGTCGCCGCCCGGCTCCCAGGCCTGGCAGCCACGATCGTGCAGGAACCAGACGCGCGCACGCTCGTCGATCAGCGCGGCGAGCGCGGGATCGTGCGTCGTCGCCCAATCGCGCGCGAGCACGCAGGCGAAGCTGGTGTTGAAGTGCGTGCCGACGCGAATCGGATAGGTGAGCTTGGGCAGATAGGCGTGGAAGCGCGCGGCGAAGTCGGCGGCGAGCGGCGCGAGCGCGTCCGCCCAGCCCGCATCGTGGAGCGCCGCCTCGCCGTGCAGGGCAAGCAGCCACGCCCAGCCGTAGGGGCGCTCGAAACCCGCCGTCCCCGGCCGATCGAGGAAGGCGCGCTCGCCCACGACCTTGTCGGGCACCAGCATCGCATCGGCACGCGCTCGGATCGTCACCGCCTCGGGCATGGCGGGGAACAGCCGCGCGAGCCGCAGCAACTGCCACCAGCCATGGACGCAGCTGTGCCAGTCGAGACTGCCGTGGAAGATCGGGTGCAGCGCCGACGGCGTCGCGAGATCCTCGGGGCCGCCGAGCATGCGGACCTCGACGTTGGGATATTCGCGGCCGATATGGCCCAGCGTCATCCTGGCGAAGCGCGCGGCGGTGGCTCGATCTAGAATCGTCATGCGAAACCGAATCCATAAAGCAGCGCGATGTTGACGCCGAGCAACGGCAGCGCGGTCGCGATCTGCTGGCGGATCACCGCGTTGCGATCCGACAGCCCGAGCAACGCCACGGGCACGAGATTGAAGTTCGCCGCCATCGGCGTCATCAGCGTGCCGCAGAAGCCCGCGAGCATGCCTACCGCCGCGATCACCGCAGGGTCGCCATGATGCGCGTGGATCAGCAGCGGCACGCCGATCGCCGCCATCATAACCGGGAAGGCCGCGAACGCATTGCCCATCACCATCGTGAACAGCGTCATCCCCAGCGCATAGGCGAGCACCGCGCCGATCAGGCTGCCGTGCGGGATCGCGGTGCCCGCCAATCTGCCGACGACATCGCCGACGCCGGCGAGCGCGAACACCGCGCCCAGGCTCGCGAGCATCTGCGGCAGCACCGCCGCCCAGCCGATCGCATCCATCAGCCGCAGCCCTTCGGCGAACGGCGTCGCGGGGCGCGGGCGCAGCCAGGTATAGCCGATCGCGAGCGCGACCAGCGCGCCCAGCGTCAGCGAGACGAGCGTCGCCTGTTTGGGATCGACGAGGCCCGGCAGCCAGCGGAACGCCAGCGTGCCGATCAGCGCGGTCGCGGGAATGACGAACGCGGCGAGGAAGATCGCGTTGCCGCGCGGCGGCACGTCGTCGGCGGGCGCCTCGGCGCGGCGCTGCAGCAGCCCCGATGCCGCGATCGCGACGAGCCCCAGCACCAGCACGCCATTGCCGATGTCGCCGATCCGGTCGCCCGCGAGGAAGCTCGATGCGAGCAGCGCGTAAAAGCCCGCATGGCCCCAGCGACGGGCGCGCAGCGACAGCGCCGCGAACGCGACGAACATCGCGCCCGCGACGGCGTAGACCGCGCCGAGCCCGATCACGGCCGTCGTCCCAGCCGGCGATCGAGCCACAGCAGCCGCACGCCGTGGATCAGCAACGCCGCGACCGCGCTCGGGATCGCCCAGACCGACAGCTGGAACGGCATCAGCTCGATGCCGTAGCCGGCGAGGATGCCCTTCATCAGCAGGATCGATCCGAGCGCGATGAAGATGTCTTCGCCGAAGAACAGCCCGATATTGTCGGTCGCAGCCGCTAGCGCGGGGATGCGCTCGTCGCCTTGCGCGGCGGGCCCAGCTTGCGCCTCGGCCGCCGCGATCGCCATCGGCGCGAGCAGCGGACGCACCGTCTGCGCGGGCCCCGCGATCGAGATCAGCCCGAGCGCGGCGGTGATCTGGCGGAGGAGCAGATAGCCGAGCAGCAGCCGGCCGACGGTGGCGCCGCGCATCCCCGCGACGACCGACCGCGCGCGCCGCTGCAGGCCGTGGCGCTCGAGCAACCCGACCGCCGGCAGCACCAGATAGACGACGGTGACGTAGCGGCTGGCGTTGAACGCCTTGCCGAACGCCGCGAGGATCGCGAGCGGCGGCAAGC
Organism: uncultured Sphingomonadaceae bacterium; assembly: GCA_964247655.1. GTDB lineage: Bacteria > Pseudomonadota > Alphaproteobacteria > Sphingomonadales > Sphingomonadaceae > Solisphingomonas. The sequence goes on along the minus strand of CAXTVK010000138.1, from coordinate 2,920 downwards.
CTGCGGCGACCCCGGTCACCGCCGCCGACACGATCACCACGAGCAGCGGGTTGAAGCGCAGCAGGAAGCCCGCGACGATCACGACGATGCCGACGAGCACGAGCATCAGCGCGACGCCTGCTTCGGCGAGGCATCGCGTCCGCCGCCACCGGGCGTCCCGCTCGTACGATCGAACGCGGCGTCTCTCGCATCGGTCGCGATCGTCGTGCCGATGCGGATGTCGCGATCGATCCAATATTGCCAGTCCGCCATCGGCGACGGGCATGCCATCAAGCCGGCCGGGATGCCAGCGCGGCAGCGCGGTTCGTTATGGCCGATACCCTATTCGACGACCGGGCCGGTCGTGGAACGGGAACCGGCGTCACGGCCATATGCCGATCGACCCCGGTTCCCCGCATAAGACGGTCGGAACGCCGTCCACGAAGACCGGCACTCACACCGAGAGATTAGGGGCTGACCGAATTGTTGCCGCCGCCATGGCCCGAGGTCGCGGCCGCGATGCCGGCAACCCCGCCGAGCACCGCGAGAACGCCGACGCCGATCAACGCCGGCGCGACGTTGCTCGAACCGCGCGTTCGTGCCGTGCCGACACGCGCACCGACACCGATACGGGCGCCGGTGACGGGCGTGGCCGAAAAATTCGCTGCATGAGGCAATATGGGAGCCGCCATCAGCGATGCGGCAGCGAGGGAGCCGATCGTCACGGCGACCACAAGATTCAGAATACGCAACATATTCCCCTTAGGATTAAGCAACACTCGCGCGTGCTCTGCCATATGCGCGACGGCCGGGCAACGGTTGGAATGCGGGACGATGCCGCCGTGGCCGATCGGCTGGACAAAATGCCAATAGATTAGTTGCGATAATCGGATAGGATGCAAGATATCACGATCTCGGGGGGGCCACCGTGGTTGAAATCAGCGATCGCGAAATCCAGGAGCTGCGCTCGAAGGCGATCCGATGGGCGCTCGCGATGCACCGTCAGCACGGCAAGAACGCCCTGCGCAGGTTGGACAGCGTGATCGCGAGCCATCGCACCGAGCCCTATGCCAGATTGGCGGCATTGGCCACGCGCCCGGAACTCGTCGCGCTGCAAAATAAGAGGAAAGAGGAGCGCCCGAGCGGCGCGCTCGTCCTGTATCGGCCCAAGGGGCTCGGGCTGACGCGACTGGCCGACCATATCCGGCGGGCGCTCGTCGCGGCGGGCGCGCTGACTCGCCGGGAGAGCTGATCGGGTCCTCGACCCGGCATGATCGGGGCATAGCGCACAATGGCGAAGCGCGCGTCGGCGCGCTACAGCGCCCGCCATGCTGCGCATCACCGAACTCAAGCTGCCGATCGACCATGCCGACGAGGCGCTGGCGACCGCCATCCGCAAGCGGCTCAAGATCACGCCGCGCGACCTGGTCCGCTATACCGTGACGCGGCGCGCGAACGATGCGCGCAACAAGTCCGATATCCTGATGGTCTATTCGGTCGACGTGAACGTCAGGAACGAGCCCGCGATCCTCGCGCGGTTCAGGAAGGACCGGCACGTCCAGCCGACGCCCGACACGCGCTACCGCTTCGTCGCCGAGGCCGGGCCCGATTATGCCGGCCCGCGCCCGGTCGTCGTCGGCGCGGGGCCGTGCGGGCTGTTCGCCGGGTTGATCCTCGCGCAGATGGGGTATCGCCCGATCATCCTCGATCGCGGCAAGGTCGTCCGCGAGCGCACCAAGGATACCTGGAAGCTGTGGCGCAAGGGCGTGCTGCACCCGGAATCCAATGTCCAGTTCGGCGAGGGCGGTGCGGGCACCTTTTCCGACGGCAAGCTCTGGAGCCAGATCCAGGATCCGCGCCATCTCGGCCGCAAGGTGCTTACCGAGTTCGTCAAGGCCGGCGCGCCCGCGGAAATCCTCACCGAAGCGCATCCGCACATCGGCACCTTCCGGCTGGTGACGATGGTCGAGAGCCTGCGCGAGACGATCGAGGCGCTGGGCGGCGAATACCGGTTCGAGCAGCGCGTGGACGGGCTGGACATCGCGACCGACGCCGACGGCATACGGCGCGTTCGCGGCCTCCATTTCCACACCGGCGAGACGCTCGCGGCCGAGCATGTCGTGATGGCGGTGGGGCACAGTGCGCGCGACACCTTCCACATGCTCCACGACCGCGGCGTGCATGTCGAGGCCAAGCCCTTCTCGATCGGGGTCCGGATCGAGCATCCGCAAAGCTGGATCGACGACGCGCGCTTCGGGCCGTGCGCGGGGCATCCCGATCTCGGCGCCGCCGCCTATAGCCTGTCGCATCACTGCACCAACGGCCGCACCGTCTACAGCTTCTGCATGTGCCCCGGCGGCACCGTCGTCGCCGCGACGTCGGAGGAGGGCCGCGTCGCGACCAACGGCATGAGCCAATATTCGCGCAACGAGCGCAACGCCAATTCGGGGATCGTCGTCGGCATCGATCCCGCGCGCGACTATCCCGACGACCCGCTCGCGGGGATCGCGCTGCAGCGCCATTGGGAGGCGCGCGCGTACGTCGCGGGCGGATCGAACTACAGGGCACCGGCGCAGCGGCTCGACGATTTTCTCGCGGGACGGCCCTCCACGGCGCTCGGCGCGGTGATTCCCTCCTATCGGCCGGGCGTGCACCTCACTGATCTCTCGGACTGTCTGCCCGAGTTCGCGGTGACCGCGATCCGCGAGGCGCTCGTCGCCTTTGGCCGCGACATTCCCGGCTACGATCATCCCGACGCGGTGCTTACCGGGGTCGAGACGCGCACCTCGTCGCCGGTGCGCGTCACCCGCGGCGCAGACTTCCAGAGCCTCAATACGCGCGGCCTGTTTCCGGCCGGCGAAGGCGCCGGCTATGCGGGCGGCATCCTCTCGGCCGCGGTCGACGGCATCAAGGTGGCCGAAGCGGTGGCACGGGCGCTGTC
>CAXTVK010000137.1:0-5974 GCA_964247655.1 uncultured Sphingomonadaceae bacterium | reverse complement strand
AGACGCGGTGACCGATCAAAGCCCCTCCCTTTCAAGGGAGGGGTTGGGGTGGGTGTTGGCCGGGCGATACGGCAGCCTCGACGCGCGTAGGCCCCGTATCGCGTCCCAAGACCCACCCCCGACCCCTCCCTTGCAGGGAGGGGAGAAGCGCGTGACGCCGCCGCCTGCGCCCGCTAGGCAGGGTGCATGGAGCGCGTCCGCCAGTGTGACCTTGCGATCGTCGGCGGCGGCCTGGCCGGCGGGCTGATCGCGCTCGCGATGGCGCGCCGGCGGCCCGATGCGCGCGTGCTGCTGATCGAGGCGGGGGACACGATCGGCGGCAACCATGTCTGGTCGTTCTTCGACAGCGACATCGCGCCCGCCGATCGCCCGCTGGTGGTGCCGCTGGTGGCGCATATCTGGGACGGCTATCACGCGCTGTTCCCCGGCCGCCGACGCCGGCTCGACGCGCGCTATCATTCGATCACCTCCGAGAAATTCGATCGCGTCGTACGCGCCGCGCTGCCCGCCGCCGCGATCCTGACCGGGCGCAAGGCGATCGGCGTCGGCCCTCGCGCGGTCGTGTTCGCGGACGGGCTGCGGATCGAGGCGTCGGGCGTGATCGACACGCGCGGCGCGGGCGATCTCTCGCTGCTCGATCTCGGCTGGCAGAAGTTCCTGGGCCAGGAGCTGGTGCTCACCGCGCCGCACGGGCTCAAGCGCCCGGTGGTGATGGATGCGACCGTCGACCAGCTCGACGGCTATCGCTTCGTCTACCTCCTCCCCTTCGGCCCCGACCGATTGTTCGTCGAGGACACCTATTACAGCGACACGCCCGACATCGATCGCGACGCGCTCGCGACGCGCATCGCCGCCTATGTCGCGTCGCGCGGCTGGAGCATCGCCAGCGTCGAGCGCGAGGAGCGGGGCGCGCTGCCCGTCGTGCTCGGCGGCGATTTCGGGGCCTATTGGCGTTCGGGCGGCGCGGGTGTCGCGAAGGCCGGCGTGCGCGCGGGGCTGTTCCATCCGACGACGGGCTATTCGCTGCCCGATGCGGTGCGCGCGGCGCGGATCGTCACCGATCTGCGCGATCTCTCCGCCGATACGCTGCACGCCGCGCTCCACGATTTCGCCGCTGCAACCTGGGCGGAGCGCGGCTTCTACCGGCTGCTCGATCGCATGCTGTTCCGCGCCGCGCAGCCTGCGGAGCGCTATCGCATCCTCGCGCGTTTCTACCGTCTCGACGAAGCTCTCGTCAGGCGTTTCTACGCCGCCCGATCGACACGGATGGACAAGGCCCGCATCCTCGCGGGGCGTCCGCCCGTGCCGATCGGGCGCGCGGTGATGGCCATGATGGGCAATACGGCCGGCAGGACCGGCACGAAGGACAGGAACGCATGAAGACGGTGGCGGTGATCGGGGCGGGATTCGGCGGGCTGGCGCTCGCGATCCGGCTGCAATCGGCGGGGATCGCGACGACGCTGATCGAGGCGCGCGACAAGCCCGGCGGCCGTGCCTACCAGTGGGAGCGGGACGGTTTCACCTTCGACGCTGGCCCTACCGTCATCACCGATCCCAACTGCCTCGCCGAACTGTGGAAGCTCTCGGGCCGCGACATCGCCGAGGATGTCGAACTGCTGCCCGTCTCGCCCTTCTACCGGCTGATGTGGCCCGATGGCACGGTGTTCGACTATTCGAACGACGACGCCTCGCTCCACCGCCAGATCGGCGCGCTCAACCCCGAGGACATCGCGGGCTACAAGCGCTTCCTCGACTATTCGGGCGAGGTCTACCGCGAGGGCTACGAAAAGCTCGGCCATGTCGCGTTCCTCGACTTCGGCTCGATGATCAAGGCGGCGCCGCGGCTGGTGAAGTCGCAGGCGTGGCGCTCGGTCTATTCGATGGTGTCGTCGTTCGTGAAGGACGAGCATCTGCGCCAGGCGCTGTCGTTTCACACCTTGCTCGTCGGCGGCAATCCGATGACGACCAGCGCGATCTACGCGCTGATCCACAAGCTCGAGAAGGACGGCGGCGTCTGGTTTCCGCGCGGCGGCACGCATGCGCTGGTCCGCGCGATGGTCGCGCAGTTCGAGCGCGTCGGCGGCGTCGTGCGCTTAAGCGATCCGGTCGAGCGGATCGACACGCTGGGCGACCGCGCCACCGGCGTCACCACCGCGAGCGGCTGGCACGGCGATTTCGACGCGGTCGCCTCCAATGCCGACGTCGTGCATAGCTACAAGGCGCTGCTCGGCGGATCGAAGCGCGGCGAGCGCGCCACCAAGGCGCTCGAGAAGAAGCGCTTCTCGCCCTCGCTGTTCGTCGTCCATTTCGGCATTAGGGGCACGTTCCCCGGCATCCCGCACCATTCGATCCTGTTCGGCCCGCGCTACAAGGCGCTGCTCACCGACATCTACGAGCATGGCGTGCTCGCGAAGGATTTCTCGCTCTATCTCCACCATCCGACGGTGAGCGATCCGACGCTGGCGCCCGAAGGCTGTTCGAGCTTCTACGTGCTGGCCCCCGTGCCGCATCTCGGCAAGCTGCCGGTCGACTGGGCGGAGATCGGCCCGGTCTACGCCGATCGCATCCTCGATCATCTCGAGGCCACGCTGATCCCGGGCCTGCGCGAGCGGCTGGTGACCAGCTTCCACTATACGCCGCAGGATTTCGCGCAGGATCTGAACGCGCATCTGGGCTCCGCCTTCAGCCTCGAGCCGCTGCTGACCCAATCGGCCTTCTTCCGCGTCCACAACCGCGACGATGCGATCCCCAACCTCTATTTCGTCGGCGCGGGCACGCATCCGGGCGCGGGGATACCGGGGGTGGTCGGCTCGGCCAAGGCGACCGCGGCGCTGATGCTGGATGATTTGAGGCGCTCGTGACCTGTTCCCCTCCCTGAAAGGGAGGGGTTAGGGTTGGGTCGCTCTCCGTATCGCGCGAGCGCTCGCCCCACACGAACCCACCCCCGCCCCCTCCCTTTCAGGGAGGGGAAAAGGAACCGACGAATGAACCGCCTCGCCGTCTACTGCGGCTCCGCCACCCCGACCGACCGGCGCTATATCGAGTCCGCGCGCATGGTCGGGCGCACGCTCGCCGAGCGCGGCATCGGGCTCGTCTACGGCGGCGGCAAGCTCGGGCTGATGGGCGCCGTCGCCGACGCGGCGCTCGCGGCGGGCGGCGAGGTGATCGGCGTGATCCCGCGCGCGCTGGTCGATGCCGAAGTCGCGCATCGGGGCTGCACCGCGCTCCACGTCGTCGAGACGATGCACGAGCGCAAGGCGGCGTTCACCGATCTGTCGGACGGTTTCGTCACGCTGCCCGGCGGCACGGGCACGATGGACGAACTGTGGGAGGCGATGAGCTGGGCGCAGCTCGGTTACCATGCCAAGCCGGTCGGCCTGCTCAACGTCGCGGGCTTTTATGACGGGCTGCTCGCCTTCTGGGGGACGATGGGCGGCGCCGGCTTCGTCCGGCCGCAGCACCGGCCGATCCTGATCGCCAGCGACGATCTGGACGATCTGCTGGCGCGGATGGCGGCGTACCGCCCGCACGAGACGATCTTCGCGATGAAGGCGGGCAAGCTGTGACCATGCGGGACCGAAAGCCTTCTCCCGCCTGCGGGAGAGGGTTGGGTGAGGGTCTTCTTCTTCTGCAACGCGACGCCGGAAGAAGAAGAAGACCCTCACCCTCCCACCGCTGTGCGGCGGGACCCTCCCTCTCCCGCGAAAGCGGGAGAGGGTTCTTTTAATGACCTACGACCGCCCCGCGCTCGCCGCCTACGCGCGCGACACCATCGCCAAGGGCTCGCAATCCTTCGCCGCCGCCTCGAAGCTGTTCGATCCCGCGACCCGCGAGCGCGCGCAATTGCTCTACAGCTGGTGCCGCGCGTGCGACGACATCGCCGACGGGCAGCAACTCGGCCACGGCATGAGCCCGGTGCAGGACGCGTCCGCCAAGCTCTCGCTGATGCGCACGCGCACGAGCCAAGCGCTCGCCGGCGAGGCGACCGGCGATCCGGCGTTCGATGCGCTGGGCGTGGTCGCGGCCGAGACGCGCCTCCCCGCCCGCTTCGCGCACGACCTGATCGACGGCTTCGCGCTCGACGCGCAGGACTGGCGGCCGCGTACCGAAGACGATCTGATGCGCTACTGCTATCATGTCGCGGGCGCGGTCGGCTGCATGATGGCGGTGGTGATGGGCGTCGATCCGGGCGATCACGACACGCTCGACCGCGCCTGCGATCTCGGGCTCGCCTTCCAACTCGCCAACATCGCGCGCGACATCGGCGAGGACGATGCGGCAGGGCGCTGCTATCTGCCGACCGAGTGGCTCGCCGAAGTCGACATCCCGCCGGGCGAGGTCATGAAGCCGCCCTACCGGCCGCGACTCGCGATGCTGGCGCGGCGGCTGGCGAATCGCGCCGAACGATATGAGGCCTCGGCGCGGACGGGTGCCAAGGCGCTGCCGTTTCGCTCGGCCTGGGCGGTGCTGGCGGCGGCGGGCATCTACGGCGACATCGCGCGCGAGGTCGCGCGGCGCGGGCCGCATGCGTGGGATCGCCGCGTCTCGACCGGCAAGGTCGATAAGCTCGGCTGGGTGGTTGTGGCGGGCTGGCAGGCGGCGCGGCGCGGGTCGCTGCCGGCGGTGACGCGCGAGGGGCTGTGGACGCGGGCGCGCTGATCACCCTTATCCGTCATCCCGGCGAAAGCCGGGACCCATAGACACGGCGCGCTCTCTTCCGATCGGGCCGTGTCTATGGATCCCGGATCAAGTCCGGGATGACGTTAGAGGGGATCGGCGCCCGCACCCCGGCCCGCTCGCGCCGCTTCAACTCCGCCTTGAGCGCCTCGGGCCTGGGTGCCACAAGAAACCCGAAGCTCACCGTCCCCTCGCAGGTTTCGACGACATGGTGCAGCCGGTGCGCCTGGATGATCCGCTTCATATAGCCGCTCCGCGCGACATAGGCGTGGCGCAGCCGCTTATGGACGATCCAGTCGTGGAAGCCGAAATAGATCGCGCCATAGGCCGCGATCCCCGCGCCCACCCAGGTGCAGCCCGGCCACCAGCCCCAGCGCACGCCACCTGCGAGCAGCAGGATAGAGGGTCCCGCGAAGATCACCGCATAGAGATCGTTGAGCTCGAACGGCCCGGTGCGTGGGGCGTGGTGGCTCGCATGCAAAAACCAGCCGAACCCGTGCATCACCCAGCGGTGCGCGACATAGGCGACGCCCTCCATCGCGGCGATGGTGGCGAGGAACAGGGCGAGGCCGGGAAGCAGGGTCACGGCGTGCGATATAGCGACGACGGGGACGGTGCGCGACTCTATCCTCCCCGAGATTTCTCGGGGAGGGGGACCGCTCGCGCAGCGAGTGGTGGAGGGGCGGCTACGAGCGTTGGTGTTTGCAGCGATTCCCCTCCACCACCGGCTTCGCCGGCGGTCCCCCTCCCCGACCAAAGCCGGGGAGGATTTATCAAGCGCACCATTCAGCAACCATTCCGCTCCATCTCTGCTAAGCGCTCGACGATGAAACGCCTCGCCGTCCTCGCCACCCTCCTGCTCGCCGCCGGCTGCTCGCTGGTTTCCCCCGAGGCGCGCGTGCGCGAGAAATTGCTGGCGGCGGGCGTCAAGCCGCATCTCGCCGACTGTCTCGCGCCCAAGCTCGCGCAGAAGCTCAGCGTCTCCGAGCTCGAGCAGCTCGGCAAGGCCGCCAAGCTCGCCAAGCGCGACGCCGACGGCGCGCATCATCTTAAGCTCGGCGAACTCGCCGATCGCCTGCAGGCGGCGAACGATCCGCATATCGTCGACGTGGTGACGCGCGCGGGGCTGTCCTGCGCGATCGGGGGGTGATAGGGCGTTGCCAAACGGCCGGGAATCGCGGGGTTTACGCTCGCGGCGCTTGTCGTTAACGGAAACCGCAAACCCGTCGGAGCGCCCGCTGTCATGAACATCCACGAATATCAGGCCAAGGAATTGCTCGCCAAATTCGGCGTCGCC
>CAXTVK010000136.1:0-6041 GCA_964247655.1 uncultured Sphingomonadaceae bacterium | reverse complement strand
AGCCAGAAGCGCGACGCGATCGTCGGCGAGCGCGCATCGCGGCGCGCGCGCGTCACCACCACCCGCGGGCTGCCCAGCGCCCCGACGAAATCATGCGCGCCGATACCGATCCGCCGCTCGAGCCCGGGCAGCCCGAGCGCACGGCGGACGCGCGGGCTCAGCCACGGATCGGGGCTCGGCAGCGTCGGCCAGACGCCTTCGTTGAGCCCGCCTGCGACGACCAGGTCCGCATGCTGCAAGCGCTGCTCGATCAGCCCCCAGATCGAAACGCGCGGATGCCCGCCCTGTGGCGGTCGCACCGCGACCTCGTCCATGAGTCCGCCCAGCAGCGGCGCGACCGCGTGCGCGGCGAGATCGGTCGGGCCGGCCGGCGCGGCGGCCTCGATCGCCGAGAAGAGTTCGGCGGCGGCACGCCCCGCCGGCCCCGCCCACACCGCGTCGCCCGTGAGTGCGGAGGCGGCCTCGCGGATCGTCGCGAGGATCGCAGGCGGCGTTATCGCCCCAGCGAATGCGTGCTCCAGCGGTCCCAGCAGCGCCGCGACGCTACTCCACCAGTCGACGTTCCGCGCCACCGTCGCGATACCCACCAGCCCCGGCGCAGGCCGTGGTCCGCGCAGCCGCAGGTCGAGCGCGCGCACCTCGGCGAGCCAGTCGCCGCGGCCCTCGCCGGCGCGGACGAGCGGATGCTTGAGCAGGGTCAGCAGCTCGACCGGCGCGAACCCGCCCGCCACGGCCGCCGCGATCGCGGTGATCAGCGTCCCCGGCGGCGTCGCCGAGAGCGGTCGCCCCGCCGAATCATCGGCGGCGATGCCCCAGCGCGACAGATGCGCGGAGACGCGGCGGGCCAGCGCACGATCGGGCGTGATCAGCGCCGCGGTCCGCCCCGGCGTCTCGATCGCGCGACGGATCGCGATCGCGATCGCCTGCGCCTCCTCGGCGGGCGTCGCGCATTCGATCGCGTGGACGCCGCCCAGCCGCCGCTCGGCGGGCGGCAGCTCCTGCCACTTGCCGGTGAAGCGCGCGGGCGCCATCGCATTGGCCACCGCGCGGCCCCGGGCGGCCGGTGCCGAGGGCGCATCCGGCCCACCGCCCCAGCGCCAGCGCGTCACCTCGCCGCGCGCGACGCCCATGCGATCGAGCAGCAGTTTCAGCGCGAACTGAGGGTGCGTCTCGATACAGCGCCCGTCCTCGTCGGGGCCGAGCGCGTCCCACTCCGCCTCCGCCATCGCGAGATCGAGCGCGGGGAGCAGCACCATACCGTCGGCGAGCCGCGAAACGGCGCGCAGGAGACCGGCGACCGCAGGCGCGGTGTCGGTGATCCCTGCGGCCACGACGAAGCCCGCGGGCGGTCGCGTGCGCCACGCCGTCGCCGCGCGATCAAGCAGCCGGTTGCGCCGATCGGCGAGGTCGATCCGCCCCAGCCCTTCGAGCGCCGCAGGCCAGCGCCGCAGCACCACCGCCATCACGCCCAGCGCGCGCTGCCAGTGGTCCGACAGCTCTTCCGCCACCGCGAGGTCGCCCAACGCGCGGATGGGCACGTCCTCGACGATCATCTGGTCGAGCGTGCGCGCCAGCGCCTGCGCGAGCCGCACCGCCTCCGCCGCATCAAGGGGTTCGCCGGCCAGCGCGCGCTCCTCCGAGACGATCCGGGCGAGCATCATCCGCCGCAGCATCGGATCGATCGCGGGCGGCAGCGGCGCCGCATCCACCGGATCGAACGCCTGCCCCAACGTCTCGTCCAGATCGGGATCGCCGATCGCGACCAGCCGGGGCAGCAGCAGCCCGCCCTCGGCACGCCGTACGAACGCGTCGCCGATCGCGCGCGCGGCGCGGTTGTTGGGGACGAGCACGAGGCCGCGGGCCAGCGCCAGCCGGTCGCCGCCGGTCCGCGCGATCAGCCCCTCGGCGAGCGCGTCGGCGAAGGGCCGGTGCGCGGGCACGCTGAACACCGCCGGCGCGGTTGGCGAACCGGACGCCGTCGGCGTCGGGCGTTCAGCCACGCTTGAGCATGCCCTCGGCGACCGCGATCGCAGCAGGCGTCCCGACGTCGCACCACAAGCCCTGGTGGACGACGCCGAAGGCGCGGCCGGCCGCGATCGCGCGGTCCCACAGCAGGTTCATCGAGAAGGACCCGCTCGGCGCGTCGGCGATCAGGCGCGGCGAGACGAGTTGCACGCCGGTATAGACGAACGGCGCGACGCGGCGCGGCTGGCGGCGCCTTAGCCGCCCCTCCGCGTCCATGTGGAAATCGCCCTGCCCGCTATGCGCGGTCGCACGGGCCAGCGGCACCACGAGCAGCAGCGCGTCCATCGCCAAATCGTCCCAATGGTTGGCGAGCAGGCGCAGCGTGTCGACCGGGCCGTCGACCCAGAAATTGTCGGTGTTGATGACGTAAAAAGGCCGGTCGCCGAGCAAAGGCATCGCATGCACTACGCCGCCGCCGGTCTCGAGCAGCTCGCCGCGCTCGTCCGAGATCGCGACGTCGAGCCCCCCGGCATGGCGGCGGACATGCGCCTCCAGCGCGTCGGCGAGATAGTGGACGTTGACCACCACGCGCTTGAGCCCCGCCGCGCGCACGCGGTCGAGCGCATGATCGAGCAGCGAGCGCCCCGCCACCTCGACCAGCGGCTTGGGCCGCGTCGCGGTCAGCGGGCGCATCCGCTTGCCGAGGCCCGCGGCGAGCATCATCGCGGTCTCGGGCAGCGCCTGCGCGCCGTGCGGATCGGGGCGGATCGACAGCGTCTTGGCAAAACGGCTCATGCCTCCACCTCTTCCCAGGCGGCGGCGCGCATCGCCGGCGGCACGTTGGCGGCGAACCACGCGGCGACGGGCGCCAGCGCGGGATGCGCGAGATTGCGCTCGAGATAGCCCCAGACGCGCGGCTGGAACGGCAGATAGCTGCGCTTGCCGTCGCGCTTCCACAGCCGGGTGAAGATGCCGAGGATCTTGGTGTTTCTTTGCGCGCCGAGGATCTCGTAGTCGGCGCGGAAGACGTCGCCGTCCTCGATGCCTGCCTCTGCGACATAGGCTTCCAGCATCGCCGCTTCAAGCGCCGGCAAGACATCGCGCCGCGCATCCTGGAGCAGCGAGACGAGATCGTAGGCGGGGTGCCCCGCCAGCGCGTCCTGGAAGTCGAGCAGGCCGAGCCGTCGCAGCCCCTCGCGATCGAGCAGGATGATGTTGTCGACATGATAGTCGCGCAGCACCAGAACCCGCGGGTTCGGCGACGCGACGCGTGCCAGCACTGCGTCCCACGCCCGCGTCCAGCCGTCGAGATCGATCGCGAGGCCGACCGACGGCGCATACCATTGGGGAAACAGCGCGATCTCGCGGCCCATCACCGCCGCATCGTACGCCGGCAGATCAGCAGGCACGGGCTGCTCGGCGAGCCGCGCGAGCAGCGTGATCGCGTCGCGGTAGATCGGCGCCTCGTCCGCTTCGCCCGCGCGCAGCAGCGGGCCGACGAGGCGATCCCCGAAATCCTCGAGCAACAGCAGCCCGCCGTCGCGATCGACGCCGTGGCACTGCGGCGACGACAGGCCGAGCGTGCCGAGATGCGCGGCGATGGCGAGGAACGGCGCGACATCCTCATGCGCGGGCGGCGCGTCCATCAGCACCGCGGTACGGCCGTCTAGCACGACGCGGAAATAGCGCCGGAACGAGGCGTCGCCCGCGAGCGGCAGGATCGTCGCGCCCGCCCAGCCGTTCGCGGCGAGGAAGGCAGGGGCGTGCGGGGGCGGGATCATCGCTGAGCTTCCGGAGGCCATCGCGTCTCCCATGCCGCCGGTGCGCCCCAAGTCAAGCGGCGCCCGCCCGCCACATCGGGCACGAGCGTCAAGCGGAGCGCGTGGGGCCACAGGGCGCTACCCAGCCGCTCGGGCCATTCGACTAGCAGCGCGCCGTACTCGAGCAGTTCGTCGAGCCCCAGTTCCTCGGCATCCCCGGGCGCATCGATCCGATAGAGATCGACGTGCGCGACCGGCAGCGACACCTCGGGCGGCGCATAGGGCTGGACGATCGCGAAGGTCGGGCTCGGCGCCTCCTCGGCGAGGCCCAGCGCTGCAAGCGTCCCGCGCGCGAGACTCGTCTTGCCCGCGCCGAGATCGCCGAACAGCGCGACGACGTCGCCCGCGCGCAGCAGCGGCCCGAGCGCGCGGCCGAGCGCCTCGGTCGCGGCGGCATCGGCGAGCGTCAGCACGCCCTCGCTCACGCGCCCGCCCGCGGCAGGTGCAGCGATACCGTCGTGCCCTCGCCGCGCTCCGATTCGAGCGAGACGCTGCCGCCGTGCGCCTCGACATAATGGCGCGTCAGCGGCAGGCCGAGCCCGATCGAGCCCTCGCGCCGGTTGCCGCGCGCGCTGGCGCGGTGGAAGGGATCGAACAGGCGTTCCTGGTCCTCCACGGCGATGCCGTCGCCATTGTCCGAGACGATGATCGTCGCCTGCTCGATGTCGCCGCTCGCATGGAAGAAGATGCGGCCGCCCTCCGGCGTATAATCGACCGCGTTGCGCAGCACATGATCGACCGCCTGCCGCAACCGCCGCACGTCGCCCGTCACCACGCCCGATGACGGCTCGATCGAGACGATCAGTTCGAGCTTGCGCGCGCGCACCTGCGCCGCCGTCTCGTCGATCAGCGCGCGACACAGCGTCGAAAGCTCGATCGGCACCTGTTCGAGATCGAGCCGGCCAGCGGCACTGCGCGTCAGATCGAGCACCTCATCGACGAGCTGGCCGAGCCGCGCCGAGGCGGTGAGGATCGATCCGACATAATCCTCCGCGCGGGCACTCAGCGGCCCCGCGAAACCCGCCGCGAGCATCTCGGCGAAGCCGCCGATCGAGGTCAGCGGCGTCTTGAGTTCGTAGCTCATCGTCGCGACGAACGCGGACTTGACGCGGTCGCCCTCCTCCAGCGCCACCGCGCGATCTCGAAGGGCTTGCTCGGCACGCCTGCTGTCGGTGATGTCGAGCAGCGTGAACAGCGCGTTGCCGTCGGGCAGCGGCACTGCGGCGAACTGGAAATGGCGCCCGTCGGCGAACGCGATCCGCCCCGCCCGGCTCTGCCGCTCGCCCGTCGCCAGCCGCACCAGCTCGCGGATCAGGCCCGCGCGCGCCGGATTCGCGAGCCGCGGCCCGACCATCCCGACCAGCACGTCGACCCGCGGATGGCGCGCCAACTCCTCCTCTTCGAGCGCCCACACCTCACGGAACCGGTTGTTCCAGAGATGCAGACGGCCGTCGGCGGCGAACACGCCGACCGCCTCGTTGAGGTTGTTGAACGTCGCGGTGCGCACGCGCAGCAGCGTGTCTGCCTCGGAGCGCAGCCGCACCTGCTCGGTGCGATCCTCGAAGATCATCAGCATGCCGCCGTCGGGCAGCGGCTGCGCGACGACGCGCAGATGCGTGCCCGAGGGCAGCTGCCACGCCTCCTCCTGCGCGACTTCGGAGAGAAACCAGCGGCGCCGCTCCGCCTTCCAGCCGGGAAAGTCGCGGCTCTCGGGCAGGCGATCGGCCTCGCGCATGCGTTCGAGCACGCGATCGAATTCGGGACGGTCGGCAAGCCACTCGGGCAGCATCGCGAACAGCCGCTGGAACGCCGAATTGGAAAAGACCAGATGGCGGTCGGCGGCGAACTGCGCGACGCCCGCCGACAGCCGATCGAGCATGTCGCGCTGCGCCTCCTCGAATCGGAGCAGATCGGCCTTGCCGCGCTCGATCTCCTCGATGTCGAGCGCATAGCCCGCGATCCCGCTGTGCCCGAGCGGCACGTCGACGACACGCAGCGTCCGCCGCTCGCCGCCGATCGTCGCCGGCATCGTGCGCACCGACATCTCGCCCTCGTCGCGCGCAATCGCCGCCGCCGCGATCGGTCCTTCGGGGCCGACCGCCTCGATAAGTTCGAGCCCGCGCTCGATGACGTCGTGCGCACTCTCGCCGTCGACCGCGAGCACATAGGCCGAATTGACGAGGCTGAGCCGCAGATCGGGGCCGCGATGCCACATCGGGATCGGTGCCGCCTCGATCAGCCCGGCGAGCGCATCGA
>CAXTVK010000135.1:0-6062 GCA_964247655.1 uncultured Sphingomonadaceae bacterium | reverse complement strand
GGCGCCGCCCCTCTCCTGCGACACGCTGTGGCAATTTGCCAGCCTCGCGACGATGACGGACGACGGGCTCGGCCTCATCGAGCGCGGCGTCGTGGCGGCGAGGGACGGCCGCATCCTGTTCGCGGGCGATGCCGCCGACGCCCCCGAATTCGATGCCGCCGAGACGATCGACTGCGCCGGCCGCTGGATCACGCCAGGGCTGATCGATTGCCACACGCATCTCGTCCACGCCGGCGACCGATCGGGCGAATGGGCGATGCGGCTCGAGGGCGCGACCTACGAAGAGATCGCGCGCGCGGGCGGCGGGATCGTCTCGACGATGCGCGCGACGCGCGGCGCCGACGAGGCGGCGCTGGTCGCTAGCGCGCTGCCGCGGCTCGATGCGCTGCTCGGCGAGGGCGTCACCACGGTCGAGATCAAGTCGGGCTACGGCCTGACGGTCGCGGACGAGCTCAAGATGCTGCGCGCGGCGCACCGGCTGGGCGAAGAACGCGACGTGCGGATCGCGACCACCTTATTGGGCGCGCATGCGGTGCCGCCCGACTATGCCGGCCGCGCCGACGCCTATGTCGATCTGGTCTGCGACGTCATGATCCCCGCCGCGATCGGGCTCGCCGACGCGGTCGACGCCTTCTGCGAAGGCATCGGCTTCTCCCCCGCACAGACCGACCGCGTGCTCGCCGCCGCGCGCGCCGCAGGGCTGCCCGTCAAGCTCCACGCCGAGCAACTCTCCGCACTTCATGGCGCCAGTCTCGCGGCGTCGCATGGCGCATTGTCGGCGGATCATCTCGAACATGCCGACGAGGATGATGCAGGTGCGATGGCGGCGGCGGGGACGGTCGCGGTGTTGCTGCCGGGCGCCTATTACTTCATGCGCGAGACCAAGCTGCCGCCCGTCGCGCATTTCCGCGAGCACGGCGTCCGCATCGCGATCGCGACCGACTGCAACCCCGGCACCTCGCCGACCACCTCGCCGCTGCTGATGCTCAACATGGCCGCGACCCTGTTCCGCCTGACCGTCACCGAGGCACTGCGCGGGATGACGGTCAACGCCGCGCACGCGCTGGGGTTGGCAGGCGAGATCGGCACGCTGGAGGCCGGCAAGGCGTGCGACCTCGCGATCTGGGACATCGCCGCGCCCGCCGAACTGGTCTACCGCATCGGCTTCAACCCTCTCCATATGCGCGTGAAGGACGGCCGATGCTGTTGACCCCCGGCGCCGTTCCGCTCTCGGACTGGCGCGCGATCTACGAAGGCGCGACGCCCGCGCTTGATCCGGCGTGCCGCCCCGCGATCGCCGAAAGCGCCGCGGCGGTGGCACGTATCCTCGCGCGGGGCGAGCCCGTCTACGGGATCAACACCGGCTTCGGAAAACTCGCCACGGTGCGCATCGCGGGCGAGGATCTGGCGACGCTCCAGCGCAACATCGTGCTCAGCCATGCCGCGGGTGTCGGCGATCCGATGCCCGTGCCGGTCGCGCGGCTGATGATGGCGCTCAAGCTCGCCAGCCTCGCGCGCGGCGCTTCCGGGGTGCAGCCCACGACGGTGGCGCTGATCGAGGCGATGCTCGACAAGGGACTCACCCCGGTGGTGCCCGCGCAGGGCTCGGTCGGCGCCTCGGGCGATCTCGCGCCGCTCGCGCACATGACCGCGGCGATGCTCGGCGTCGGCGAGATCTTCGTGAACGGCACCGCGATGCCCGCCGACCAGGCGCTCGCCGACGCGCACCTCTTCCCGCTGACTCTCGGCCCCAAGGAGGGGCTGGCGCTGCTCAACGGCACGCAATTCTCCTGCGCCTATGCGCTCGCCGGGCTGTTCGAGGGCGAGCGGCTGTACCGCGCCGCACTGGTCACCGGCATCCTCTCGACCGAAGCCGCCAAGGGATCGGACGCGCCGTTCGATCCACGCATCCACGCGCTGCGCGGCCACAAGGGCCAGATCGAGACCGCCGCCGCGCTGCGCCGCCTGATGGCGGACTCCGCGATCCGCGCCTCGCACCGTGTGGACGACATCCGCGTGCAGGACCCGTACTGCCTGCGCTGCCAGCCACAGGTGATGGGCGCGATCCTCGACCTGCTGCGCCAGGCCGCGACGACCTTGCTCACCGAGGCCAACGGCGTCTCGGACAATCCGCTGATCTTCCCCGAGACCGACGAGGCGCTCTCCGGCGGCAATTTCCACGCCGAGCCCGTCGCCTTCGCGGCCGACATGATCGCGCTCGCGCTGTGCGAGATCGGGAGCCTCGCCGAACGCCGCATCGCGATGCTGGTCGATCCCGCGCTTTCCGGCCTGCCCGCCTTCCTGACGCCCCGGCCGGGGCTCAATTCGGGCTTCATGATCCCGCAGGTGACGGCGGCCGCGCTGGTCTCCGAGAACAAGCAGCGCGCGACGCCCGCCAGCGTCGATTCGATCCCGACCTCGGCGAACCAGGAGGATCATGTCTCGATGGCCGCCCACGGCGCGCGGCGGCTGCGCGAGATGGCGGCGAACGTCGACGCGATCCTCGGCATCGAGCTGCTTGCGGGCGTGCAAGGCTGCGATTTTCATGCGCCGCTGACCGCGAGCCCGCCGGTCGAGGCGGTGCGCGCGCTGCTCCGCTCGCTCGTGCCCAAGCTGGTCGACGATCGCCACATGGCGCCCGACATGGCCGCCGCGATCACGCTGGTGCGCGGCCCCGCGCTGCTCGCCTTGGTGGGAGCATTGCCGGGGCTGTCGGGATGAGCTGGCTGCACGTCGCGCGATCGGACAGCCCGCTGATCCTCGCCTTCCCGCACGGCGGCAGCGACGTCCCCGCCGACTTGCTCCCCGCCTTCCGCTCGCGCTGGTGGGCGATCCGCGATGCCGACTGGCATATCGCCGCGCTCTACGAAGCCCTCGCGGACGCGACCTGCATTGCGACCGACATCTCGCGCAGCGTGATCGATTGCAACCGCGATCCTTCGGGCGCCTCGCTCTATCCGGGGCAGGCGACCACCGGCCTCTGCCCGACCGAGACGTTCGACGACGATCCGCTCTACCGCGAGGGGCAAAGCCCCGACATCGCCCCGCGCCGCGACGCGTATTTCACCCCCTATCACGCCGCGATCGAGGCCGAGATCGCCCGCCTCCGCGCGATCCACCCGCGGGTGGTCCTCTACGACTGCCACTCGATCCGCAGCGTGGTGCCGCGACTGTTCGACGGCGCGCTGCCCGAGCTCAACGTCGGCACCGACGGCGGCAAGACCTGCGACGCCGCGCTGAGCAATGCCGTCATGGCGGCTTGCGAAGGGCGCTCCAGCATCCTGAATGGCCGCTTCCGCGGCGGCTGGACGACGCGGCATTATGCTCACCCACAGGACGGCGTCCATGCGATCCAGATGGAGATCGCGATGCGCGCCTATCTCCGCGAGCCCGACGGCGCGCCCGACGAATCCAACTGGCCGCCTGCCTGGGACCTCGCCTTCGCCGCTCCCTTGCGCGACCAGCTCGCCCGCATCCTCGCCGCCGCCCTCGACTTCGCGAAAGGCCGTCCATGACCCGCCTCGACAACGCCCGCCACATCGAAGCGCCGACCGGCACCACGCTCAGCGCCAAGAGCTGGCTGACCGAGGCGCCGCTGCGCATGCTGATGAACAATCTCGACGCGCGCGTCGCGGAAAACCCGCAGGAACTGGTCGTCTACGGCGGCATCGGCCGCGCCGCGCGCGACTGGGAGAGCTTCGACCGCATCGTCGACACGCTGCGTCGGCTCGACGACGACCAGACGCTGCTGATCCAGTCCGGAAAGCCCGTCGGCGTGTTCCGCACCCACCGCGACGCGCCGCGCGTGCTGATCGCCAACTCAAACCTCGTCCCCAAATGGGCGACGTGGGAGCATTTCCACGAGCTCGATCGCGCGGGCCTGATGATGTACGGCCAGATGACCGCGGGCTCGTGGATCTACATCGGCACGCAGGGCATCGTGCAGGGCACCTACGAGACGTTCGTCGAGGCCGGGCGCCAGCATTATCACGGCAACCTCGCAGGCCGCTGGATTCTCACCGCGGGGCTGGGCGGGATGGGCGGCGCGCAGCCGCTCGCCGCGACGATGGCGGGCGCGTCGTGCCTCGCGATCGAATGCCAGCCGAGCCGGATAGCGATGCGGCTCGAGACCGGCTATCTCGACCGCGAGGCCGCGACCCTCGACGAAGCGCTCGAGATCGTCACCACGTCGCAAACCCCCGTCTCGGTCGGGCTACTCGGCAACGCCGCCGACATCTATCCCGAGCTGGTCCGCCGCGGCGTCCGCCCCGATCTGGTCACCGACCAGACCTCCGCGCACGATCCGATCAACGGCTATCTGCCGCAGGGCTGGACGCTCGACCGTTGGATGACCGCGCGCGACAACGACACCGCGTCGGTCGAGAAGGCAGCCAAGGCATCGATGGCGACACACGTCCGTGCGATGCTCGATTTCTGGAAGGCGGGCGTGCCCGTCGTCGATTACGGCAACAACATCCGCCAGGTCGCGCTCGACGAGGGCGTCGCCGACGCCTTTTCCTTCCCCGGCTTCGTCCCCGCCTATATCCGCCCGCTCTTCTGTCGCGGCGTCGGCCCGTTCCGCTGGGCAGCGCTGTCGGGCGACCCCGAGGACATCTACCGCACCGACGCCAAGGTGAAGGAACTGATGCCCGACGACGCGCATCTCCATCGCTGGCTCGACATGGCGCGCGAGCGGATCCAGTTCCAGGGCCTGCCCGCCCGAATCTGCTGGGTGGGGCTCGGCGACCGCCACCGGCTCGGGCTCGCGTTCAACGGGATGGTGGCGAGCGGCGAGCTCAAGGCGCCGGTCGTGATCGGCCGCGATCATCTCGATTCGGGATCGGTCGCCAGCCCCAATCGCGAGACCGAGGCGATGATGGACGGATCGGACGCTGTCTCCGACTGGCCCTTGCTCAACGCGCTGCTCAACACCGCGAGCGGCGCCACCTGGGTATCGCTGCATCACGGCGGCGGCGTCGGCATGGGCTATTCGCAGCACAGCGGTATGGTGATCGTCGCCGACGGCACGCCCGAAGCCGCCGCGCGCATCGGTCGCGTGCTGTGGAACGACCCGGCGACTGGCGTGATGCGCCATGCCGATGCCGGCTACGAAATTGCGAACGATTGCGCGCGCGAGCAGGGGCTGGATTTGCCCTCGCTCGTCTGAGCCACACACCCCTCTTCCGTTCGTCCTGAGCGAAGTCGAAGGACGTGTTGCGGGCGCAGCGCTTGAAGCACGCACTTCGACAGGCTCAGTGCGAACGGAGATAGGTGGTTCAGGGGTGGACGTGTCGTCCTCGCAGCCGCAGGATGCCCGCATGACCAAGCAGGGCAAAATCCGGGTCGGCATCGGCGGCTGGACCTTCGAGCCGTGGCGCAAGACCTTCTATCCCGACAAATGGCCGCAGGCGCGCGAGCTCGACTATGCGTCGTCCAGGCTCACCGCGATCGAGGTCAACGGCACCTATTACGGCTCGCAGAAGCCCGCGACCTTCGCTGCTTGGGCGAAGGCGGTGCCCGACGATTTCGTGTTCAGTCTCAAGGCGTCGCGCTTCTGCACCAACCGCAAGATACTCGCCGAGGGCGGCGCGTCGGTGGAGAAATTCCTGGGCCAGGGCATCGTCGAGCTGGGCGACAAGCTCGGGCCGATCCTGTGGCAGTTCATGGCGACGAAGAAGTTCGATGCGGACGATTTCGGCGCCTTTCTCGCGCTGCTGCCCGCGAAGCAGGATGGGCTGGCGCTCACTCATGTGGTCGACGTGCGCCACGAGAGCTTCCGCGTGCCCGAATTCGTCACGCTGTGCCGCAAGGCGGCCGTCTCGATCGTCCACAGCCATTCGGACGAGTATCCGCAGATCGGCGACGCCAGCGGCCCGGTTTCATACGCGCGGCTGATGATGACGCGCGAGGAGGAACCCACGGGTTACGCCAGCGCCGAGATCGAGGGCTGGGTCGATGTCGCGCACCAATGGGCGAAGGGCGAGACACCCGCCACCTTCCCGCTCGCCGCGCCCGACGACGTGCCCCCGCCCCAGCCGCGCGACGTGTTCCTCTTCTACATC
>CAXTVK010000134.1:0-6126 GCA_964247655.1 uncultured Sphingomonadaceae bacterium | reverse complement strand
ATAGGCGGGCGACAGGCAGGTCGCGCCCTTGAACACCCAGCGCTTGCCCTCGGCCCTGCCGAGCGCGCCGACGTCGATCAGCGTGCGCCATACGGGCTTGCCCGCCGAGAAGTCGGCGAGCGGCGAGACGCGCCACAGCCCGCGCGTATGCGCCGCGTCCTGCCAGAAGTTGAGCACACGGTTGCCGAGGATACGCTCGGGCTCGGCGATCTTGCGATCGTCCGACAGCAGCGTCTCGGCGCGGCTGCGATAGGTGGCGAAGTTCGGCAGCTTTTCGAGCCTGTCGGTCGTCCACGCGTTCCAGCCCTTGACCGTCGCCAGCGCCTTGGCCCCGTCGACCTGCTCGAGATCGAGGAACGGATCAGCCGCGACCGGCGTCGCCGCGTGCGCCTGGCCGCCCAGCAGCAACGCCCCCGTTGCGATCGATACCATCACGCGACGCATAACCGGCTCCCTGTCCACGACTTTCCCCGTCATAGGCCGAGTTCGCCCCGCAACGGAAGCGACGGGACTCGCCATTCGCGGCGCAAGGCGGCAGGATCGTCGGATGCACCTGCGAATCCTGGCCGGAGCCACACGCTGGTCGCTCGGCGCAGCGGTGGCGCTCGGCCTGTGCGCCGCCCTAGCCGCCGCACCCGCGCCGCCGCGGCTGGCGGACAGCACCGTGTTCGCGGGCACATCGGGGCCGGTGGTCGCGACGCCCGCCGATCTCTACGGTTCGCTATTCCGCGCGGTACAGCTCGCGCACGTCTTCCCCGACGGCAAGGCCTTCGCCGACGCCGTGCCGCGCCGAGACCCCGGCGCGATCCTGGCCGACTACCGCGAGGCGCATCCACGCGGGGCGACCGCGCTGCGCGCCTTCGTGCTGGCCAATTTCGCCGTGCCGTCCTTCCCCGCGATCCCGCCGCCCGCAGCGGGCGCCGCGCGAGCGCCGATGCTTGCGCACATCGCCTCGCTCTGGCCGGTGCTGACGCGCGTTTCGACCGGCACCTCGTCCGCGGGATCGGCGCTGACGCTGCCCGGTCCGTTCGTCGTGCCCGGCGGACGCTTCCGCGAAATCTATTATTGGGACAGCTATTTCACGATGCTCGGCCTCGCGCGCGATCGGCGCGGCGATCTGGTCGAAAGCATGATCGACGACTTCACCACGCTGATCGAGCGCTACGGCCACATTCCCAACGGCACGCGCACCTATTATCTCAGCCGCTCGCAGCCGCCGGTCTATTATCTGATGCTCGGCCTCTCGCCCGCGCACGACGTGCCGACCTTCCGCAGGCGACTGGCGGCGCTCCGCCGCGAACATGCCTGGTGGATGCGCGGCGAGGATGGCCTCGCGCCGGGCCAGGCGCGCTTCCACGTCGTCCGACTGCCCGACGGCACGCTGCTCAACCGCTATTGGGACGCGCGCGCGACGCCGCGCGAGGAAAGCTATGCCGAGGACGTCGCCACCGCCGCGACCTCCGAGCAAGCGCCCGACGCGCTGTTCCACAACATCCGCGCCGCGGCCGAAAGCGGGTGGGATTTTTCGTCGCGCTGGTTCGGCGACGGGCACATGCTGGGCACGATCCGCACCACCGAGATCGCGCCGGTCGATCTCAACAGCCTGCTCTACGGGATGGAGCGGATGATCGCGCTCGCCTGCGCGCGCACCGGCGACGCGGCGTGCGTGCAGGACTATGTGGCCCGCGCCAACGCCCGCGCCGTGGCGCTGCGCACGCGCTTCTGGGTCGCGCACGATGGCCGGTTCGCCGATCTCGACTGGCGCACCGCCCGCCCCACCCCCGCGCTCTCGGCTGCGACGCTGTTCCCGCTGTTCGTCGGCGTCGCGCGGCCCGATCAGGCGAAGGCGGTGGCGCAGACCGTGCGGTCGCGGCTGCTCGCGGCCGGCGGCCTTCGCACGACGACGACGCGCACCGGGCAGCAATGGGATGCGCCCAATGGCTGGGCACCGCTGCAATGGATCGGCGTCGTGGGCTTGCGCGACAATGGCGAGCAGGCGCTGGCCCGCACGATCGCACAGCGCTGGCTGGCGACCGTACAGACGCGCTACCAGGCGACGGGCAAGCTCGTCGAGAAATACGACGTCGAGCATTGGCGCGGCGCGGGCGGCGGCGGCGAATATCCGCTGCAGGACGGCTTCGGCTGGACCAACGGCGTCACGCGCGCGCTGGCGGGGGATTATGGGGTGGGCAACTGACATCCTCCCCAGCTTTCGCTGGGGAGGGGGACCGCCGGCGCAGCCGGTGGTGGAGGGGTGTCCGACCTCGAAGCCCGGCGCCACCGTCGAGGTGGTCCACCCCTCCACCACCCTGCGGGTGGTCCCCCTCCCCCTCCGGGGGAGGATCACAGCCTACGCCACCGGCCGCACCATCTCGAACTTCGCGTCCGGCCCGATCTCGGCATAATCCGCACGGTAGCCCGCACGCAGGATCGGCGCCGCGCCGAACGTGTCGAACAGGCCGTCCTCGGTGAGGAAGGCGCGGTCGATATGCACGCCGACGACCTGGCCGATCACCAGCCAGTAATCGAGCGCGGCGCCGTCCAGATCGCGTAGCCGCTGGATATCGACGACGCGGCATTCGAGCGAGGCGGGGCTTTCGCCGACGCGCGGCGGCGCGACCAGCCGCGACCGCGCCGGCGTCAGCCCCGCCCGCTCATACTCGCTGACCCCGTGCGTGAGCGGCGCCGAGCTCGCGTTCATCGCCTCGGCGAGCGGGCGCGTCGCGAGGTTCCACACGAACGCGCGCGTCGCCTCGCAATTCGCGACGCTGTCCTTCCAGCCCACCGACGAGAAAGCGAGCATCGGCGGCGCGTCCGCCACCGCGTTGAAGAAGCTGTAGGGCGCGAGATTGGCGCGGCCTTCGGCATCGACGGTCGACACCCAACCGATCGGGCGAGGCGCGACGATCGCCTTGAACGGATCGTGCGACAGGCGGTGGCCGGCCGCGGTCTCGTAGAAATATGTGTCCTGCATGCGCGTCATCTAGCGGCGCCACCCCGTCGCCGCCACCGACTGTGCCGATCGCGCAACACACGTCGCCGATATTGCTGCATTGCGGCAACGATCGGCCTCTGTCGTCAAACTGACATTTGCGATCTCTAGCCGCGCCGATAGCAGGGCGCACGAAAGCCCAGCAGGGATTCGCTTAACAAGGGGTGTACCATCGTGAGTATCTTCAAGCATTGCGCGCGCGCGTCCGTTTCCATCCTGGCGCTCGCGGCGATGACGCCCGCCTTCGCGCAATCGACCGGTTCGCAGGTCTTCGACCAGCCCGAGATCATCGTCACGGGCGCCAAGGGGCCCAAGCAGGTCGACGGCGTCTCGATCCCCGATTCGCCCAAGACGCGTCAGGTGCTGACGCAGGCGCTGATCACGCACCAGACGCCGGGGCAGACGATCAACGACATCATCAACCTCGTCCCAGGCGTCAGCTTCCAGAACAACGACGGCTACGGCGCGGGCGGCGGCTTCCTCACGATCCGCGGCTTCGACCAGTCGCGCATCTCCGAGACGTTCGACGGCATCCCGCTCAACGACACCGGCAATTACGCGCTCTATTCGAACCAGCAGCTCGATCCCGAACTGATCGATCAGGTCGCCGTCTCGCTCGGCTCGACCGACATCGACAGCCCGACCCCGTCGGCGACCGGCTCCACCGTCAACTATGTGTCGCGCACGCCGACCGACGATTTCCACGTCCGCCTGCAGGGCACGATCGGCGCGTTCGACATGATGCGCATCTTCGGCGTCGTCGATACCGGCACCTTCACGAAGTTCGGCACGAAGGCGTGGCTCTCGGCCAGCGAGGAGAATTACCGCTCGCCGTTCAACAACATCGGCAAGCTGCGCAAGGACCAGGCCAACTTCAAGGTCTATCAGCCGATCGGATCGGGCGGTGACTTCATCTCGGTCGCGGGCAATTGGAACGACAACCGCAACAATTTCTCGGCCTCGGTGCCGCTTCGTACCGATACGACCGTGCTCAACACGACGACCGGCGCCGTCACCGGCCCGCGCACCGTGGGCACGGGCACGGCCAACGGCTTCCCGAGCAGCTTCGACAACGAGCAATATATGGTAGCCGCCTGCACGCGGCCGACGCCGTCGGCTGCCGCGGGTGCCGCAGGCGTCCAGACCGAGACGAGCTCGAGCTGCGGCACGTCGTACGACTATCGCTACAATCCGTCGCGCACCGGCAACATCCGCGTCAATTCGCGCTTCGGCATCACCGACAAGATGATCCTGACGGTCGATCCGTTCTACGAATATACCGACGCGAACGGCGGCGGCACCGTCGTCGCGCATGAAGGCGCCTATACCAACGCCGCCAAGACCTTCACCGGATACGGCTATATCGGCGGCGCCTTCTACGTCGGCCGCGATCTCAACGGCGACGGCGACGCGCGCGATACGGTCGATCTGCTCGCGCCGAGCAATACGATCACCAACCGCTACGGCGTGATCGCCAACCTGATCTACAACCTCACGCCGTCGCAGACCTTCCGGATCAACTACACGCTCGATTACGGCCATCACCGCCAGACCGGCGAGGCCAACTTCCTAGACCAGGGCGGCCATCCGCTCACCGTCTTCCCGCAGGGCGATCCGATCCCCGACGGCAACGGCAACGTCCTCCAGAAGCGCGATCGTCTTTCGCTCGCCATCCTCAACCAGGTGGCCGGCCAGTATCGCGGCAAGTTCTTCGACGACAAGCTGACGGTCGAAGCCGGCGCACGCGCCGCCTTCTTCCAGCGCAAGCTGCACAATTTCTGCTTCGCCACCAACGGCAGCGGCAATGTCGACTGTCTCGACGAGAACGACGCGGCCAATGCGGCCTATGCGGCGGCCAATCCCTACGTCGTCAATCCGGCGACGGGCGTACCGGGCACCGGCCAATATGCCGTGCCGCAGAAGCGCAACTTCCACTTCAACAAGGTGCTGCCGTCGGCGGGCCTAACCTATCAGCTGGCCAACAACATCAGCGTCTATGGCAGCTATTCGAAGGGTCTGCAGGTGCCCGGCACCGATCAGCTCTACAACGGCTTCTACTACCCGACCGGCACGCAGCCAGCGAACCCCAAGCCCGAGACCAGCGACAATTTCGATGCCGGCGTGCGGATGCGCAGCGGCAAGGTGCAGGCGCAGTTCGCCGGCTGGTACACGATCTTCAAGAACCGCATCGAGCAGAACTACGATCCGATCGCGCAGCTTTCGACCTACACCAACCTCGGCACCGTGCATAAATACGGCTTCGACGGCAGCCTCGCCTACAATGTGATCCCGCAGCTTTCGCTCTACGTGTTCGGCTCCTACCTCCACTCGAAGATCCTCGATGACGTGCAGGTCGGCACCTGCGGCGCGACGGGCATCAACACCTCGATCGGGCCGAACGTCTCGAGCTGCACCGCGGGCTCGGCGATCTTCGCGCCGACGGCGGGCAAGCGCGAGTCCAACGCACCGACCTACACCTTCGGCGGTCGCGCCGAGGGTCATGTCGGGCCGTTCGAACTCGGCGTGCAGGTCAAGCGCACCGGGCCGCGCTACATCAACGACCAGAACACCCCGGTCTACCAGAGCTACGGCACGGGTGCGGGCACGATCTTCTATCAGGTGTTCGGCGCGAAGACGCCGTCCTACACGCTGGTCGATCTCGATGCGCGCTTGTCGCTCAAGGCGATCGGCATGAACGACAGCACCTGGCTGCAGTTCAACGTGACCAACCTGACCAACAAATTCTACGTCGGCGCATCGTCCACGGGCAATGCGACGCCGTCGAACACGACGGTCAATTTCTTCCAGATCGGTGCGCCCCGCACGATCTCAGGCACGATCAACTTCGGCTTCTGATCGTTCTCCAACCAAGCCTGTTGAAGGGCGGTCGACCAAAAGTCGGCCGCCCTTTGCGTTTCGGCATTTCGGACCTGACATCGCCCGGCAACACCGGCATATAACGGCGCGCCGCATGAATCTCCTCCCCGCTCCGTCCCTTCGCCCCTGCCTCGCGCTTGTCGCGGTGCTGGCGCTCGCCGGTTGCGGGGGCAAGAAGGCGCCGCCGCCTGCGCCCGAGCCCACCGTCGGCGTCGTGACGGCACAGCCCGCGGCGGTCGCGATGGATACCGAACTGC
>CAXTVK010000133.1:0-6127 GCA_964247655.1 uncultured Sphingomonadaceae bacterium | reverse complement strand
TGATCGAGCAGACGATCCGCGAGAAGCTGCCCGAGGGCTTCCAGCGCTCCGAATACCTGCTCGACCACGGCATGCTCGACATGGTGACGCACCGCCACCAGCTGCGCGAGACGCTGGCGACGCTGATCGCCTATCTCGTGCCGGAAGCGGTCGCGGCGTGAATTTCGCGCATACCCCTTGTTCCCCCGCGAAGGCGGGGGTCCAGAGCTTCGGGCGCAGCGCGTGCCGCTCCTGGGCTCCCGACTGCGCGGGAGTACGGCAGGCGCTTTAGTCGTGCCCGACGGCGCACGCTCCGACGACGTCGCCGTCCAGGCGCAGCTCGATCGCCTTTCGCTGCTCGGCAGCGGCGGCGACATCCTCGGGCTCGAGCGCGTGCAGACGCTGCTCGACCGGCTAGGCAATCCCGAACGGTCGTTGCCGCCCGTCTTCCACGTCGCGGGCACCAACGGCAAGGGATCGACCTGCGCCTTCCTGCGCGCCGCGCTGGAGGCTGCGGGCCACAAGGTCCACGTCTTCACCAGTCCGCATCTGGTGCGCTTCAACGAACGCATCCGCCTCGCCGGGCGGCTGATCGAGGACGAGGCGCTCGCGGCCTATCTCGCCCGCGTGATCGACATCGCCGACGGCAGCGGCGCGAGCTTCTTCGAGGTCACGACCGCCGCCGCGCTGCTCGCCTTCGCCGAGGTGCCCGCGGACGCCTGCGTGATCGAGGTGGGCTTGGGCGGCCGGCTGGATGCGACCAACGTGATCGCGACGCCCGCCGTCACCGGCATCGCGCAGCTCGGGCTCGACCACCAGTCGTTCCTGGGCGACAAGCTCGAACAGATCGCCGCGGAGAAGGCGGGCATCGCCAAGCGCGGCGTGCCGCTGGTGACGCAGCGCTACCCGCCGCGCATCGCCGAGCGCATCGCCGAGATCTCGGCGCGCGCGGGTGCCGAGCTCTATCCGCGCGGCGCGTCGTGGGATGCGGCGCCGTATCGCGAGCGGCTCCACTATCGCGACCTCGACGGGCGGATCGACGTGCCGATGCCGCGGCTGGCGGGCGCGCACCAGGCGCTCAACGCCGCGCTCGCGATCGCGATGCTGCGTCACCAGCAGGCGGTGAGCGTGCCCACAGCGGCGATGCGCGCGGCGATGGGCTGGGCGGACTGGCCCGCGCGGATGCAGCCGCTCGGGCCGGGGCCGTTGCGCGATCTGCTGCCGCCGGGTGCCGAGCTGTGGCTAGACGGCGGCCACAATCCCGCGGCGGCGCGCGTCGTCGCCGATCACCTGCGCGCTGCGGTGCCCGCGGGCAAGCCGCTGCACCTCGTCATGGGGCTGCTCGCCAACAAGGATTCGTCGGGCGTGCTGCGCGCCTTCGCCGGACGCCACGCGACGCTGCATGCGGTGCCGGTGCCGGGCCACGAGCACCACGCCCCCGCCGATCTCGCCGCGCAGGCCAAGCAGGCCGGACTGACCGCGATGCCCGCCGCCGGCGTCGCCGACGCGCTCGGCTGGATCGGCCGCCACGCCGATCGCGCCGCGCCGCCGTTCGTGCTGGTGCTGGGCTCGCTGTATCTGGCGGGCGAGGTGTTGCGCGAGAATGGGCAGTTGCCGGATTAGGCAGCCCTCTCCCGCCCTTCGCGGGAGAGGGTTGGGTGAGGGTATTCTTCTGCGACGAGAGCGATCGCCTCCAGAAGAAGACCCTCACCCTCCCCACCGCTAACGCGGCGGGTCCCCTCCCTCTCCCGCGGAAGCGGGAGAGGGCATCGGCTCCTCGACCCCCGCGCTCCCGATCGAGCGATCGACCAGCCCGCTGCGCGCCATCCACCAGAAGATCGCGACCCCCGGCAGCGTCAGCAGCGCGGTGAGGATGTAGAAATTCACGTACCCCATCGCCTCGATCATCGCGCCCGCGCTCTTGCCCGTCACGAAGCGGCCGACGATGCTCGCCGCCGCGGAGATCAGCGAATATTGCGCGGCGGTGAAGCGCAGGTCGCACAGCGCCGAGAAATAGGCGACGAGCGTCACGCCCGCGATGCCGCTGGTGACGTTCTCGAAGCCCATCGCGGCGGCGAGGCCCCAATTGGTGTGGCCATGGATGGCGAGCGCCGCGAAGCCCAGATTGGGCAGCGTCATCCCCCACAGGCTCCACATCACCGATCGCTTGAGGCCCAGCTTCGCGTAGAGCCAGCCGCCGATGAAGATGCCGATCAGGAACGCCCAGAAGCCGAAGCCGACATCGTAGACCGCGATCTCGACGTTCGAATAGCCCTGGTCCGCGAACAGCAGCCGGACGGTGAGCTGCGACAGCGTGTCGCCGACCTTGTGGACGAGGATGAAGGCGAGCACGAGCCACGCGCCCTCGCGCCTGGCGAAATCGACGAGCGGCCCCGCGATCGAGGCCCACAGCTCGGCCGCGCCCTTGCGGCGCGAGGGATCGCGGTGGCGCTCGGGCTCGCCGACGATCAGCCCGGTCAGCATCGCGGGCAGCGCAAGCGCGGCGCACGCCGCATAGCCGGCCTGCCAACCATAGCCCGCCGCCACGAGCAGCGCGAGCGAGCCCGCGACCGTCGCGCCGATCCGCCAGCCATATTGGCTCATCCCCGATCCCGGCCCGAGCTGTTCGGGGGTGAGCAACTCGATCCGGTAGGCGTCGATCACGATGTCGAACGTCGCGCCCGCGACGCCGAGCAGCACCGCCGCCCACGCCGTCGCCACCAGGCTCGCCTTGGGGTCGACGAAGGCGAGGTTGAGCACCGCGGCGATCACCAGCAGCCCCGCGAACACCAGCCACGTCACGCGCCGCCCCAGCCGCGTGGACAGCGGCAGCGGCACGCCGTCGACCGCCCACGCCCACAGCCATTTGAAGTTGTAGACGAGAAAGGCGAGGCTGAACGCGGTCACCGATTTCTTGTCGATGCCGTCCTGCGCCAGCCGCGTGGTCAGCGTCGCGCCGATCATCGCATAGGGAAAGCCCGACGACACGCCGAGGAAGAAGGCGGCGAGCGGCGCCTGCTCGCTATAGGGGCGGACGCTGGCGGGCAGGCGCGCGCGCCAGCCGGCGGTGGAAGCGGTATCGATCATCGCCGCGCACCTTAACGGGGCGGTGCGAGGGGGGAAGCGGTTTCGAACGCTTCGATTTAGCGTGCTACACCACCTACCGTCGGTTTATTCGCAAGAAACCAAGCCCTCACCTCCCGTACAGCGTCAGCCCCCGCGGCACCCGCCCCGCCTTGCCGCCCGCGCGTACCGTCGCCACCGCGGCGATCGCGGCGAGCAGGTCGCGCGGCGAATAGGGTTTGGCGAGGCAGCCGTCGGCGAGCGCCTGCGCCTCGACCGGGCATTGCCCGCTGACGAACAGCACCGCGAGCCCCGCCTCGCGCGCCTTGCGCGCGATGTCGATGCCGGTGCCCTGCCCGCGCAGATTGACGTCGGCGGTCACGAGATCGATCCCGCCCACCGCGATCAACCGCATCGCCTCGGCGGCGTTGTCGACGGCCGCGACCACCTCGTAGCCGGCCTCGGTCAGCAGATGCTCGGTATCGAAGGCGATCAGCGGCTCGTCCTCGACGACGAGGATGCGCTTGGTCTCCTTGACGACCTCATGTCTTCCGCGTCCGAACATAGGTGGCGTCGCCTCAGGGGCCGGATGGAACGCGGAACGCGACTCGCGGCTCGACCCACAATCGTCTAGAGCGGACCGCGGTTCCGCACCCGCATATTATCGGCCCTTTGTTTTCGGAGACTTGACGTGAGCCCCCCCCGCCGCCCCGGCGACGATCGCCGTGCGGGCAGCCGCCCCGGCCCAACCGACCGCAAGACGGGCACGCGCGAGCGCGGCGGTAAACCCGGCAACTCGAAAGACGAGGCCGCGCCCAAGGCGATGAGCCCCGGCCGCAAGGTGCGCGCCGAAGGCTGGGCCAAGGCCAAGCCACCGCGCGACAAGCCGGGCCGCAAGTTCGCGGGCAAGTTCGGCGGAAGCAAGTCCGCCGATCGCCCGACGCCGATGCGCGAGGACGGCCCGCGCCGCGACGAGAGCGACCGGCTCGCGCCCCGCCGCGATGCCGCGCCTCGCGAGGGCGCCGCGCCGCGTCCGACGCGCTTCGGCAAGCCCAGCGCCGTTCGCCCCGATGCCGCTCGCCCCGATGCCGCTCGCCCCGACCGCGCGCCCCGCGACGCCGAGCGCGCGCCGCGCAGCTTCGGCGCATCGGCGCGCGATCGCACCGGCGCCGATATGCCGAGGGGCGACGCGCCGCGCTACGCCGCCAAGCCTGCCGGCGAACGACCCAAGCGCTCGTTCGGCGACAACGCCCGCAACCGCGCCGCCACGCCGCGCCCGGTACGCGACGACGGCGATGCCCGCCGCACGCCGCGCCCGACGGGTGTTAGGTCCGACGACCGCGCCGACGCTCCACGCCCCGAACGTGGCACGCGCGGCGCCGATCGTCACGCACGCCCCGACGCCGCGCCGATGCTGCGCCCGGCCTATGGCGCGCCCCGCCCGGTGCGTGACGAGACCGCCCGCCCGGTGCGCCCGGCGCGCGCAATCGATGACCGCACCACACGCCCCGAGCGCACGCCGCGCCCCGTTCGCGACGATACCGCGCGCCCGGTCCGCCTCGCGCGTCCCGGCACCGGCAAGGCCGCCGCGACCGACAAGGTGCCGAACCGCGCCGCACGCCGCGCCGAACTGCGCGAGGCAGCCCCCACGCCGGCCGCCGTCGCGGCGCCCACGCCGGCGACCCCCGCGCCCGCACCCTTCCTCCCCGGCGCGGGCACGCGCGAACCGCAGCGCATCGCCAAGCTGCTCGCGCGCGCGGGCATCGCCTCGCGCCGCGAGATCGAGCGGATGATCGAGGAGCGCCGCATCGCGCTCGACGGCGTGCCGCTGGAGACGCCCGCGACGATCCTCACCTCGCTGCAGGGCGTCACCGTCGACGGCAATCCGGTGCAGGCCGCCGCCGCCGCGCGGCTGTTCCTGTTCCACAAGCCGCCGGGCGTGCTCACCGCCGAGCGCGATTTCTCCGGGCGCCCGACGATCTACGACAAGCTGCCCGAGGATCTGCCGCGCGTGATGCCCGTCGGCCGGCTCGATCTCAACACCGAGGGGCTGCTGCTGCTCACCAACGACGGCGAGTTCAAGCGCAAGCTCGAATTGCCCTCGACGGGCATCCCGCGCGTCTACCGCGCGCGCGCCTATGGCGAGATCACGCAGGCGATGCTCGAGGATCTGAGCGACGGCGTCGAGATCGAGGGCATCCGCTACGGCCCGATCGACGCCAATCTCGAACGCCGCACCGGCGCCAACGTGTGGATCGAGATGCGCATCACCGAGGGCAAGAACCGCGAGGTGCGTCGCGTCCTCGAATATCTGGGGCTGCAGGTCTCACGGCTGATCCGGACCGCCTACGGCGAGTTCGTGCTCGCCGATCTGGCGTCGGGCGGGATAGTCGAAGTCCGCCAGAACGACCTCGTCGCGTTCCGGCAGACGCTGCGGTGAGCGCGCGTCCCGTTCCCCGGCGCACGCCGGGGCCCAGGCCCGGAGCGTGTGGCGAGCGCAGCATATCCGCGAGAGGTGGGGCCTGGGCCCCGGCTTTCGCCGGGGAACAGATATGAGGATCATCGCCGGGCAATGGCGCGGACGGACGCTCAAGGCGCCCGTCGGCATGACCACGCGGCCGTCGGCCGATCGCGCGCGCGAAGCGCTGTTCTCGATGCTCGCGAGCCGGCTGGGCAGCTTCGAGGGGCTGAGCGTCGTCGACCTGTTCGCGGGCACCGGCGCGCTCGGCATCGAGGCGCTGTCGCGCGGCGCGGCGTCGTGCGTGTTCGTCGAGCAGGACGGCCCCGCGCTCGACTCGCTGCGCGCCAACCTCGCCTTGGTGGGCGCGCGCGCCGACGTCCGCGCGCAGGCGGTCGGCACGCTCGGGCCGTCGAGCAAGGCGCACGACCTGATGCTGCTCGACCCGCCCTACGACATGCGCGCCGGCGTCCCGACGCTCGAACGCCTCGCCCGGCTCGGTTGGCTGGCAAAGGGCGCGCTCGCCAGCGTCGAGAGCGCGCGCGACGACGTCGTGACGCCGGGCGGTTTTTCGTGCGAGGTCGAGCGCGTCTACGGCAAGGCCAAGATCACGCTGCTGCGCTGGGA
>CAXTVK010000132.1:0-6163 GCA_964247655.1 uncultured Sphingomonadaceae bacterium | reverse complement strand
CGAAGAAGGCGTCCATGTCGACATGGATGATCTTCCGGGTGAGTCCGTGATCCATGATCGCCCCATACCGCGGAACGAACGAATAGGGAACGGCTCCTAGTCGAGGAGCGCCTTACTTTTGCCAGTCCGCAGCTTGGAAGAAGGTACCGTCATCGCCACATCGCGCTGATGAAGATCATGGACTTTCAGAAGCTAGAGGCGTTCGAGGAACAGGTGCATCGCGCACGTGAGCTGTTTGTCGCTTCCGTCCACAACCCCTACCGCCCGGAAATGATGGCGATCCTGCAGGCCGCAGAGAAGGCACTGAAGACCGCGCAGAAGAGCTTGGGTCTCGATGATGGGCGCTCCGAACCGCAGTCTGGTGGGTCGAGTGGCAAGCCGGCAAACGCAGCGACCCGCGCGCGTCGGAATCTTCATCGTTATGACCGATGCCGCTTCCCGGATCATTGTCTGTCCGCACTGCGCGACGTCCAATAGAGTGCCGGAAGCCAGGCTCAACGGCGGTGGAACATGCGGCCGGTGCCATGCGGCGCTGTTCGCCGCCGCACCGGTTATCCTGACCGCGGATAATTTCGACTTGCATGCTTCGAAGGCTGATATCCCGTTACTCGTCGACTTCTGGGCCTCCTGGTGCGGACCATGTCGGCAGATGGCGCCTGCGTTCGCTGCGGCCGCGGGGCAGCTTGAGCCCTATCTGCGGCTCGGCAAGCTCGATACCGAAGCCGAACAAGCCATCGCTGCCCGGTTCGCGATCCGCTCGATTCCGACCATCGCAATGTTCTTCAGAGGTCGGGAGGTCGCAAGGCAAGCTGGCGCGATCCCGCCCAACGCGATCGTTGAGTGGGCAAGGTCTTCAATGCCAGCGAGACCAAGCTGAGGTGGCGACAACGTGAAGAAGGCCCAGCTAAGCGACAAGGTCCCTTCTCAGGTCCGCTACGTTACAATGCGAAGCCGCGCTTGTCCGATCAATTGTAACGGTGGCGTTATGGCGGCTTAAGCCGCTAGTCCGATGTTCGATATTGGTCGCGATCCGCTGCGGCGGTATTCCGTTCGCTCGAGCTGGCGGCGGTGTCGCTGCGCTCCGCGGACGTGACGACGGAATCGCACGTCTCACCCGGCGTCGGCCACACCGTCGGCGTCGACGGTCTCGCCGCCGCCGCCAGCTTTGCACGCTGCGTATTGACCTGACTTGAGCTACGGCCAGCTACTCGCCCTTATGACCGTCTGGATAAGGTTCAGCCTGCACCCATATTCTGGTCATGAGCCCCTACCGCATTCGCATCATCGATCTCGAGACAACTGGCTCCAGGCCGCCGACGCATGATGTTTGCGAGATCGGATGGCAGGATGTCGTGCTGGGTGCCGACGGGCTCTGGGCGGTAAATGACGAGCGCGGCGCGATCCTGGTGAACCCTGGCCGACCTATCCCGCCCGTGACCATGGCGGTTCATCACATTATCGACGCTGATGTTGCGGATGCGGGATATTGGCGCGACGTGGCGCCGCCGGTGCTGAAGCCAAGCGGCGGGGTCCTGGCTTTGGCGGCGCACCGCGCCACCTTCGAACAGCGTTTCTGCACACCATCCCTGTCAGGCGCGGCGCGGTGGATCTGCACGTGGAAGTGCGCGCTACGGCTCTGGCCCGGGTCGCCGAGCTTCTCGAACCAGGTATTGCGCTACTGGCGCATGCCGCACGGGCTCGACCGTGACATCGGCCTGCCGGTTCACCGGGCCCTGCCCGATGCCTATGTCACCGCGCATCATCTGCGCGACATGCTCAACGAAGCCTCAGTTGGACAGCTGATGGCCTGGAGTGATGAGCCCGGGCTCTTGCCGCGAGTCGTCTCGGGGCCGGACAGAGGACGCTATTGGCGCGAGTTGGCGAACGATGCGCTCGATACCTTCGCGCGCGACCGCGACGAAGACGTACGCTTCTCGGCGCAGACCGAGCTGCGCCGCAGGGGCAAAGGGGGAGAAACCGAGACGGTGAGCCCCGCGCAGGGGGCGTTGCTTTGAAAACGACGACACGTGTGCCGCCGGCAACTCTCCGATAAGGCGACTAGCAACTGGCGGTTTTTCCGCGGCAACGACCCATTTGTAACCGTTCCGGCGCGCCTTTCGGCTTCTCAGCTTCGGACGTTTGTTCACTTTCAATGTTGGCAAATACTCGACGCGCAAGAACGTAGCTGTCAACCGATCTCACATCCGCCCGCGCTTTCGTCATGGCACGTTGCGCGACCGGCTTCGTTGACCGCACGCATTCATATTTGTGGTGCGCGCCGCAGCCTGGCCGCTCCGGTTGAGAGCGGATAGATGTAGATGGCGGACGATCGTTTTGGGAAAAGTGGTCGGGCCGTACCCAGCAGCCGCCTGTCGCGGCTCGGCGTGTTCAGCCGGCTCGCAGGCGGTGTCGCCGGAGGGATGATGGCCGAAGGCGCGCGCAGGCTGGCATCGGGCGAGCGGCCACGGTTGAGCGATCTGCTGCTCACCCCCGGCAATGCCCTCAAGCTTGCCGACCGCCTGTCGCACCTGCGCGGTGCGGCAATGAAACTTGGCCAAATGATCTCGATGGATGCCGGCGATCTGCTGCCTGCGGAGCTATCCGCAGTCCTGGCGCGCTTGCGCGACAATGCGCATCATATGCCACCGACCCAGCTCCAGTCGGTGCTGGTCCGGCAATGGGGTCAGGATTGGCGCCGGCGCTTCGAACGTTTCGAGCCTACCCCGCTTGCTGCCGCCTCGATCGGACAGGTCCACCGCGCGATCACGCATGATGGTCGCGATCTGGCGATCAAGGTCCAATATCCCGGCGTCGCCGAGAGCATCGATGCCGATGTCGACAATGTCGCGACACTGCTCAGGCTTTCCGGCGTGCTGCCGAACGGGCTCGACATCGCGCCGCTGCTCGCTGAAGCCAAGCGCCAGCTCCATGAGGAGGCCGACTACCGCCGCGAAGGCGACCAGATGGTTCGCTTCGGCGCCCTGCTTGCCGACGCGCCCGAATTCGTCGTGCCCTCGCTGCACGCCGACCTCACGACCGATCGCGTCCTGGCGATGGACTTTGTCGCTGGCGACCCGATCGAGTCCCTTATCACCGCGTCCCAGGCGACCCGCGATACGGCGATGCGGGCGCTGATCGGTCTCGTGCTCCGCGAGCTGTTCGAGTTCGGTCTCATGCAGACCGACCCGAATTTTGCCAACTATCGCTATCAGCCCGACGGTGGTCGCGTCGTGCTGCTCGACTTCGGCGCGGTCCGGCCGATCGGTCCGTCGACATCGAATGGCTATCTGGCACTTCTGCGCGCCGGTCTTGGCGGTGACCGCGATGCGGTCCGTGACGCCGCGGTTGCCGCAGGCTTTCTGGGCCAAGCGGCCGTTCGACGGCACCGCGCGCTGGTTGACCGGATGATCGACGTGATCCTGGGAGAGCTCAACCGTGCAGGCCCCTTCGATTTCGGTGACCGGGCCTTTGTCGGCACTCTTCGCGAGGAAGGTGCCACGATGGCGGCGGATCGCGCAGCCTGGCACGTGCCGCCGGTCGATACCTTATTCGCGCAGCGCAAGATCAGCGGCACCGCCTTGCTCGCGGCCCGATTGAAGGCTCGGGTCGATGTCCGCGTGCTGATTACAGAGCGCCTGGACGGCGGGAACGTCGCCGCCGACGCTTCGCTATAACCACAAGCGCCCTGCCCGGCGTTCGATCAAGGAAATCCGCCATGTCCGACAAGAATGCGACGCTCTACAGAATGGTCCTGCCCGAGGAGACCTGTCCATTCGGACTTCGCGCAAAGCAACTGCTCGAGGACAATGGCTTCGTCATCGATGATCGCCTGCTCCGCACGCGCGACGAGGTCGACGCCTTCGAGCAGGAGCAGGGCGTCGAGATTACGCCGCTGATCTTCATCGGCGACGAGCGCATTGGCGGCAGCGACGATCTCGAACGTTATCTGTCTGCATGAGCACGCCCGACCGCACAGCTACGTCCGGTCTGTCGCCGCTTCTTGCCGGCGGCATCGTCCTCGGCGTTCTCGGCCTCAGCGCAGCGCTCGGGCGGAGAAACGCCCCAGACCCATCTCATCCGACGATCCGGCGTTGGTACAATCGGCTCGACAAGCCGGACTTCACGCCGCCCGACGCGGTCTTCGGCGCGGTCTGGCCGGCGCTGGAAACCGGGCTAGCGGTTGGCGGCTATCGGCTGATGCGCCAGCCTGCGGCACCGCGGCGCAACCTTTCGATCGCGCTCTGGCTGCTCAATACGGCGATGATCGGGGGGTGGACCCAGATTTTCTTTCGCGAGCGCGCGCTGGGTGGCAGCGCCGTTGCATCGGCGACGATGCTGGCGACCGGCACGGCCTATGCCGCGGCCGCCGGCAAGGTCGATCGCGTGGCGCAGGCAACTGCGGTCCCGTTCGTTGCCTGGCTCGGCTTTGCCACGCTGCTCGCCGAGCGGATCTGGCAGCGCAATCCGACGCCGCGGCTACCGGCGCGATGAGCCTTACCGTATGGCATGATGGCGGTTGCCCGCTTTGTCGGGCCGAGATCGCGCTGATGCGGCGTCTCGATAGACGGGGCGCGATCAGCTTCATTGATGCGAGCGACGGCATCAGCGTATGCCCGCGTGATCGCGCCGAGCTTCTCGCGCGCTTTCACGCGCGCGAGGATGGGGAGATGCTTTCTGGCGCTGCGGCCTTCGCCGCGATGTGGCGCCAGATCCCGATGCTGCGGCCGCTGGGATCGGTCGCCCGCAATCGAGCGATCCTCGCCGTGCTGGAAGTCGTCTATCGCGGTTTCCTCCGCGTCCGCCCTTCACTTCAGTCGCTCGTCCGCCATTTTGAACAGAAACCCGCATGACCCGCCCCTTCCCCGAACCTGCCGGGCCGGGGCAGGAAAGCGTGTGGGATTTCCCCCGACCTTCGATCGCGCAGCCGGTCTCCGCCCAGTTGAAAATTGTCCTAAGCGGCAAGACGATCGCCGAGACGCGGCAAGCAATCCGCACGATCGAAACCAGCCATCCGCCAACCTATTATATCCCGCCCTCCGATATCGTGCCGCTCGTGCTGCGGCCCGCGGCCGGCAGCAGCTTTTGCGAGTGGAAAGGGACAGCGCGATATTTCGACGTGATCGCCGGCGATCTCGTGCGCCTTGGTGCCGCGTGGTCTTATCCGCACCCGACCGCGCCCTTTGCAGCGCTCGCCGATTACGTCGCCTTCTACGCCGCACCGATGGATGCCTGCTTCGTCGATGACGAGCGGGTGACGCCGCAGCCGGGCGAATTCTACGGCGGTTGGATCACCTCGCATGTCGCGGGACCGTTCAAGGGCGTGCCCGGAAGCCGCGGATGGTAACAGGCGCGCGTGCCGTCGTTATCGGCGCGAGAGGCGGGATCGGCGCGGCCCTGGTCTCCTCGCTTCAGGCGTCAACCCGAGGACACTGGCGAGATCTTCGCTTGGGATGGCGACAGGATACAGCCCTGAAGACGCCCCATCAGTCACGTCGCCAACCGGCACGGCCGGACTGATCTGCGACAGCAAGAAGAAGTACGGAAGCATGTGATGAGCGATAGCACCTTCGCGGTGCGTAGATAGCTAACGGATTGGGTGACGGTTATGCCGGGACAAGGCGGCTACGGCCGGGCAGTCAGGCGGCAAAGAGCACGGGCCTGCCCCCGTCTCGTTCGACGCATAAGCGGGCGCTCACGATCCTATAGCCACCTCCGAAGACCCGACATTAGCTCATTCTGCTACGGCCAGCGCGATCCGACGATAAAAGGACGACCGATGGCGGACTCGATTAACTTCAAGCAGGAGCAACAAGGCATCGCGATCAGAATGGCAGCGGCGCTGTGTGTCACCATTCTCGTAGCGGCCGCGTGCCTTCAATGGGGGGCGAGCGCGTCTCGCCCTTTGTTGGATCGGCTGATGATCACGGCTGGAGCAGACGTTTTCGTTGTCGGCTGGCTGGCAGCGGCGATCGGGAATGTCGCCCGGCTACGCTTCTTCTCGGCCACCGATATCGCCGGCAGTGCCTCCGACGCCGCCACTGCTGAGGTCAGTCGCGCCAATGCATTGCTGCAAAATACCCTTGAGCAGGTGGTATTGGCAATCCCGGTCTGTGGATCAGCGTGGAAAAGGGACCCCGTTAGCGGGGTGATCGGCTTCGAACAG
>CAXTVK010000131.1:0-6180 GCA_964247655.1 uncultured Sphingomonadaceae bacterium | reverse complement strand
CACCTCCGAGGTTGGACACCCCTCCACCACTCGCTACGCGAGCGGTCCCCCTCCCCTTGCAGGGGAGGATTTTCTCAGTCGCGCTCGACCTGGCTCACATCGCGCACCGCGCCGCGCGCCGCATTCGTCGTCAGCGCCGCGTACGCCCTGAGCGCCGGCGACACCGCGCGCTTGCGACCGAACGGCTTCCACGCCTTCTTGCCGCGCTCCACCATCGCCGCGCGGCGCTCGGCCAGCAGCGCATCGTCGAGATCGAGCCGGATCACCCGGTTAGGAATGTCGATCACGATCGGATCGCCGGTCTCGACCAATGCGATGAGCCCGCCTTCCGCCGCCTCCGGCGAGACGTGCCCGATCGACAGCCCCGAGGTGCCGCCCGAAAAGCGCCCGTCGGTGATCAGCGCGCAGACTGTCCCCATGCCCTTCGATTTCAGATAGCTGGTCGGGTACAGCATCTCCTGCATCCCCGGCCCGCCCTTGGGCCCCTCGTAGCGGATCACGACGACGTCGCCCGCCTTCACTTCGCCGCCCAGAATGCCGACCACCGAGGCGTCCTGGCTCTCGTAGACGCGCGCGGTGCCGTGGAAGGTGAGGATGCTCTCGTCGACGCCCGCGGTCTTCACGATGCAGCCCTCGGGCGCGAGATTGCCGTACAGCACCGCGAGCCCGCCATCCTTCGAGAAGGGATGGTCGGCCGAACGGATCACGCCATGCTCGCGATCGGTGTCGAGCTCATCCCAGCGCGACGCCTGGCTGAACGCGGTCTGCGTCGGCACGCCACCGGGCGCGGCGCGGAAGAATTTGCCCACCTCCTCGCTGGTCGTGCGCGACACGTCCCAGCGATGGAGCGCATCCGCCATCGTCGGCGCATGCACCGTCGGCTGGGTCGCATCGACGAGCCCGGCCAGCTCGAGCTGCCCGAGGATCGCCATGATCCCGCCCGCACGGTGGACGTCCTCCATATGCACGTCGTCCTTGGCCGGCGCGACCTTGCACAGGCAGGGCACCCGCCGGCTCAGCCGATCGATGTCCGCCATCGTGAAGTCGACCTCCGCCTCGTGCGCAGCGGCGAGCAGATGCAGCACGGTGTTGGTCGAGCCGCCCATCGCGATGTCGAGGCTCATCGCATTCTCGAACGCGGCGAAGGTGGCGATGCCGCGCGGCGTCGCGGTGACGTCGTCCTGCTCGTACCAGCGCTTGGCGAGATCGACGATCAGGTGGCCGGCCTCGCGGAACAGTTTTTCGCGATCGGCATGGGTGGCGAGCGTCGAGCCGTTGCCGGGCAGCGAGAGGCCCAGCGCCTCGGTGAGGCAGTTCATCGAATTGGCGGTGAACATCCCCGAGCAGGAGCCGCAGGTCGGGCACGCCGAGCGCTCGACCGCGGCGACCTCCTCGTCCGAATAACTGTCGTCGGCGGCGACGACCATCGCGTCGACCAGATCGAGCGCCTTGGTCACGCCCTTGATCGTGACCTTGCCCGCCTCCATCGGGCCGCCCGAGACGAACACCGCGGGGATGTTGAGCCGCAGTGCCGCCATCAGCATGCCCGGCGTGATCTTGTCGCAATTGGAGATGCAGACCAGCGCGTCGGCGCAATGCGCATTGGCCATATATTCGACCGAGTCGGCGATCAGCTCGCGGCTGGGCAGCGAATAGAGCATGCCGCCATGCCCCATCGCGATGCCGTCATCGACCGCGATCGTGTTGAACTCCTTGGCGACGCCGCCCGCCGCCTCGATCTCGCGCGCGACCAGCTGGCCGAGGTCCTTCAAGTGGACATGCCCCGGCACGAACTGCGTGAAGCTGTTGCACACCGCGATGATCGGCTTGCCGAAATCGGCGTCGGTCATCCCCGTCGCGCGCCACAGCCCGCGCGCGCCCGCCATGTTGCGGCCGTGAGTGGTGGTGCGCGAACGATAGACGGGCATGATCGGTCCTTGGGTTGTCAAGCGGCGCGGCTTGCGCAATTTTTCTTTCGCCTGTCAACTCGAACTTGTAACGAAGTTACGCAGGTCGCGCGCCACGTCCCGCTTCGGTTCTCCTGCGAACGCCGGAGTCCAGAGCTTCGGGCGCGACGGCTCTTCACCTGGGCTCCTGCCTCCGTAGGAGCACGGTTTCGGCAGGGATGCCTGACATCCTCATAAAATGACCGGTCCTATTCGCCGACGTCGATCGCATCGCAGGGGATGATCTGCGGACGGCCCGTCGCATGATCGCGCGCCGCCAAGCCGAACGCCTTGAAATGATCCGACGCCATATGCGCGTCGATCGCGGCCTGATCGGCGTAGAGCTCGTTGAACACGAAGCGCTGCTCGCCCTGCTGCTCGCGCCACAGATCGTAATGGAGCACGCCGGGCTCGGCGCGCGAGGCCGCGACGCAGATCCTGGCGGCGGCGGTGAACGCCTCTTCCGAGCCGGGCTTGATGGAGACGAAGGCGA
Source organism: uncultured Sphingomonadaceae bacterium (assembly GCA_964247655.1). Lineage (GTDB taxonomy): Bacteria > Pseudomonadota > Alphaproteobacteria > Sphingomonadales > Sphingomonadaceae > Solisphingomonas. The sequence continues at coordinate 3,741 of CAXTVK010000131.1, read as the reverse complement.
CGATCTTGATGGGCATCAGGCAGGCTCCTTGTGGCGGCTATGGCGCCGGAAATCGGGTGCGCGCTTCTCGAAGAACGCGGCAAACGCCTCCTGCGCCTCGGGCCCACGCAATGCGGTGCCGAACGCCACATTCTCCTCGTCCATCGCCGCCGCCACGGCGATTGCGTCGCCCTTCATGAGGCGACGGGTGGCGGCGAGCGCGAGCGGAGGCATCGCGGCGAGCGCGACCGCCTTGGCGCGCGCGTGATCGAGCAGCCGGTCGACGGCCACGATCTCGGTGACCAGACCGCCGCGTTCGGCCGCCTCGGCGCCGAGCGGCTCGCCGAGCAGAAACATCGCCGCCGCCTTGGCATGGCCGATCCGCGCGGGCAGCAACAGGCTCGACGCCGCCTCGGGGACGAGACCCAGCTTCGCGAACGGCACGATGAAGCGCGCGTCGGGCGCGGCATAGACGAGATCGCAATGCAGCAGCATCGTCGTCCCGATGCCCACCGCGAGACCTTGGACGGCGGCCACCACGGGTTTGTCGAACAGCGAGATCGCCTTGATGAAGACGCTGGCATTGTCGGCGCGGTCGGGGTTCTGGAAGTCGCTCAGATCGTTGCCCGAGCAGAAGGCGTCGCCCTCGCCCGAGAACAGCACCGCGGCGATATCCTCGCGCGCCGAGGCCTCCGTGAGCGCGGCGGTCATTGCCGCGTACATCGCCTGGGTCAGCGCATTCTTCTTGTCGGGGCGTGCGAGGCGAAGTTCGATCACCCCGTTCGCCTCGGTCCGCTGGAGATGCTCGGTCATGTCCGCTCCTTTACGTTTGCGGAAAGCCATAGACCCAATGTGCGAGGCTGGGAATGGCGGATCGTCGCCGTGGCAAGCCCGCCTAGCGACGACCCAAGAACATCGACGGCGACAAATTGACGCCGCCGCGCTAGATCGCGCGCATCATGGCCAGCATCCCCGCCCCCCGCACGCTCTACCTGAAGATCTGGGACGCGCACGTCGTCGAGCAGCGCGACGACGGCACCGCGCTGCTCTATATCGACCGGCACCTCGTCCACGAAGTGACCAGCCCGCAGGCGTTCGACGGCCTCGCCGCCGCCGGCCGCGCGGTGCGCCGCCCCGATCTCACGCTCGCGGTGCCCGATCACAATATCCCGACGACGGCGAGGGCCGACGCGGCCGGGCACCGGCTGCCGGTCGAGGATCCGCAGTCCGCCGCGCAGCTCGACGCGCTCCGCCGCAACGCGCCGCTGTTCGGGATCGAGCTGATCGACGATCTCGCGGCCGAACAGGGCATCGTCCACGTCGTCGGGCCCGAGCAGGGTTTTACGCTGCCCGGCACCACGGTCGTCTGCGGCGATAGCCACACCGCCAGCCACGGCGCGCTGGGTGCGCTGGGCTTCGGGATCGGCACGTCGGAGGTCGAGCATGTGCTCGCGACGCAGACGTTGCTGCTCAAGCGCTCCAAGGCGCTCGAAGTGCGCGTCGACGGCGAGCTCGGGCCGGGCGTGACGCCCAAGGACGTCGCTCTCGCGATCGTCGCCAAGCTGACCGCCGCAGGCGGCGCGGGCTATGTCGCCGAATATACCGGCTCGGTGTTCCGCGAGATGTCGATCGAGGGGCGGCTGACCGTCTGCAACATGTCGATCGAGGCGGGCGCACGCGCCGGCCTCGTCGCGCCCGACGACAAGACCTTCGCCTATCTCGCCGACAAGCCGCGCAGCCCCAAGGGCGCCGACTGGGATCGCGCGGTCGCCTATTGGCGCACGCTGGCGAGCGATCCGGGCGCGGTCTACGACAAGGTCGTGACGATCGACGCCGCGACGATCGCGCCGCTGGTGACCTGGGGCACCAGCCCCGACGACGTCGTCGCGATCACCGGCATCGTCCCCGATCCCGCCGCGCTCGACGACCCGGCGCGCCGCGCCGCGGCCGAGAAGTCGCTGGCCTATATGGGGCTGACCGCGGGCCAGCGGATGCAGGACGTCACCGTCGACCGCATCTTCATCGGCAGCTGCACCAATAGCCGCATCGAGGATCTGCGCGCCGCCGCCGCTGTCGCGCGCGGCCGCCATGTCGCCGCAGGCGTCAAGCAAGCCCTGGTCGTGCCGGGCTCGGGGCTGGTCAAGCGCCAGGCCGAGGCGGAGGGGCTCGACCGCATCTTCCTCGACGCCGGCTTCGAGTGGCGCGAGCCGGGCTGCTCGATGTGTCTCGCGATGAACCCTGACAAGGTGCCCGCGGGCGAACGCTGTGCCTCGACCTCGAACCGCAATTTCGTCGGCCGCCAGGGCCCGGGATCGCGCACCCACCTGCTCTCGCCCACAATGGCCGCCGCCGCCGCGGTGACCGGCCGTCTTACCGATGTGAGGGAGTTTGCCTGATGCGCCCGATCGACACCATTGCGGGCAAGGCCTATCCGCTCGGCCGCCCCAACATCGACACCGACGTCATCATCCCCGCGCATCATCTCAAGACGATCACGCGCGAGGGGCTCGGCCAGTTCGCGTTCGAGACGCTGCGCGCCGAGCCCGGCAACGTGTTCGACGACCCCGCCTATGCCGGCGCGCCGATCCTGATCGCGGGCGACAATTATGGCTGCGGCTCCTCGCGCGAGCACGCCGCCTGGGCGATGGCCGACATGGGGCTGCAGGCGGTGATCGCGCCGAGCTTTTCGGACATCCACGCGGGCAATGCGTTCAAGAACGGCATATTGACGGTCGTGCTGCCGCAGGATCAGGTCGATCGGCTGCTCGAGGTGGCGAAGGACCATCCGATCGCGATCGACCTCGAATCGCAGATCGTGACGACGCCCTACCAGGACCGCTTCCGCTTCGAGATCGACCCGTTCCGTAAGGATTGCCTGCTCCGCGGCCTCGACGAGATCGGCATCACGCTCGGCATGGACGCCGCGATCGTCGCGCACGAAGCGAAGATGCATGCCGAGACGCCGTGGGTAGAGGGCGCTGCGCGAGCGGCGTAGGCAAGGCGAGGCGAGGCGTTCACATCAGCCGTTCCCCGGCGAAGGCCGGGGCCCAGGCCCGCACCCTGTGGCGGGCGCGGCGTCGATGAGAGACGTGGGGCCTGGGCCCCGGCCTTCGCCGGGGACCAAGAGCGGCGAAGCGTCGCGTTACCGCGAACCTCTCCCCAGGGCATCCAGCCCCAACGCGATCGAGCCCATCGGCCCCGCCTGATCGCCCAGTCCCGGCGCGACGACATAGCGCTCGATCTGCGCCGCCACCGACGGCGCCACGCCGTAGCCCGCCAGACTCTCGACCAGCATCCGCCGCACCATCGGAAGCAGTTGCGGTCGCTTGGTCGGCAGGCCGCCGCCGAGCAGGATACGCTCGGGCACCGATCCCATCACCAGATTGTGGCACAAGCCTGCGATCGCGTGCGCGACCTTCTCCCACACCGGATCATCGTCGGCGACGTCGCCCCCTTTGATGCCGAGCCGCTTTTCGACCGCCGAGCCCGCCGCGAGACCCTCGACGCAGTCGCCGTGGAACGGGCAGGCGCCCGCCCAGTCGTCGCCGGGAAAGCGACGGACGAGCATGTGCCCCGCCTCGGCATGGCCGATCCCCATCACCGCCTTGCCGCCCACGATGATCCCCGCGCCGACGCCGGTGCCGACGGTGATGTAGGCGAAGCTCGACAAATCTCGCGCGTCGCCCCACCGCGCCTCGGCCAGCGCTGCGCCGACGACGTCGGTGTCGATCGCGGTCGGCACGCCGTAGCGGCGCTGCAGCC
>CAXTVK010000130.1:0-6260 GCA_964247655.1 uncultured Sphingomonadaceae bacterium | reverse complement strand
CGACGAGCAGGTAGAAAAGCGTGCAGATCACGAGGCTGCCGATCAGCCCGATCGGCACGTTGCGCTGCGGATTCTTGGTTTCCTCCGCCGCGGTAGAGACCGCGTCGAAGCCCACATAGGCGAAGAAGATCGAGGCGGCGGCGCCCAGCACCCCGGTGCCGCCGGTCGGCAGGAAGGGCGTGAAGTTGGTGCTCTTCATCACCGGCACGGTCAGGAAAATGAAGGCGGTGAGCGCCGCGATCTTGATCGCGACCAGCACCGCGTTGACGCGCGCGCTCTCGGTCGTGCCGAGGATCAGCAGCAACGTGACCAGGATCGCGATGACCACCGCAGGCAGGTTGAAGTAGCCGCCGACCTGCGTCGCCAGCACCAGATCGGGGGTCGAGGGGAAGCCCAGCGCCAGCGTCATCTTGGCGATCAGCGCGTCGCCGTTCGCGAGCAGGCGGGGCAGATGCACGCCGAGACCGTCGAGCAGGCCGACCGCATGGTTCGACCAACCGACCGCGACCGCGCTCGCGCCCACCGCATATTCGAGGATCAGCGCCCAGCCGACCATCCAGGCGAGCAGTTCGCCGGTCACCGCATAGGTGTAGGTATAGGCGGAGCCCGCGACCGGGACCATCGAGGCGAGCTCGGAATAGCAGAGCGCCGCGACGCCGCAGACGAAGCCCGCGACGATGAACGACAGCAGCATCCCGGGGCCCGCCTTCTGCGCGGCCTCCGAGGTCAATACGAAGATGCCGGTGCCGATGACGGCGCCGATCCCCAACATGGTCAGCTGGAAGGCGCCCAGCGAGCGTTGCAGCGATTTCTTCTCCGCGGTCGCGAGGATCGCGTCCAGCGGCTTTACTCGGCCGAAAATCATGCGGTCAGTCCCCTAGATCGGCTGCGCCTCGGGCGCGCCGTCGCTCTGGGATCGGGAGCCTAACCGCTAATCCGCCGTGCGCAAGCGGCGATGCGTCATGCGTGTGACAGCATCGGTCCGAGCGGCCGTCCGCCGAACAGATGGACGTGCAGATGCGGTACTTCCTGGTGGCCGTCCGTCCCGATATTGGCGAGCAGCCGGTAGCCCGGCGCGACCAGCCCGTTGTCGCGCGCCACGGTGCCGACCGCGCGGACGAAGCCCGCGACCTCGGCGTCGCTCGCGGATGCGGCGAAATCGTCCCACGAGACGTAGCGGCCCTTGGGGATGACGAGGATGTGCGTCGGCGCCTGCGGAGCGATGTCGTGGAAGGCGAGCGCGAAGTCGTCTTCATAGACGCGCCTGGCGGGAATCTCGCCGCGCAGGATCTTCGCGAAGATGTTCGCATCGTCATACGGCAGCGTCGCGTCGATCGGCATCAGCCCCTCCGGATTCGGCGCGGCGTCGATGTCTTGAGGCCGAGCGCGAGGCTGGGCGTCGCCGGGATCGGCGGTGCGTCCGGCACCTCGGCGACGGCCGGCGCCAGAGTCTTGGGCGCGCGCGCGGCCTTTTCGTCGATCCCGGAAACGCCGTCGCGGCGATCGAGTTCGGCATAGACGTCGGCGAGCGGCACGCCGGTCGCGTCGAGCAGCACGAGCAGATGGAAAAGCAGGTCGGCCGCCTCGCCGGTCACCGCCTTGGCGTCGCCGCTCATCGCGGCGATCACGGTCTCGACCGCCTCCTCGCCCAGCTTCTGCGCGATTGTGGGCAGACCCTTGGCGAGCAGCGCGGCGACGTAGGACGAACCCGGGTCGGCCGCGCGGCGCGAGGCGATGGTGGCGGCGAGCCTGTCGAGTGTGTCGGCCATGACCGCCCTCCTAGGGGCGGGGCGGAGCTACGGTCAACCGCGGCCGGACCCGGCCGCGGTCAGCCGGTCAGCCGCGACGCTTGCGCGCGTGGAGCTTGCGCCCGATCACGACGCCCGCGGCGCCCATCAGCAGCAGCACCGCATCGCTCGGCTCGGGCACCGAAGTCGCGCCGCCCGAAGACGAGGACGACGTCGTCGTGCCACCCGAAGACGACGAGGTCGTCGATCCGCCCGACGAGCTGTGACCACCCGAAGAGCTGTGGCCGCCGGACGAGCTGTGCCCGCCGCCGCCGAAGAAACCGCCGGCAGTCGCGGGCGTGAAAGACAGCGCCGAAATGGCGCCGGCGGCGAGAAATGTGAGTGCGAGCTTCATGTTGTGCCCTCCCGGCAGCAAAACCTTGCCACGAACAGGCGACTCGGCATCGCGGCCACACGAATTAGCGGCGATTCGTATCCCGAATAAAGCAGGCTGTTCAACGAGCCGTTCCGAAACGGGACGTCAGCCGCGAACCGGCAATCCGGCAGCCGCCAACGCGGCATGCGCATCGGCGACCGTGTGCTGGCCGAAATGGAAGATCGAGGCGGCGAGCACCGCCGAGGCATGGCCGTCGGTAACGCCCGCCACGAGGTGATCGAGCTGGCCGACGCCGCCGCTGGCGATGACGGGCACCGATACCGCATCCGCGATCGCACGGGTCAGCGCGAGATCGTAGCCGTCGCGGGTGCCGTCGCGGTCCATCGAGGTGACGAGCAGTTCGCCGGCTCCCCGTGCCGCGAGATCGCGCGCGTGCGCCACCGCGTCGACGCCGGTCGGCTTGCGGCCGCCGTGGGTATAGACCTCCCAGCGTCCGGGGCCGACCTGCCGCGCATCGATCGCGCCGACGACGCACTGCGCGCCGAACCGCTCGGCCATCTCGCCGACGAGGGCAGGGCGGGCGACGGCCGCCGAATTGACCGCGACCTTGTCGGCACCCGCAAGCAACAGCGCGCGCGCATCGTCCGCGGTGCGCACCCCGCCGCCGACGGTCAGCGGCATGAAGCAGACCTTCGCGGTGCGCGCGACGACGTCGAGCAGCGTGCCCCGCGCCTCGTGGCTGGCGGTGATGTCGAGGAAGCAGAGCTCGTCGGCCTGGGCGGCATCGTAGATGCGGGCCTGCTCGACGGGATCGCCCGCATCGGCGAGATCGACGAAGTTGACACCCTTGACGACGCGCCCGCCCGCGACGTCGAGGCACGGGATGACGCGGACGCGGACGGTCATCGTGCAATCGTCATCCCGGCGAACGCCGGGACCCATAGACGGCGGGACGGTCTAAGGGCGGCGGCGCGTCCAGCTTCGCGCGCTCCGCATCCATGGGTCCCGGCTTTCGCCGGGATGACGGGGTAGGGGTTGCTCATCCCGCCGCCGCCATCCGCAGCGCTTCCGCCAGATCGAGCCGCCCGTCGTACAGCGCGCGCCCGGTGATCACGCCCTCGATCCCGCCCTCGGCGATCCCCGCGCGCGCGATCAGCAGCGCCTCGACATCCGCGATCCCCGCGACGCCGCCGCTGGCGATCACCGGGATCGGCGTCGCGTGCGCGAGCGCCTGCGTCGCCTCGACGTTGCAGCCCTTGAGCATGCCGTCGCGGCCGACGTCGGTGAACAGCAGCGCCGCCACGCCGACATCGGCGAAGCGGTGCGCGAGATCGGTGACGAGCACTTCGGAGACGTCCGCCCAGCCTTGGGTGGCGACAAACCCGCCGCGCGCGTCGACCGCGACGACGATGCGCCCGGGCAGTTCGGTCGCTGCCGCGCGGACGAAATCGGGATGGTCGAGCGCGGCGGTGCCGATCACGACGCGATCGACGCCGAGCCCCAGCCAGCGATCAACCGCCGCGCGATCGCGGATGCCGCCGCCGACCTGCACCTTGCCGGGAAACGCTTTCAGGATCGCCTCGACCGCGCCCGCATTCACCGCCTTGCCCGCGAACGCGCCGTCGAGATCGACGACGTGCAGATGCGTCGCGCCGGCCTCGGCGAACAGGCGCGCCTGTGCCGCGGGATCGTCGCCATACACGGTCGCGCGGTCCATATCGCCTTCGGCGAGGCGGACGACCTGCCCGCCCTTGAGGTCGATCGCGGGGAAGACGATGAGGGGGTCGGTCATATTCGCAGGTCCTGATCGGGCGACCGCAGCCACAGCCCGTCGCCCCGGACTTGATCCGAGGCCTCGCTTCTGTCTGCGACGCTGGAAGGAGAGGCGGGATCCCGGGCCGCGCCCGGGGCGACGGCGATGAGGAACAACCTCAAGGCCGCCACTCCAGAAAACGGGACAGAAAGGCCAGGCCGTAAGCCTGACTCTTCTCGGGATGGAATTGCACGCCGATCATGGTGTCGCGCCCGATCGCCGCCGTCAGCGGTCCGCCATGATCGGTCGCGGCGAGCAGGTCGGCGGGATCGGCGACGTCGAAGGCGAAACTGTGCAGGAAATAGGCCTCGCCGGGCGCGACCAATGCGTGCTGAGCGGCGGGGACGACCTCGTTCCAGCCCATGTGCGGGATCTTGAGGTTGGCGCGGTCGGGCATGCGCCGCACCGTGCCGCCGATCCAGCCGAGCCCCTCGTGGCTGCCATGCTCCTCGCCCGCGTCCGCCATCAGCTGCATGCCGACGCAGATGCCGAGGAAGGGCGTGCCCGCGCCGATCACACGCTCGTTCAGCGTCTCGACCATGCCGGGCAGCGCCGACAGCGCCCCCATGCACGCCCCGAACGCGCCGACGCCGGGCAGCACGATCCGGTCGGCGGTGCGCACCGTTTCGGGATCGGCGGTGACGATCACGTCTCGCGCGCCGGCGGCGAGCAGCGCGTTCTCGACCGAGCGGAGATTGCCGGCACCGTAATCGATGAGCGCGAGGGTCATACGCGCGCTTCCCTCAACCCGTTCGTCCTGAGCGAAGTCGAAGGACATGCGACAAGCGCACCGTCTGCAACACGCACTTCGACTGCGCTCAGTGCGAACGGGGAAGGGGAAGCGATCGCTTCAAACCGTAGCATTACCCCAACGAACCCTTGGTGCTCGGCACCACGCCCGCCTTGCGCGGATCGAGCTCGACCGCTTCGCGCAGCGCGCGCGCGAGGCCCTTGAACGCGGCTTCGGCGATGTGGTGGTTGTTCTGGCCGTAGAGCGTCTCGACGTGCAGCGTCAGGCCCGCTGTCTGCGCGAGGCTGTGGAAGAAATGCTCGAACATCTCGGTGTCCATCTCGCCCAGCCGCTTTTGGCTGAATTCGGTCTTCCACACGAGGAACGGGCGCCCCGAGATGTCGACGGCCACGCGCGTCAGCGTCTCGTCCATCGGCGAAAGCGCGTCGGCGTAGCGGCGGATGCCGCGCTTGTCGCCGAGCGCCTTCGCCAGCGCCTCGCCGATCGCGAGGCCGGTATCCTCGACGGTATGGTGCTGGTCGATATGGAGATCGCCCTTCGTCTCGACGGTAAGGTCGATCAGCGAGTGGCGCGACAGCTGCTCGAGCATGTGGTCGAAGAAGCCGATCCCCGTCGAGATCGCATACGCCCCGGTGCCGTCGAGATCGAGCGTCACCGCGATCCGCGTCTCGGTCGTCTCGCGGCGGACTTCGGCGCGGCGCATGGGGCGTGTCCTTCTGCTCGGCCTCGGGCGGGGCCCTGCGGCGCGGCCCTCATAGCGCGCTCTCGCCCCGGCGCAACGGGGACGCAACGCGCGCTTGACCGTCGCGGCGCCCGCGTTCAGGTACGGTCGCATGACCGAAGGTAGCGTGCCAGACAGCCTGATTCCCTACGACGAGATCGTCCAGGAGGCGTTGCGCGCCGTCGTCGGCCGCGTGCTCGGCGAGGTCGAGCGCGGCGGCGGGCTGCCCGGCGAGCATCATTTCTACATCACATTCAAGACCGGCGCGCCCGGCGTCGACATCCCCAAGCACCTGACGCAGCGCTTTCCCGACGAGATGACGATCGTCATCCAGAACCGCTTTTGGGAATTGAAGGTGCGCCCCGATGCGTTCGAGGTGGGCTTGAGCTTCAACCAGGTGCCGTCGAAGCTGATCGTGCCGTTCGCCGCGGTGACGGGCTTCGTCGATCCCGCGGTCAACTTCGCGCTGCAGTTCCAGGCGCAGGCCGACGACGCCGAGCCCGAGCCCGCCGAGGCGGAGAACGACGAGCCGATCGCGACCACCGAAGACGGATCGAACGTGGTTTCGGTGGATTTCACGCGGAAGAAGTAAGCGCTGGGCGGCGGTCGCTTCGGCCGCGCCCTCTGATTCCCGTCATCCCAGCGAAGGCTGGGATCTCGTGTGGCGGGCGCCGCGCCTGAACAGCCCGAGGTCCCAGCCTTCGCTGGGATGACGAGGGTGGATGCCGGGATGACGGGCTTATATCCGTCAGCCGTCAGCCGTCAGCCGTCAGCCGTCAGCCGTAAGCCGTCAGCCTTAGGGCGTATCGACATTCAGGCGAAACCCGAGAAATCCTCCCCCGCCAGGGGGA
>CAXTVK010000129.1:0-6265 GCA_964247655.1 uncultured Sphingomonadaceae bacterium | reverse complement strand
CGGCGATCGGCTCCTGCGCCTGGCGCTTGGTGCCGACGAACAGGACCTTGCCGCCCGACTGGACGGTCTGGTTCACAAAATCGAGCGCGCGCGTCATCAGCGGCACGGTCTGCGACAGATCGATGATGTGGACGCCGTTGCGGTCGCCGAAGATGTAGGGCTTCATCTTCGGGTTCCAGCGATGGGTCTGGTGGCCGAAGTGTGCGCCGACGTCGAGCAGTTGGTGCATGGAAACGGACGGTGCCGCCATGAGAGTATCTCCTTCCGGTTGAACCTCTGCAGGACAGTGACCGAAACCACCGAGATGGCTGCGGCACCGGTATGTGCGCCCTGCATGTGGAATGCGCGGGCCCTTACCGGGCGGGGCGCGCTAACGCAACCATCGAAGGCGATTCACGACGAGTCGGCGCGATTCTCCGTCAAGTCGAGCCGAAATGGCACAGTTGACAAGGAACATATGGGGAACGTATGGAACCAATCGTGCGGTAAGCCGTTCCCACCCGACGAGAAACGGGTGGAACCGTTTCGGGAGATAGCATCATGGTCCATGTTCTCGCGTCGTTTGGCTTTTCCCTCGTGGCACTTGCCACCTTGTCGTTCATCGTGCTGATGCTCGCCGCATCGCGAGATGCGATACTGGCAGCGTTGGGCGTCGGTCAGGCCGATACGGCGCACACGCCGCGCCACCCGGTTCGGGTCAGGTCGGCGGGTCGCTGGCAGGCGATGCCGGCAGCGACGGCGCAACCGCAGCGCGCTGCCGCTTGATTCTGGCGTATGTCCGTGCGCTGAACGGAATGGCGACGAGATAAGCCAGCGCGAAGGCCGACAGCGTCGGCCAGGGCGCACTGATCAGCGCGCCGCCGACGATCGCGATCACCGCCAGCGCCTCGAAACGGATACCGCGGCGCAGACGTAGCGATCCCCATCCGTACGTCGCCACGCTCGAGACGGTCAGGATCGCGGTCATCGCGGTCCATGGCGCGACGAAGTAGGCCGAGCGGAAAACGGCGAACTGATCGCCGAACGTCAGCCACAGATATAGCGGCGCCATCACCATTCCGGCACCGGCCGGCGCCGGAATGCCCGTCAGGAAACCTGCCGCCTTGCGCGGCTGCTCGCTGGCATCGATCTGCGAATTGAAGCGTGCGAGGCGCAGCGCCATGCACACCGCGTGGCTGAGCGCGATCGTCCAGCCAAACTGCGGCATATATTGCAGCGACCAGAGATACATCACCACCGCGGGCGACACGCCGAACGCGATCACGTCCGACAGCGAATCGAGTTCGGCGCCGAACCGGCTCTCGCCCTTGAGCAGCCGCGCGATCCGCCCGTCGAGCCCATCGAGCACGCCCGCCAGGATGATCGTGCCGACCGCCAACTCCCACTGCTGCGCGATCGCGAAGCGCACCGCGGAAAGGCCGAAGCAGAGCGCCAGCGCGGTGACGGCGTTGGGGGCGACGGCGCGAAGGGGAATGCCGCGACGCGGACGGTCGCGCAGACGCGGGTTCAGGCGCGGCGCCATCAAGCCCTCTCCCGCCTGCGAGCGAGGGTTGGGAGAGGGAATGACGTATCATCCGGGCACAGCGCCTGTGGATACGTCATTCCCTCACCCTCCCACCGCTTCGCGGCGGGGCCCTCCCTCTCCCGCTAAGCGGGAGAGGGTCATAAACAACCCCGCCCCTCACTGCGCGACGCCGTCGATCCGCTCGTCGCGGCCGGCGACCGCGAGTACCGTCTCGCCCGCGATCGTACGCTGGCCGAGCAGCACCTGCGGACTGGTGCCGGCGGGCAGATAGACGTCGACGCGGCTGCCGAAGCGGATCAGCCCGACGCGCTGCCCCGCCGCGATGATATCGCCCGGCTTGACGAACGGCACGATCCGCCGCGCGACCAGCCCCGCGATCTGCGTGAAGCCGATCTTCATGCCCGCCGCGTCCTCGACGAGGATGTGCTGGCGCTCGTTCTCCTCGCTCGCCTTGTCGAGATCGGCGTTGAGGAATTTGCCCGAGATATAGACGACGCGGCTGATCGTGCCGCCGATCGGCGAGCGGTTGATATGGACGTCGAACACCGACATGAAGATCGACACGCGCGTCACCGGCTCGGGCGACAGCGCACCCTCCCCCACCAGCTCGCGCGGCGGCGGCACCTGGACGATCAGCGTCACCAGCCCGTCGGCGGGCGCCACGATCATGCCCGGCGCGCGCGGCGTCGTCCGGATCGGATCGCGGAAGAACAGCAGCACCCACGCTGTGATCGCCACGCCCGCCCAACCGAAGGGCTGCGGCAGGAAGATGAAAAAGAGCAGCGTGATCCCGGCCGCGATCGCGGCGAACTTATAGCCTTCGGGATGGACGGCGGGGAAGCGCCACTTGATCGTGGTGGTGCCGATGTCGGGCTTTTCGAGCGATGTCATCGCATCGTCCTAAGCGGTCGGATCCGCGCTGTCACGGTTGATCCGCGCGACGGCCCGGCCTAAGCGGCTCGACATTCGTATCGAACCCTTTGCCGGCGCCCGGTGCCGGCCCCTTCAGCGGAGCGCTCCATGGCAGCCAAGATCAAGGTGAAGACCCCGGTCGTCGAACTCGACGGCGACGAAATGACCCGGATCATCTGGCAGTGGATCCGCGAGAAGCTGATCCTCCCCTATCTCGACATCGACCTTAAATATTACGATCTCTCGGTCGAGAAGCGCGACGAGACCGACGACCAGATCACGATCGACAGCGCCAAGGCGATCCAGCAATATGGCGTCGGCGTGAAGTGCGCGACGATCACCCCCGACGAGGCGCGCGTCGAGGAGTTCGGCCTCAAGAAGATGTGGAAGTCGCCCAACGGCACGATCCGCAACATCCTCGGCGGCACGATCTTCCGCGAGCCGATCGTGATGCGCAACGTGCCCCGGCTGGTGCCGGGCTGGACCGACCCGATCGTCGTCGGCCGCCACGCCTTCGGCGACCAATATCGCGCGACCGACTTCAAGGTGCCCGGCCCCGGCAAGCTCAAGATGACCTTCACCGGCGAAGACGGCAACGTCCTCGAATATGACGTGTTCGACTTCCCGTCGGCCGGGGTCGCAATGGGCATGTACAATCTCGACGATTCGATCCGCGATTTCGCGCGCTCGAGCATGATCTACGCGCTCGACCGCAAGTGGCCGCTGTACCTCTCGACCAAGAACACGATCCTCAAGGCCTATGACGGCCGCTTCAAGGATCTGTTCCAGGAGGTGTTCGACGCCGAGTTCGCCGACCAGTTCAAGGCCGCGGGCATCGTCTACGAGCATCGCCTGATCGACGACATGGTCGCCTCGGCGCTCAAGTGGAGCGGCAAGTTCGTCTGGGCCTGCAAGAATTACGACGGCGACGTCCAGTCGGACACGGTCGCTCAAGGGTTCGGCTCGCTCGGGCTGATGACATCGGTGCTGCTGACCCCCGACGGCAAGACCGTCGAGGCCGAAGCCGCACACGGCACCGTCACGCGCCATTACCGGATGCACCAGCAGGGCAAGGCGACTTCGACCAATCCGATCGCCTCGATCTTCGCCTGGACGCAGGGCCTCATGTTCCGCGGCAAGTTCGACGAGACGCCCGACGTCGTGCGCTTCGCCGAGACGCTCGAGAAGGTCTGCGTCGACACCGTGCAGGGCGGGCAGATGACCAAGGATCTCGCGATCCTCGTCGGCCCCGACCAGAGCTGGATGACCACCGAGAAGTTCTTCGACGCGATCGTGACCAACCTCGAGACCGCGATGGCGGACTGGGGGTAAGGTCTTCGTTCCCCGGCGAAAGCCGGGGCCCAGGCCCGACGCGCGAGGCGGACACAGCGCTTCCTCCTGACGTGGGGCCTGGGCCCCGGCCTGCGCCGGGGAACGCTGGCGTGATAGCGTTGCGCTTGCCATAAGCAGCCATGGCAGGCTTCCCCACCCACTCGACCGGCTTCTCCGACGCGCTGGTGATCCTCGGTGCAGCGGGCATCGTCATCCCCGCCTTCGCGCGGGTGCGCGTCAATCCGGTGATCGGCTTCATCCTCGTCGGGCTCGCGCTCGGGCCGCATGGGCTCGGCGTGCTGGTGCCGCGCTGGCCGTGGCTGTTCTACGTCACGATCACCGATGCGCATGCGATCGAGCCCTACGCCGAGTTCGGCATCGTGCTGCTGCTGTTCGCGATCGGGCTCGAACTGTCGTTCCGACGGCTGTGGTCGATGCGGCGGCAGGTGTTCGGCGTGGGCGCGGCCGAGCTGTTCCTGTGTGCGGCGGTGATCGGCGGTGCGCTGATGCTGTTCGGCGAGGGCGTCACCGGCTCCGTGGGCCTCGGCCTCGCGCTCGCGCTGTCGTCGACGGCGCTGGTGCTGCCGATGGTGGGGACGAGCGGCGCGGTCGGCGGCGGCGCGTTCGCGATGCTACTGTTCGAGGATCTGGCGCTGGTGCCGATCATCTTCGCGCTCTCCGCGCTCGGCCCCGATACCGGCGGCGGCTGGGGCGCGATGGGGCTGGTGCTGCTCAAGGGCGGGATCACCGTCGCGGTGCTGCTGATCGGCGGCCGCTACGCGCTGCCGCCGCTGTTCGCGCAGGCCGCGCGCACCAAGAACCCCGAACTCTTCCTCGCGATCAGCCTGCTCGTCGTCATCCTCGCCTCGATCGCGACCAGCGCCGCCGGCCTGTCGCCGATCGTCGGCGCGCTGCTCGCCGGGCTGCTGATCGCCGAGACCGACTATCACACCGAGGTCGAGGTGATCACCGCGCCGTTCCGCGGGCTGGCGCTCGGCGTGTTCCTGATCACCGTGGGCATGAGCATCGATCTCGCCGCGATCGGCGCGCAGTGGAGCTCGCTGCTGATGGCGGTGGTGGGCGTGATCGCGGCCAAGGCGATCGTGACCGCGGTGCTGCTCAAGCTCTCGGGCACGCGCACCGGCGTCGCCGCCGAGACCGGGCTGCTGATGTCGTCGCCCTCCGAGACGACGCTGATCGTGCTCGGCGCGGCGCAGGCGGCGGGGCTGGTGCTGCCCGAGACCGCCGCCTTCTGGCAGACCGTCACCGCGATCGGCCTGACGATCACGCCGCTGCTCGCGCGCCTCGGGAGCGACGTCTCGCGGCGGGTCGAGCGGCGGCAGACGCGCACCACCGCGGTCGCGACCGGGACGGGCGACGTGCCGCGCGTGCTGCTGATCGGCTTCGGGCGTGTCGGCCGGCTGGTCGCGGCGATGCTGATCAAGCACGAGCGCCCCTATCTGGCGGTCGATGCCGACGTCGACGCAGTGTCGCAGGCACGGCGCGAGGGGTTTGCAGTGCTGTTCGGCGATGCCAGCCGCCCCGCGATGATCGCGCATCTGGGTCTCGCCGCCGCCGCCGCGGTCGTGCTGACGATGGACGATCCGGTCGCGCAGCTGCGCCTCACGCGCAGCATCCGCGCGGATCATCCCGATCTCCCGATCGTCGTCCGCGCGCGCGACGCGAAGCACGCCGCCGATCTCTACCGTGCCGGCGCGACCGATGCGGTGCCCGAACAGCTCGAATCCTCGCTCCAGCTCTCCGAGGCGGTGCTCACCGAGATCGGCCTCGCGGTCGGCCCGGTGATCGCCTCGATCCACGACAAGCGCGCCGAGCAGCGCGCCGAGATCAAGGAGATGGGCGATATGCGAGAGCCGCCCAAGGAACGCGGCCGGCGTTTTCGCGACACCTGACGGCACGAACCGATTAAGCGATGGTTCAGCCCCCGTCGTGCTTATCCGGCACGACGATCAGGGGGGATCCAGACTTCGTCATGCGCGTGGACCGTAGCGTCATTCCGCCAATGGGCCAGGGGCTCGCGGTGATCGCGGCATTGGTGGCGATCGCGCTCGTCATGGCGCTCGGGATCGGCGGCTACATGGTCTCGATGCGGATGCAGGCGCACCGCGTCGCAGTGGCGCATATCGACGACCGCGTTGCGCTCGCCCGCCGGCAGATCCGCGCGCTCGAATATGAACTCGAATATCGCGGCCGCTTTACGCAGCTCGCACAGTGGCGCGAACCGCTTGGCCTGGGTCCCGTCGGCATCGACCAGCGCGCCGCCGACCCCCGCGACATCGCGCCGCTCGTGGCCCGCCAGCGCGCGGCGGTGGCCGCGACGCGGGTCGACGCGGTGCCCAGGCGCGCGAGCTATACGCCGGATGCGCGGGAGCAGATGGATAGTTTGATCGCGGATGTGGCGAAGTGACCGTCCACCCATCCCGTTCGTCCTGAGTAGGGACTGAGCGTAGTCGAAGGCCCGTATCGAAGGACTTG
>CAXTVK010000128.1:0-6357 GCA_964247655.1 uncultured Sphingomonadaceae bacterium | reverse complement strand
TCATGCCGACGCCGAGCCGCCCTTGGCCGGGCTTGTGCCCGCCATTCTCGATCGCATCGTCGAAGAAGCGCACCGGCAGCTCGACATGCAGCCCGGCGCCGTCGCCTGTCTTCCCGTCGGCATCGACCGCGCCGCGGTGCCACACGGCTTTCAGCGCATCGATCGCGGCGGACACCACGCGGCGCGAGGGCTGCCCGTCGGTCGCGGCGATCAGGCCGACGCCGCAGGCATCGCCCTCATATTCGGGGCGGTACATGCCGACTTCGGCGATGCGGAGGCGTTCGGCTTCGGTGGTCATGGCTGGGGCTTCCGGCTCGGCATGGGCGGGGGCGGGACGATCATCATGTGCGTGGTGCGCGGCAGTGACGCGGTGAGATCGTAGAAACGATCGATATAGGTCCTGTTCTCGATCGGCGGCGGCGGCCCGCCTCCCTCGAGATAGAGCTTGGCGAGCATGCGGTTATTCGGGTCGCCGAGATCGTTGAGCGCGGCGATCAGGTGCTGCCCCGCGCCGGTCTGGAGGAAACGTCCCGCTGCCGCCATCTCGGTAGGCGACATGCGAGCATCGATCGTAAGCGCGACGAGATGATCGGCGCGGGCCTGGTCCCATGCTGCGATCTTCGGTGCCACCTCTTTCGCGACCTGCTTGGACGCCTCACGACATTTCGGATCGGTGTTGTCGCACGGTGGTCCGCGCCACGCAGCGGCGCTGTTGAGCAGGTCGCGCTCGATCGAGGCCTGCACGTCGGCAAGCGTAGGGGAGCGCGCCATGCCGATGCTGAGCTTGGCCTGCGAAGCGAGCGCCAGCGCGGCATCGCTGGGCGCCGACGCTCCATTAGCCGCCGCTGCGGCAGCGAATAACAGCATCGCAATCACATCACGATCCGCGGCGCACCGGTCGCCGCCAGGACGACACCGGCTCCGGCTTCGAAGTCGGAGCGGTGCATGCCGTGCTCGGCGATGCGAAGGCAGTCGGTTTCGGCGGTCATGACTTTGGTTCCTTGGGCGTGCCGGTCATTTCCTGCTGGATGCGTTCCACCCCGCGTTGCGTCGCTTCCTTGCCGGCGACTGCACCTAGTTCGCGACCCTTGGCCGACATCGCCGCTTGTATCTCAGGCATCATCGCGAGCGCCTTGGCCCCAACGCCGGAGCCGTAGAAAGCCAAGATTGCGCGCAATTCGTCCGGCGAAAATCGAGAAGCATATTCGAGCGCCGCGCTCTCCTCGATTGCCGGATAACTGCGACGGACCGCTGCCATGAATTCCTGGTCGAAAATGGCTTCGATCTTCGGCCGGCCACCGGTGCCGTTATCGAATATCTGCCGGATTTCAGCAGACGTCAGAGGGTTTGCGAGCAGCGAGTTGACGATCGTAGTGCCGAACACCGGTGCGAATTGGATCATCATCCTATCGAGGATTTGATCGGTGTGGACTGTGGCGACGATCTGCCGGGCGAGCGCCAACGTCGCTTGGTCGACGGCTTTTGCCGTCGGCGCAGGCACGATCCCGGGCGGCCGTGCCACCACCGTCGTAGTCCAAGCCGGAACGGCGGCGCCGACCCCGAGAAGCAGCAAAGCGATCCGGCCGATCGCCGCGGTCGCGCGCTCGTGAGCCAAGCGTGCATGCGCGCGCCGACGTCGCGAACCGTTCACGCCACGGGCAGGGCGCCGCGCACCGGCGATCGTGACGGACACGGCGCGGCGCGAGGGCTGGCCGTCGGTCGCGGCGATGAGGCCGACGCCGCACGCATCGCCCTCGAACTCGGGGCGGTACGTGCGGTGCTCGGCGATGCGGGCCTGCTCGGGGGTTGGGAGTTGCGTCATCCGTTTGGCTCCAGCCCGAGATGGGTTTTCGCATAGATCGCGATGCCGTCGGCAACGGTGAGAAGACGATCGGAGGCGGACCACGCTTCCGTCAGCGTCGCAAATTGCTCGAGCCGGCGAACCGGATATTCGTGCGCCAGCTTATTGCGAAGCTTCACGAGATCGCTCCAGGCGTCGCCGCTCTCGATCAGGCCCAACGTCTCTGCTCGATCCGCCATGGCGCGCGGCGACCATCCCGTAAGTTCGATCTGCTCGAGCAGCAATATTACCCTAACCGCCTTCGCAACGAGGTTCTGCAGAAGCTCGAACGTCTTGATCAGCGAGCGCGAGGCCGCTCTCTGTCCGATGTCGAAGGCGGCAAATGCCTGTGGCGTATCAGGCAGTCCGCCGACCAAAATCTTGGCTTCACGGTTCCCGGCGGCGATATCCGCCATGCCGATTAGAAGTTCGACAAGCGTTTCCCGTTCCGGTTCCTGGCTCACAGCACGATCCCGTCGCGATAGGCGATTCGTTCGAAACCACGCGGAACGACGCCACGCTTGCTGAAAACCGTATCTATGCGCCGACCGTCGGTTGCTTCGTCGGTGCGTCCGAGAAATCGATAAAGGGCTGACGGCTCGGGCGTGTCATCGACCTCGAAATGCAGGTCGATGTCGCCGCCCTTGAGATGGTCGTGAACGCGGCTGCCGAACAGGCGTACGACGACATCCGGTCCGAACGCCTCGCGCGCCGCCGCCTTGATCGCGGCCACCTCCTGCTCGGTCAGCCGCATCTCACGCCGCCACCAGTTCGCTCGCCGCCAGCTTCGCGCGCTCCTTGAGCCAGGCGTGCATCCGCGCGCTCACGTCGCGGCCGTCGCGGACCGCCCACACCACCAGCGAGGCGCCGCGGACGATGTCGCCCGCGGCGAAGACGCCGGGCATCGAGGTCTGCATCGTCTTGTGGTCGACGCGCAGCGTGCCCCAGCGCGTCACGGACAGTTCGGGCGCGGCGAACATCTGCGGCAGGTCCTCGGGATCGAAGCCGAGCGCCTGGATCACCAGATCGGCGTCGAGCCGGAAGTCGCTGCCCGGATCGAGCTCGGGCGCGCGACGACCCGAGGCGTCGGGCGCGCCCAGCCGCATCCGCGAGGCGCGCACGCCGCCGACCTTGTCGGTGCCGTCGAACGCATCGGGGGCGGAGAGCCAGACGAATTCGACGCCCTCCTCCTCGGCGTTGGCGACCTCGCGTTGCGAGCCCGGCATATTGGCTCGGTCGCGACGGTAGAGGCACTTGACCGACCTGGCGCCCTGGCGGACCGCGGTGCGCACGCAGTCCATCGCGGTATCGCCGCCGCCGACGACGACGACATGCTTGCCCTCGGCGTTGAGCGCGCCGCTGTCCCACTCGGCCACGCTGTCGCCGAAGCTCTTGCGGTTGGAGGCGATCAGGAAGTCGAGCGCCTTGATCACCCCCGGCGCGCCGACGCCGGGGGCCTTGATGGCGCGCGCGCGATAGACGCCGGTCGCGATCAACAGCGCGTCGTGGCGGTCGCGCAGTTGCGCCAAGGTCGCATCGCGACCGACCTCGAAGCCGAGATGGAAGTGGATGCCCGCCTCGCGAAGTCGCTCGAAGCGGCGCGTGACCACCTCCTTCTCGAGCTTGAAGCCGGGGATGCCGTAGACCAGCAAGCCGCCCGCGCGATCGTGGCGATCGTAGACGTGCACCTCATAGCCGTGCCCGCGCATATATTCGGCGGTGGTGAGCCCGGCAGGGCCCGCGCCGACGATCCCGATCGACTGGCCCGAGCGGTCGCGCACCGGCACGATCGGCTCGACCCAACCTTCCTTCCACGCCGTGTCGGTGATGAACTTCTCGATCGCCCCGATGGTGACGGCGCCGTGACCCGAAAACTCGATCACGCAATTGCCCTCGCACAGCCGGTCCTGCGGGCAGATCCGGCCGCAGATCTCGGGCATGGTCGAGGTGGCGGAGGAGAGTTCATAGGCCTCGCGCAGCCGGCCTTCCGCGGTCAGCCGCAGCCAGTCGGGGATGTGATTGTGCAGCGGGCAGTGCGTCGAGCAATAGGGCACGCCGCATTGCGAGCAGCGCCCCGCCTGCTCCTGCGCCTTCGCTTCGATATAGGCGCGGGTGATCTCCTGGAAATCCTCGGCGCGGATTTCGGGCGCGCGCTTGTCGGGATAGGCTTGGCCCGTCCCAACGAATTTCAGCATCGGGTTGTCAGCCATCGCAGCGCTCCAATCGGAGATGCGAAAAGCATAGTTCGGGCCACGAGTCACGAAAGGATTCAAGTGTAGGTCAGCCAAGGTGACCATTCGTACCGCGTATTTCAGTCGACCGGTCGCTATTGCGCCTATGCGCTCAATCCAAATGGCCGATCCGGTACTATCGCGCGAAAAGCCAAATTAGCGCGGCCGATCCCGCGACAATTCGATACCAGGCGAACGGCCCGAAGCCCTTGCGCGAGACGATCGCCACGAACGCGCGCACGACGACCAGCGCGACGAGGAACGCGGTGACGAACCCGATCGCGATCTCCGCCCCGCCGACATGCGCGACGCCGGCTGGCGCGGGCGGCGCCTTCTTTGCGAGTTCGACCACGGTCGCGCCCAGCATCGTCGGGATCGCGAGGAAGAAGCTGAACTCGGCGGCGGTGCGCCGCTCGACGCCCAGCGACAACGCACCCAGGATCGTCGCGCCCGAGCGGCTGACGCCGGGGATCATCGCGAGGCACTGGATGAAGCCGATCCCGATCGTCGTCGGCACGGGCACGTCGGCGATCCCGACGATATGCTGCCGCCTGGCGAAGCGCTCGACGATCAGGATCGCGATCCCGCCGACGATCAGCGCTATGCAGACCAGCTTGGGTTCGGTGAGCAGCAGCTCGATCTTCTTGTGCAGTGCGAGCCCGATCACCGCGGCTGGCAGGAAGGCGATCAGCAGATTTCGCACGAACCGCCACGCGCCGGGCGTCTTGTGGACGAGCCCGGTCAGCACCGTCCAGAAGGTCCGCCAATACAGCACCACGATCGCGAGGATCGCGCCGAGCTGGATGACGATGTTGAACTGCGCCCACTGGTCCGGATCATAGCCGAGCAAGGCGCCCGCAAGAATCAGATGCCCGGTCGAGGAGACCGGCAGGAATTCGGTTACGCCCTCGACGATGCCGAGCAGGATGGGCTGGAGGATCATCATGGGCGCGGGTCTCGCTCGCTAGGGGTATCGACGTTCGAACCGAAGGTCCGTTTCTTCATGTTTCCCGGCGAAAGCCGGGGCCCAGGGCCGCAAACGACGTCGCTCGAAGCTCCGGGCCCCGGCTTTCGCCGGGGAACTCGGGCGCTTGTCATCCCCCGCCGCCCAAATGTCGATACGGACGAGGCGAGAGGCGGATCAGGAGACGTTGCGCTCCGCGCCGAAGCGGCCCTGGCGGCAATAGCGCACCAGCCAGGTCGGCGCGACGCTGTCGAGCGGGGTCGGCGCGATGTCGAACGCGGCAAGGCCCTCGGCGCCCGGCGTCACGACATTGTCCTTCTGCAGCATCTGCCACTGATCCTGCGTGATCGGCGCGCCGGGCAGGAAGCCGAACCGGGCGATCAGGCCGCCCAGGCTGTCGGGCAGCTCGAGGAAGGTCGGCGTGCGCCCGATCATCGTCGCGATGCGGCGGATCAGGTCGCCCATCGATATCGCCTCGGGGCCACCGATTTCGAACGTCCGTCCGCCGAACTTGCCGCCGTCGATCGCCGCCGCGGCGATCGCCTTGGCGAGATCGGCGACGAACACCGGCTGGAAGCGTGTCGCGGCGCGCAGGATCGGCACCGCGGGCGCGACCTCGATCATCCGCGCGAAGCGGTTGACGAAGGCGTCCTCGGGCCCGAACACGATCGACGGCCGGATGATCGTCGCAGTCGGGAACGCCGTGCGCGCCGCCGCCTCGCCCTCGGCCTTGGTCCGGCCGTACAGCGAGGCCGAGTGGAGATCGGCGCCGATCGCCGACACCTGCACCAGCGCCTCGACCCCCGCCGCCTTGGCCGCTTCCGCGACGTTGCGCGCGCCGTCGACATGCACCGCCTGCAGATTGCCGGCGAGCAGCCCGACGAGGTTGATCACCGCATCGCTGCCCTGCACCGCACGATCGACCGTGGCGCGCCTGGTGACGTCGGCGGCGATGAACTGCGTCTGCCCGAGCCCGCCCTGCGGCTTGACGAAGAACGCCTGCTTGGGATCGCGCGCCACCAGCCGCACGCGCGCGCCGCGCTGCAGCAGCGCCTGCGCCACATAGCGCCCGAGGAATCCGCCACCGCCGAACAGCGTCACCAGTTGCGTCATCGCTTGGGCACATCCTTGTCGAAACTCGTCTCGGCCCGCTCTGCCTCCGCACGTCCCGCAACGCAAGACCGGCATTGACGCCCACGCGACCCGCCGCTATCGGCGCGTCTCCCCGGCCTGCCCAGGTGGTGGAATTGGTAGACGCGCTGGCTTCAGGTGCCAGTGACCGCAAGGTCGTGAAGGTTCGAGTCCTTTCCTGGGCACCACCG
>CAXTVK010000127.1:0-6368 GCA_964247655.1 uncultured Sphingomonadaceae bacterium | reverse complement strand
ACCGCGCTGCTCTGGGCGCAGGGCTATCCGCGATCGAGCTGGGCGATCTAGCTGTTCCCCGGCGCAGGCCGGGGTCCAGGCCCGTAGATCGTGGCAGGTGCGGCGCGTGATGAAGCGACCTGGGGCCTGGGCCCCGGCCTGCGCCGGGGAACAGGTTGGTGGATCGGGCTGGTCGGTCGCTATCCGTCCCGGCTCATGTCCGCGGTGATCGCCGCCAGCGCGAACGCCACGGCGGACTCGCTGCGGTCGAAGGCGAGCCGCAGGCCTTCGCGGTCGTGGCCGACGACCTCGCCCGAGATCGTGCCAGCCTGCGGATGACGCAGCTGGACGCGCGCGCCCGATGCCAGCCGCGCGGACGTCTCGATCCACGCGCCGGCACCCGACACCTCGCGCAGCGCGACGGGCATCGGGCGATCGGCGAGCAGCAGGCACAGCGGCCGACGCCCCGCGGGGCGCAACCCTTCCGTCCTGGCGAGCCAAAGCTGCGATGCCATGTCGACCCCTCTCGATGACGAGGGGCCGACCGTAGCGCGGCAAGCGCGAAGGAAGCGTTAAGGCGCGACCGGGAAGCAGGCGGCGCCACCCGACTTCGCCGCGGCGCACGCCTTTTCGGCGGCGCCCTTGTCGGCGAGCGGACCCGCGCGCAGGCGGACCACCGCGCCGGCTTTCTGGTAGCTCGGGCTTAGTCCGCCGAGCTTGCCCGACAATTTGTGCCATGCGGCGGCGGCGCCGTCCTGCGATCCGTAGGCGCCGAGCTGCACCAGCCATTTGCCGCCCGACGAGGCAACCACGCTGGG
Organism: uncultured Sphingomonadaceae bacterium; assembly: GCA_964247655.1. Classification (GTDB taxonomy): domain Bacteria; phylum Pseudomonadota; class Alphaproteobacteria; order Sphingomonadales; family Sphingomonadaceae; genus Solisphingomonas. The sequence goes on along the minus strand of CAXTVK010000127.1, from coordinate 5,571 downwards.
CGCCGGGGCGGGCGCCGGCTTGGCGGCAACAGGCCTCGGCGCGGCCTGCGCGACCGCGACCGGCAGTGGCGCCGCCTTGCCCTTCGACGGCCTGAGCGGCGGCGGCGGGGCGGAGAGATCGTTGGCGCCCGACGGCGAATCCGGGCCGACCGCGATGTCGGCGCCGCCGGTCACCAGCTTGCGGCCGGTCGGCGGCACCGGCTGGCTCGCCATCTGCGTCGCGAGCTGCAGGCCCTTCTGGCGGTCGTCGGCGCTCATATATTGATCCATCTGCGACAGGCTCGTCGTCGCCTGGGGCAGGCCGGCGGCGGCGGCGCGCGTCATCAGCGCATAGGCCTTGGGCCAGTCGCGCGAGGCGAGGTCGCCGTTGAACAGCGCGGTGCCGAAGACATATTGCGCACGCGGATCGCCCGCCGTCGCGGCCTTCTCGATCCACGGCATCGCCGATCGACGGTCGCCGTCCTGAAACAGCAGCAGCCCGTAATTGGCGGCGCCCTGCACGTGACCGGCCTGCGCCGCCTTGCCGTACCAGGTCTTGGCCTGAGTCAGATCGGTGGGCACGCCGCGCCCGAGCTTGTAGGCCTGCGCGAGATTGAACGCGGCATCGCCGTCGCCCGCATCGGCGAGCGGGCGCCAGATCGCGACCGCGCTCTTATAGTCGCCGCGCTGCCACGCGTCGACGCCGTCCTTCACCGCCGCCGCGGCCGACGCCGTCACCGCGATCACCATCAAAGCGCCCGCAACCATGCTCCGCATATCAACCCTCCGCCGCATCCCCAACCGTGCGCCGCATGCTCGATAGCACGCGAATATCGCCGCCGTTAACTCGATCTTAGTGCGATCCGTGGGATTTGCCCGATCCTATCCAGGGGACGAAGGGTCAGGCATGCGCGTACTCGCATTGGCATCGCAGAAGGGCGGATCGGGCAAGACGACGTTGTCGGGCCATCTCGCCGTCCAGGCCCAGCGCGCGGGCGCCGGGCCGGTGGTGCTGATCGACATCGATCCGCAGGGCTCGCTCGCCGACTGGTGGAACGAGCGCGAGGCGGAGATGCCGTCGTTCGCGCAGACCACGGTCGCCAGGCTCGCCGCCGATCTCGAGGTGCTCCGCCAGCAGGGCTTCAAGCTCGCGATCATCGACACGCCGCCGGCGATCACGATGGCGATCCAGAGCGTCATCCAGGTCGCCGAGCTGATCGTCATCCCGACGCGCCCCAGCCCGCACGATCTGCGCGCGGTCGGCGCCACGGTGGATCTGTGCGAGCGTTCGGGCAAGCCGCTGCTGTTCGTCGTCAACGCCGCGACGCCCAAGGCGCGGATCACGCACGAGGCCGCGATCGCGCTCTCGCAGCACGGCACCGTCGCGCCGATCACGGTTCATCACCGCACCGATTTCGCCGCCTCGATGATCGACGGCCGCACCGTGATGGAAGTCGACGGCAAGAGCCGCTCGGCCAACGAGATCGTCGAGCTGTGGACCTATATCTGGGATCGGCTCGAGAAGAATTTCCGCCGCACCGTGTTCACCGCGCCGGCCGTCGGCCCCGCGATCATGGCGCCCAGGTCCGCCGGCGGCTTCGGCCGTCGCGTGGTCCAGTGAGGAACGGCGACATGCGCGACAACAAGGCCTTTGCCTCGCTCTCCTCCGGGCTGCTCGCACGCAAGGGCCAGGCGCGCCCCGCGATGCGGCCGCAGGGCTTCACACAGGGCATGAGCCAGCAGGACGATCTCGGCTGGAACGACATGGGCCACGACGTCCCGCGTTTCGCCGGCGCGCGTCTGCCCGTCGGGCTGGCCGGTCCGCAGGCGGTGCCTGCGCCGGTGCCCGTCGAAATTCCCGAGGTGCTCCGCCAGCAGGACGAGATCGCGCGCGAGTTCGCCGCACCCGTCGAAGCGGAGCCGGTGATCGAGGCCGTCGAAGACGTCGTCCCGGTCGAGGCTGTGCCCGTCGCCGCACCGACGCCGGTCCGCGCGCCGCGCCCCGCGCGCGCCGCCAAGCCCAAGGCGCCGGTCGCCGCGCCGCGCGAGGCGGGTCGCAAGGCCGCCTTCACGCTGCGCCTCGCGACCGACCGCCATCTGCTGCTTCGCCTCGCCTGCGCCGTGCAGAATCGTTCGGCACAGCAGATCGTCACCGAGGCGCTCGACCGGTTGCTTGCCGATTTGCCTGACGTCGCGCGGCTGGCTGCCAGCCTGCCGCACCAAGACTGAACCTCCGGGGGAAGACGGATATGGACCGCAAGACGATAGGCCGGATCGCGACGATGTCGCTGATGCTCGGCGTCTCCACGATCGGCTGCACGCCGGGCGGGCAGGGCGGCCATCCCGCAAGCCTCGCGGCCCAAGCGCCCAAGCCCGACAAGCCCGCGCTGCGTGCGGCGGCCCAAGCACGTGTCGCGATCGCCAAGCATAGCGCCCTCGCCGCAGTCGCGTCCGCCGAACAGGCGGTCGCGCTCCAGCCGAACGACGCCGGCTACCGGATGCTGCTCGGCCAATCCTATCTCGCCGCTGGCCGGTTCGGCTCCGCCGAAGCGAGCTTCCGCGATTCGCTCACGCTGTCGCCCGATCAGCCCAAGGCGACGTTCGATCTCGCGCTCGCGCAGATCGCACAGGGGCGCGGTGCCGATGCGCAGGCGACGCTCCACGCGCTGAACGGCGCGATCCCGGCCGGCGACGTCGGTCTCGCACTGGCGCTGGCGGGCGACCGCAAGGGTGCGATCACGACGCTCACCGATCTGGTGCGCAGCGGCAAGTCCGATGCGCGTTCGCGTCAGAACTTAGCGCTCGCCTTCGCGCTCGACGGCCGCTGGGCGGAGGCGCGCGCGGTCGCGATGCAGGATACGACGCCCGACAAGATCGAGGGCCAGCTCGCGCATTGGGCCGAACTCGCCAAGCCGACCGCGACGGGCGCGACGCAGGTCGCCTCGATGCTCGGCGTGACGCCCAGCATCGATCCGGGCCTGCCGACCGCGCTCGCGCTCGCTGCGCCGGCATCGCAGGCGGGCGCACCGCCGGTCGCGCTTGCTGCCGCCGATCCCGCGCCGGTTGCGGCCGTGCCCGCTGCGCTCGCCGCGCCCGTCGCTGCGACCGCGCCGGTCGAGACCGCGAGCAATTCGGTGACGGTGCCGCTCGATGATCCGATCCCGGCCGCGACGCCCGCCGATGCGCCCGCCGCCGCGGTGATGCTCGCCGCCGAGGTACACCAGCAGCGCGCACGGCTGACGCCGCCGCCGCTGCTGCGCGCGCCGGCCGCACCGTTCCGCGCCGCGCTGCTCGTCCAGCCGGCACATGCGCCGCTGTTCCGCTCGAGCGGCTACGTCGTCCAGCTCGGCGCCTATGCCCGCGCCGGTGCGATCCAGACCGCCTGGTCGCAGGCGTCGAAGATCATGCCGCGGCTGACCGGCTTCGCGCCCGCGCGCGCCGAATTCAGCTTCTCGGGCGCGTCGCTGGTGCGGCTGTCGGTCTCGGGCTTCGCCGATCGCGCGAGCGCGGTGGGCATGTGCGAGCAGATCCGCGCCAAGGGCGGCGAATGCTTCGTGCGCCAGACCGCGGGCGACTCGGCGATCCAATGGGCCAAGCGCGACACCGGCACCGAGATCGCCTCGCGCGGATAGGGCCGACCAGTTCGTTCCGGGGGGAACGGGAACCGGGGGCGGTCAGCCGAGAGGTTGGCCGCCCTTGATCGTCTTGAGCACGCGGCCCTGCACGGGCAGCCCGTCGAACGGCGTGTTGCCGGCATGACCCGCGAGCGCTTCGCCGACGATCTTCCACGGCTTGCCGTCGTCGACGAGGATGATGTCGGCGGTCGCGCCGACCGCCAGCGTGCCGAGATCGAGCCCGAACAATCTTGCCGGCGCGGTCGAGAGCAGCTCGAACAGCCGGGGCAGGGCGATCACCTCGTCCTTGACCAGCGTCAGCGCGAGCGTGAGCAGCGTCTCTGCGCCCGCCATGCCGGGCTCGGCCGAGACATAGGGCAGGCGCTTGGCCTCGGGCCCGCGCGGATCGTGGCCCGAGCAGATCAGGTCGACCGTACCGTCGCGCACCGCCTCGATGCTCGCCTTGCGGTCGTCCTCCGAGCGCAAGGGGGGCGAGAGGCGCGCGAAGGTCTTGAACGGGCCGATCGCCTGATCCGAGAGAAGCAGATGCGCGGGGCTGACCCCGCACGTCACCTTGATGCCGCGCCGCTTGGCCGCGCGCACCAGATCGAAGGCGCGCCCGGTGGTGAGCTGGCGGAAATGCAGCCGCGCGCCGGTCTCCTCGGCGAGCATCAGGTCGCGCGCCACCGCCATCGCCTCGGCGATAGCGGGCGCCGAGGGAAGGCCGAGCCGCGTCGGCATCTCGCCGTCGGTCGCGGTCGCGCCGTGCGTCAGCGTGCCGTCCTCGGCATGCGTCACAACGATTAGGTCGAAGGCGGAGGCATAGGTCAGCAGCCGGTGCATCAGCCCCGAGTTGGCGATCCAGCCGCGCCCGGTCGAGACCGCGACCGCGCCGGCGCGCTTCATCAGCCCCAACTCGGCCATCTCTGTGCCGGCTAGCCCGACGGTGGCGGCGGCGAAGGGCACGACGGTCATCGCGTCCGCTGGAAACGATGCCGCCTGCCGGATCAGCGCGGGCGCATCGAGCGGCGGCGACTGGTCGGGCATCAGCAGGCTGATCGTGATGCCGCCCGCGGAAGCCGCCCGCGCGTCGATCGCGAACACGCCGACATCGACGAGGCCGGGCGCGATCAGCGCGCCGCGCGCATCCGCCACGACGTCGGACTTGCGGAACAGGCCGTGCTCGATGTCGCCGATCGCCTCGATCACGCCGTCGCGGATCAGCACGCCGCCTTCGGTGACGGTGCCCGCGACCGGATCGACGATCCGCCCGTTGCGGATCGCGAGCGTGCCGATGCCGCTCATGCCCAGCCCTCGACGCCGCGGCGCTGGCGGGTGAGCACGTCGAGGCACGCCATCCGAACCGCCACGCCCATTTCGACCTGCTCGGTGATCGCGGATACTCGCGGATCGTCGGCGACGTCGCTGGTGATCTCGATCCCGCGGTTCATCGGGCCGGGGTGCATGACCAGCGCGTCCCTGGTCGCGCGGCCCAATCGCTCGCGGGTGAGCCCGTAGAAATGGTGATATTCGCGCGCCGAGGGCACGAATGCACCCGCCATCCGCTCCAACTGGAGCCGCAGCATCATCACCACCTCCGCCCCCTCGAGCGCCGCGTCGAAATCGGTGAAGGCGGTGACGCCCATCCTTTCGATCGCGGGCGGCAACAGCGTCGGCGGCGCCACCACGCGGACCTCCGCGCCCAGCGTCGCGAGCAGCAGGATGTTCGAGCGCGCGACGCGGCTGTGGAGCACGTCGCCGCAGATGGTGACGATCGTACCGTTGATCCGCCCGATCCGCCGACGGATGGTGAGCGCGTCGAGTAACGCCTGCGTCGGATGCTCGTGCCGCCCGTCGCCCGCGTTGAGCACGGGGCAATCGACCTTGTCCGCGATCAGCCCGACCGCACCGCTCGCGTCGTGACGGATCACGATGACGTCGGGCCGCATCGCGTTCAAGGTCGCCGTCGTATCGAGCA
>CAXTVK010000126.1:0-6407 GCA_964247655.1 uncultured Sphingomonadaceae bacterium | reverse complement strand
ACCCGATCCGGATGATGCGCAACACGATCGGCACGATCACCGATCCGCATTCGGCGTGGATGCTGCTGCGCAGCCTCGAGACGCTCGAACTGCGGATGAGCCGCGCGGGCGAGAATGCGGTGAAGGTGTGCGAGTTCTTCCGCGATCACCCCAAGATCGAGAGCGTCGGCTATCTCGGCTTCCTCGAGGCCGGCACGCGCCAGCGCGACATCTACGATCGCCATTGCACCGGCGCGGGATCGACCTTCTCGCTCTATCTCAAGGGCGGCGAGCGCGAGAGCTTCGCCTTCCTCGACGCGCTCAAGATCGCCAAGCTCGCGGTCAGCCTCGGCGGCACCGAGACGCTGGCGTCGTGCCCCGCCGCGATGACGCACCTCTCGGTGCCCGACGCGCGCAAGCAGGAGCTCGGCATCACCGACAATCTGGTGCGCATCTCGGTGGGCGTCGAGAACGCCGACGATCTGATCGCCGACTTCGAGCAGGCGCTGGCGGCGGTTTAGCCGACGAGACCGTTCCCCGGCGAAAGCCGGGGCCCAGGGCTTCGGGCGCAGCGTCTGCAACTCTGGACCCCGGCGTTCGCCGGGGAACAGCGCTTCAGACGCTCCACTCCACCACCGGCCACCCGCGCTTCTCCGCCAGCGCGCGCATCGTCGCGCTGGGGTTCGCTGCGACCGGCTCGTCGGCCCATTCCATCACCGGCGCGTCGGACGCGTGGTCCGAATAGAAGCGCACCCGCACATCGGCCCGCGCGATGCCCTGATCCGCCATCCACGCCTCGATCATGCGCAGCTTGGCGGGGCCGTACGCATTCTCGCCGTCGATTTTGGCGGTCACGCGCGAATCGAGGCCGATGATCGAGTTGGTCGCGATCAGGTCGTCGAAACCGAGCTTGTCCGCGATAGCCTGGACGTAGAGCCGGTAGGAGGCGGTGGCGAGCACCAGCCGCCGCCCCGCTGCCCGATCCTCCTCGATCTGGCGGAGCGCGCCGGGCAGCGTGTTGTAGCGCAGCGTGCGCTCGGCGAAGCTGGCGGTGAGCGGCGCGAGATGCGCAGCGCTGATGTGGCGGCCGAGCAGGATCGCCTGGTTGATCTCCTTGAGCCGCGCGCGCGTCATCAGCCGGCAGGCGAAGCCCAGCATCGCCAGCCCCGACAGCGGCAGCAAAAGCAACCGCCACGGCGCGCGCGACAGCGCGGCGTGCATCAGGAAACCGGTGAACGTGCCGACGCGCGTGATCGTGCGATCCATGTCGTAGATCGCGAGTTCGGGGCGCGGTGGGGTCATGCAAGGACACTCCGTTCCCCGGCGCAGGCCGGGGCCCAGGCCTCACGTCTCGTAGAAACGCTGCGCCCGCGACACGCTTCGGGCCTGTGCCCCGGCCTGCGCCGGGGAACGAAAAAGGTCATGCCCTGCTCTCCAGCACCGCTTCGGCCAACTCCAGATCGGCGACCTTGTCGACGTCGACCGCGGCGAGCGGATCGGTGAGCCCCACGATCCGCACCGACGCGCCGAGCTTGCGCCCCGCCTGCGCGACCGCATCGTGGATCGTGATCGTGCGGGTGACCGCGCGCAGCAGCAGCCCGACGCCGAATTTGGCGATCAGCTTCCAGCCCTTTTTGCGATCCTGCTCGACCGACGCCCACCCCTCGATCACCGGCAAGGCCGCGGGGCCGGCGAACCAGAACAGGTTGGCGCCGCTCCAGTCGCCACCCTTGAAGCGCAGCCAGGTCCGCCTGGTCTGCGGGAAACGCGCCTCGACGATCGCCCGCTCGACCATGCCGACCGCGACATCCGCCCCCGCCGCGCCCGCCAGAAATTCGGCGATCGTCGCGGGGGTGAGCAGCGCGTGGTCGGCGGTGGTGACGAACAGCGGGAACGGCGCCGCGCCGCTTTCCAGCGCCGCCACGATCGATCGCGCGATGCCGTCGCCCGAGCGAAGATAAACGATGCGCGTATCGGCAGGCAGCACCGCGGCGATCGGCTCGATATCCTGCGTCATCACCCGGATCGCGCCGATCGCGTCGGTCGCGAGCAGCGTGGCGACGACGCGCGCGACCATCGGCGTCCCCGCGACGGGGATCAGCGCCTTGAGCGTCTCGCCCCGCGTCGCGGCGAGCGCATCGACGCCGGGCCGGCGCCCGGCGAGCAGCAATGCGGTGATCCGACCGTCGTCCGGGGCCCCGAGGATGCGATCCATGGCTTTGTCTCCCTGACGCAGCGCCTTGGCAGGTTTGTCGGCCGAACGCATCCGCGAAGGAAGACACGCTTAGCCGCTTGCCGGGCGTAACGATCTGCCGCATCCTGCGTGCCAGATGACAGTCCAGGCCGCCGACTTCACGCAGGATGACCGCACGCTCCGCTTCACCGGCGAATGGACGCTGGCGCGGCTGGGCAGCGTGCCCGCGCGGCTGGAGAAGCTCGATGCATCGCCCGATACGGTGGATATGTCGGGGGTCGAGCGGATCGACACCGTCGGCGCGTGGCTCGTCCACCGGCTCCAGCGCGATCACGACGTCCGGATCGAGGGCGCGAGCGAGAAGGCCGAGGACCTGATCGAGAAGGTCGGCCATGTCGACAAGCCCTTCCAGATCAAGCCCGACGACCTGCCCTCCTTCCAGCGCTCACTCGGCCGGATCGGCAAATCGACGATCACCGCGGGCGAGACGATGGTCGGGCTGCTCGCCTTCTTCGGCGAGACGCTGATCGCGGTGTGGCAGGTGATCCTCAACCCCAAGCGCTTCCGCGGCAATGCGGTGATCCGCCAGTTCGAGGTGGTCGGCGTCGACGCGCTCGCCATCGTCGGGCTGATGAGCTTCCTGATCGGCATCGTCATCGCGCAGCAGGGCGCGATCCAGCTCCGCCAGTTCGGCGCCGAGGTCTATACGATCAACCTCGTCGGCCGGCTCACCTTCCGCGAGCTCGGCGTGCTGATGACCGCGATCATGGTCGCGGGACGCTCGGGCTCGGCGTTCGCGGCGCAGATCGGATCGATGCGGCTCGCCGAGGAAGTCGATGCGATGCGCACGATCGGGCTGTCGCCGATGGAGTCGCTGGTGCTGCCGCGCGTGACGGCGGCGATCCTGATGATGCCCGTGCTTGCCTTCTACGCCGCGATGATGGCGCTGATCGGCGGCGGGCTGTTCAGCTGGTTCTCGCTCAACCTGCCGCCGGTGACGTTCGTGGCGCGCATCCGCGAGGTCGTGCCGATGACCGACGTGTATCAGGGGCTGATCAAGGCGCCGGTGTTCGGGCTGATCATCTCGATGGCGGGCTGCTTCCAGGGCATGCAGGTCGAGGGCAATGCCGAGGCGGTGGGCTTGCGCACCACCTCGGCGGTGGTCCAGTCGATCTTCCTGGTGATCGTGCTCGACGCCTTCTTCGCGGTCTTCTTCGCATCGATCGGCTGGATATGAGCGTCGCGCTCAAAGCGGCACCGGCGGCCGACGCGGGCGACGATTTCGTCATCCGCGTCCACGGGCTCACCAACCATTTTGGCAAGCAGGTGGTGCACGACAATCTCGATCTCGACGTCAGGCGCGGCGAGATCCTTGGCGTGGTCGGCGGATCGGGCACGGGCAAGTCGGTGCTGATGCGCTCGATCATCGGGCTGCAGGAGCCGGCCGAAGGCGAGATCGACGTGTTCGGCGAGCCGATGGGCGACCGCACCGACGTCCAGGCCAAGGAGGTGCGCCGCCGCTGGGGCGTGCTGTTCCAGAACGGCGCGCTGTTCTCGACGCTGACCGTCGCCGAGAACGTCCAGGTGCCGATCCGCGAATATTATCCCGCGATCGACCAAACGCTGCTCGACGAGATCGCCTCGTACAAGATCGTCGCGACCGGGCTGCCCGCCGAAAGCTCGAGCAAATTTCCCTCGCAGCTCTCGGGCGGGATGCGCAAGCGCGCCGGGCTCGCGCGTGCGCTGGCGATCGATCCCGAGCTGCTGTTCCTCGACGAACCCACCGCCGGGCTCGATCCGATCGGCGCCGAGGCGTTCGACGCGCTGATCAAGGATCTGCGCGACCTGCTCGGCCTCACTGTCTTCCTGATCACGCACGACCTCGACACGCTGCACGCGATCTGCGACCGGGTGGCGGTGCTCGCCGACAAGAAGGTGGTCGCGGTCGGCACGATCGACGAATTGCTGGCGCTGGATCATCCGTGGATCCAAGAATATTTCAACGGTCCGCGTGGGCGCGCCGCCGCGCAATCGAAGGAACGCGGTGCGATCGCCGACGACCAGCGCCGCGCGCAGATGGTGGCGATGAACCGCGATACGATGAGCGGCGAACTCGGCGGCGCCGATCGGAACGAAGACGGGGGCAAGGCGGAATAATGGAGACGCGCTCGAACCATGTGCTCGTCGGTGGTGTCGTGCTCGGCATCCTCGCCGCGGCACTCGCCTTCCTGATCTGGATGAGCCAGGTCGGCAACGGCCATCAGCAGCGTTACGACATCTTCTTCCCCAATTCGGTCGATGGGCTCGCCAAGGGGTCGGTCGTCGCCTTCTCGGGCGTGCCGGTGGGCAAGATCGACGACATCAAGCTGCTGCCCGACAGCCCCGAGCTCGTCCGCGTCCGCATCTCGGTCGACGAGAACACGCCGATCCTGAAGGGCACCACCGCCACCGTCGCGGGTGTCGGCTTCACCGGGGTCAGCCAGATCAACCTCTCGGGCGCGCAGAAGGGCCAGCCGCCGATCACCGAGGTGGGGCCGTTCGGGGTGCCGGTGATCCCGACCAAGCCTGGCACGCTCGCCGGGCTGCTCAACTCGGCGCCCGAACTGCTCGACAAGCTGTCGGTGCTCGAGACCAAGCTCACCATGCTGCTCGACGACCGCAACCAGAATTCGGTCCACCACATCCTCGCCAACGTCGATAGCCTGACCAGCGATCTCGCAGCGCAGGGCCCGCAGATTCGCCAAACGCTGCAGGGTGTGCAGGTGACGGTGAAGCAGGCGGGCGATGCGGCAGCCTCGATCCAGAAGCTCGCGGGCAACGCCAACGACCTGCTCGACAAGCAGGGGCGTCCGTTGATGAACGACCTGCGCGACGCCGCGCATTCGGCCAAGCAGAGCGCGAACAATCTCGACGGGATGATCAAGGACGCCAAGCCCGGCATCCAGCAGCTGACCACGCAGACCGCGCCGCAGATCGATCAGCTCGTCCGCGATCTCTCCGACATGGCCGAAGCGCTGACCGAGACCGCCGCGAAGCTCAATTCGGGCGGCGCGACGGGCGTGCTCGGCGGCAAGCGCCTGCCCGACTACAAGCCGAAGAAGTGAGGCCGCACAAGTGAGGACGACCATGCGCCAGATGCGCCGCCCGATCCGCTCCCTGCCGCTGCTGGCGGCGCTGCCCGCGCTGGCGCTCGCCGGCTGCATCAGCCTCGGGCCCAAGACGCCCGCGGAGCTGTTGCGGCTCACCCCTGTGCAGACCGCCCCCGCGGACACCGGCGAAGCGGTCGCCGCGGGGCGCGCGGTGACGGTGGTCTATCCGGTCGTGCCGATGGAGCTGTCGGCGGTGCGCGTGCCCGTGCGATCGGGGCAGACGACGCTCGCCTACGTCAAGGACGCGACCTGGGCGGACACGCCCGCGCACCTGTTCCGCGACCTGCTCGCCGAGACGATCCGCGCACGCACCGATCGTCCGGTGCTCGATCCGCGCGACTATCATCTGGCGCCGGGGTTGCGGCTGACGGGGCGCATCCAGCAATTCGGGCTCGATGCGGACAGCAGCCAGGTCGCGATGATCTACGACGCGACGCTGCAATATCCCGACGGCCGCATCCAGACCCGCCGCTTCTCCGCGACCGCCCCGGCGAGCGCCGCGACCTCGGCGGGCGTGGCGCCGGCGCTTAACACGGTGGCGAACCAGGTGGCGGCGCAGGTGGCGGACTGGGTGGGGCGGTAATCATCCTCCCCTCCCTGAAAGGGAGGGGATCGAGGGGTGGGTCGAGGCCGATACGGCGGACGCCTGCACTGACAGCGACCGTATCGCCAAGCCAAGACCCACCCCCAACCCCTCCCTTTTAGGGAGGGGAGTCTTGGTCACGCCAAGCTCTTGGAAGCCTGCTCGAAAACATCCTTGCTCAACCCAGGCGCCGCCGCGATGCGCTCCAGCTCCGCGCGCATCAGCGCCGAGCGCACCGGCTCCATCCGCCGCCAGCGTCCGAATGGCCCGACCAGACGCGCCGCGGATTGCGGGTTGAGCGCGTCCGCCGCGAGGATCATGTCCGCGACGAAGCGGTAGCCGCGGCCCGAGGGATGGTGGAAGGCATATTGGTTCGCCGCGAACGCACCGACCAGCGCACGCATCCGATTGGGGTTGGACAGCGTGAAATCGGCGTGGCGCGCCAAAGCCTCGACCGCCTCGGGCGTGTCCTCGCGCGCCGACAGCGCCTGCGTCGTGAACC
>CAXTVK010000125.1:0-6510 GCA_964247655.1 uncultured Sphingomonadaceae bacterium | reverse complement strand
ACAACCACCCGAGCTACATCGAGCCCTATCAGGGTGCCGCGACCGGCGTCGGCGGGATTCTGCGCGACGTGTTCACAATGGGCGCGCGGCCGATCGCCAACCTGAACGCGCTGCGCTTCGGCCGGCCCGACCATCCCAAGATGCGCCACCTGATCGCGGGCGTCGTCCATGGGATCGGCGGCTACGGCAATTGCGTCGGCGTGCCCACCGTCGGCGGCGAGGTCAATTTCCACCCGAGCTACGACGGCAACATCCTTGTCAACGCGATGACCGTCGGCATCGCCGACCAGGACAAGATCTTCTACTCGGCCGCTTCGGGCATCGGCAATTCGATCGTCTATGTCGGCTCGAAGACCGGCCGCGACGGCATCCACGGCGCCACCATGGCCTCCGCCGAGTTCGACGAGCATAGCGACGAGAAGCGCCCGACCGTCCAGGTCGGCGATCCGTTCACTGAGAAGCTGCTGATCGAGGCCTGCCTCGAACTGATGGCCTCCGACGCGATCGTCGCGATCCAGGACATGGGCGCGGCCGGCCTCACCTCCTCCTCGGTCGAGATGGCGAGCAAGGGCGGCGTCGGCATCGAACTCGACATGAACGCGGTGCCGCAGCGCGAGACCGGCATGACGCCCTACGAGATGATGCTGAGCGAGAGCCAGGAGCGCATGCTCATGGTCCTGAAGCCCGGCCGCGAGGATTTCGCCGAGGCGATCTTCCGCAAGTGGGAGCTCGACTTCGCGGTGATCGGCACCGTCACCGACACCGGCCGGATGGTGCTCACCTGGAACGGCGAGACGGTGTGCGACATCCCGCTCGGGCCGCTGGCGGACGAGGCGCCGCTCTACGACCGGCCGGCGGCCACCAAAGAAGAATATAAGGCCTGGGCGAATGTCGCGCCGCTCGGCGACATCCCCGAGAGCACCGACATCGCCGCCGATCTGCTCAAGCTGATGGCCTCGCCCGACATCGCCTCGCGGCGGTGGATCTGGGAGCAGTACGACCACATGGTCGGCGCCGACACGGTGCAGCGCCCGGGCGGCGACGCCGCGGTGGTGCGCGTCCATGGCACCGCCAAGGGCCTCGCGATGAGCACCGACTGCACGCCGCGCTATTGCTATGCGGACCCCTATGAGGGCGGCAAGCAGGCGGTGGCCGAATGCTATCGCAACCTGTCCGCCGTGGGCGCCACGCCGCTGGCGATCACCAACTGCCTCAACTTCGCCAGCCCGCAGCGTCCCGAGATCATGGCGCAGCTGACCGGCTGTCTAGAGGGTATGGGCGAAGCCTGCCGCGCGCTCGACTTCCCGATCGTAAGCGGCAACGTCAGCCTCTACAACGAGAGCAGGGCGACCGGGGGCGGCAACGCGATCCTGCCGACGCCGGCGATCGGGGGCGTGGGGCTGCTGGCGGACTGGTCGAAGTCGGCGACGATCGCGTTCAAGGCGGCAGGGGAGGCGATTTTTAGAATTGGCATCCTTTACGGCGATCTCGGCCAAACGATCTGGCTTCGCGAAATCCACGGGTTATCCAACGGGACACCCCCAGACGTTGATCTCAAAGAGGAACGAGGCAACGCCGAGCTAATCAGGGCATTGATTCAAGAGGATGTCGTAACGGCCGTGCACGACGTTTCAGATGGCGGAACGATCGTCACGGTTGCTGAAATGGCGCTTGCGGGGAATATCGGGGCAAGCTTGAATTACGCGCTTCAGAGCGTCGGACCGAATTTAGAGAATGCATGGTTTGCCGAAGACCAGTCCCAATATGTGGTCACTACTACTGATACGCATAGGCTCCAGCGCATGGCCCACGATGCAAACATCACGTGCGAGTTGATAGGGTTCACCGGCAGTGACGCATTGAAGTGGAAGTCGGCGGGTGAACTTTCCCTCGCCGACCTCCGTCGCGCGCACGAGGGTTTCTTCCCGACGCTGATGGGCGCCGACGCCGCGCTGGCGTGAACGACCGTCGCCCCTGCGCAGGCAGGGGCCCATCTCTCTAGCTGGCTGGCCGCGAGGAAGCTGCAGGAGATGGGCCCCTGCCTCCGCAGCGGCGACGGGACAGGAAAGCTCCGCCCTCCCAGGGAGCGGTTGGGGTGGGTGGTGGCTGGGTGATGCGGCCCCGCCGGTCGCGATGCCGCCGTATCGCCAAGCCAATACCCACCCTCGGCCCCTCCCTGAAAGGGAGGGGAGAAGGCCGCGCTTGACGCCTGCCCCGTCTTGCGATTCGATCGCCGCGCCCGCGACTCGCGCGGCGAGGAGAGACGAGTATGATCCGCACGCTGATGACCGCCGCCGCCCTGTTGTCGCTGGCCGCGGCGCCTGCGCTGGCCGCGCCCTGCAAGGATGCCAAGGGCCGGTTCACCAAATGCCCGCCCGCCGCGGCGCCCGCCGGCACGCGCTGCAAGGATGCCAAGGGCAAGTTCGCCAAGTGCGGCGCTCCCGGCGCGACGCCGTTCGCCGCGAAGAAGAAATAACCGGACGCGGGCCGGCCTTCAGGGTCGGCCTGCCGCCATGCCCTTTTCCCCCGCGAAGGCGGGGGTCCAGGGTTGCGCGCGCAACCGCCGACAGTGACAGCAGGAACCTCGGGCCTGGGCCCCCGCCTTCGCGGGGGAGCAGCCCTTACGCCAGCTTGAACCCTTCCTTGTTCGCCAGCGCGGTCAGTGCCTTGTTCTTGTCGGCGCTGAGCGAGGCGTGGATCTGGGGGAAGATCTTGTCCTCCTCCTCGATGATGTGCGCATTGAGATCGGCGCGGAAGTCGGCGCATTTGACGACGAACTCGGGCGACGCCTTGTCCATCCCGTCGAGCTCGTAGAGAAACTGCTTGTGATAGCCCTGCTCGTGGTTGAGCGCGTCGGCATCGGCCTTGTCGCCCCATTCGCGCAGCGCCGGGTAGATCACATTCTCCTCGGTGAAGGCGTGCTTGCCGAGCGCATGCTTGAGCTGCATCAGCAGCATCGACCGCTTGGCGGTCTGCTTGTCGCTGGTCTTGGCGATCTGGTCGAGCAGCGCGAGCGCGGCCTTGTGCTCGCCCTTCAACGCCTCGAACCAGTCGCCCGCCATCACGCTGGGGCCCTGCACCACGGCCTTGCGACCGAGATTGGCGACCAGCCCCGCTGCGAGGCCGGCAGCGGCGACGCCCAGCATCGCGCCGGTGCCGGCGCCCGCCTTGGCGACGGGACGACGTGTAGCGGCGCGCTTTGCCGGCGCCTTGGGCGTTGTCGCCGTTGGCTTGGTCGCGGGAGCAGGCTTCGTCACCGCGACCACCGGCGCCACCGCCTTGACGACGGCCTGCTTGATCGCCGCGGGCTTCGCCGCTGTCGCGACGTTGCTTGCTTTCGCCGCTACCGGCTTTGGCGCGCTCGGCTTGCGCGGGTTGGAAGCGGATTTGGCGGACGTGTCCTTCGTGCCGGCGGCCATGATGTCGTCCTTTCGATCGGGGGTATCGGCGGTCAACCCTGCGCCGACCGTAACGGTTCCGCCGCTTGACGGGTGCGCAGCACCGCGACACGCCCCGCACATGACCGCGCCCGCCCGCCACGCCACGATCGACGCGCTGCGCGGGCTCGCGGTGATGGGCATCCTGCTGATGAACATCGCCGACTTCGCCTTGCCGTCGGGCGCCTATTTCAACCCGCTGGCGGGCGGCGGCACCGCGCCGCGCGATCTCGCCGCCTGGGCGGTGTCGTTCGTGCTGGTCGACGGCAAGATGCGCGCGCTCTTCTCGATCCTGTTCGGCGCCTCGACGGCGATCGTGATCGGGCGCGCCGAGGCCGTTGGCCTGAACGGCACGCGCATCCATTTCGCGCGGATGGCGACGCTGGCGCTGTTCGGCGTGGCGCACCTGTTCCTGATCTGGCCGGGCGACATCCTGCTCCACTATGCGCTGGTCGGGATCGTCGCGCTGCCCTTCGTCCAGCTCGAGCCGCGCCAGCAGATCCGCACCGCGATCCTGCTGCTGTGCGCGCAGTTCGTCGTCGGCCTGCTGTTCTTCGGCAGCTTCCTGGCGCTCCGCCATGCCGCCGCGCTGCCTGGCGCGACTGCCGACACGCTCGCCGCGTGGCATGGCTTCGTCGACGGCGTCGGCGTCGGCCGCGCGCAGGACGTCGCCGCCGAGATCGCGGTCGCGCGCGGATCGTGGAGCGGCTTCGTCGCGCACAATCTCGCCACCCAAGCCAGCGGGCCACCCTTCCTGCTCGCCTTCGACGGGCTCGAGACGCTCGCCTTCATGCTGATCGGCATGGCTGCGCTGCGATCGGGCTTCCTGACCGGCGGCTGGACGCGTGCGCGCTACCTCAAGGCTGCAACCATCGGCTTCGCGATCGGCCTGCCGCCGACGATCGCATTGTGCTGGTGGACCTTCGCCGGCGGCTTCGATACGCTCGCCACCTTCGCGGCGGCGACGCTTGGCGGCGTGCCCTTCCGCCCGATCCTCGCGCTTGCCGAAGCCAGCCTGGCGCTCGCCTGGCTGGCTGGCGGACCCCACCGGCGCCTCGAAGCCGCCGGCCGCGTCGCGTTCAGCAATTATCTCGGCACGAGCATCGCGATGATGTTGGTGTTCGACGGCTGGGGCCTCGGCCTGTTCGATCGCATCGAGCGCATCTGGCTCTTGCCCGTCGTCGGCGCGGTCTGGCTCGCGATGCTGGTCTGGAGCCCGCTCTGGCTCGCGCGCTTCCGCTACGGTCCGCTCGAATGGGCATGGCGCTCGCTCGCCCGCGGAAAAGCGCAGCCGATGCGCATAAACGATATTGCAACTGTGTCGCAGTAGTCCTAGTCTGGCGTCATCGCCATCGGAGGCACTATGGTCGTCTGCATTTGCAATGCGTTGCGGGAAAACCAGGTACGGGACGCCGCGCGTGCGGGCTGTCGCGATCCGCTTTCGGCCTATGCCTCCCTGGGTTGCCGCCCGCGCTGCGGGCAATGCGTGCCCTTCGCGCGCGAGCTGATCGCCGCCGAATCCGCCGCCGCCTGATAACGACTTGCGCGAGTCGTTCGCGGTGGGATTATCGGCCGCACGGCGGTAAACCGCGCTCCTGACCATCAGGAGGCCGGACATGAAGGGCGACGCACGCGTCATCGAACTGCTCAACGTCGCGCTCAAGAACGAGCTGACCGCGATCAATCAATATTGGCTGCACTACCGCATGCTCGATCATTGGGGCGTGCAGAAGCTCGCCGATTTCGAGCGCCACGAATCGATCGACGAGATGAAGCATGCCGACTGGCTGTCGGAGCGCATCCTGTTTCTCGACGGCCTGCCCAATTTCCAGCTGCTCGGTCGCCTGCGCATCGGCGAATCGGTCGAAGAGATCCTCAAGGCCGACATGGCGCTCGAGGAGGAGGCGATCCCGACGCTGCGCGACGGCATCGCGCAGGCCGAATCGGTACGCGACTACGTCTCGCGTGATCTGTTCCTTAAAATCCTCGCCAACGAGGAGGAGCATGTCGATTATCTCGAGAAGCAGTTCGACCTTATCAAGCTGATGGGTATCGCCAACTACGTCCAGCTGCAGAGCAAGCCCGCGGACGAGGAAGGTGCCTCGACGGGGGGGTAATAAACCCCGTTCATCCTGAGTAGGGGCTGAGCGAAGCCGAAGACCCGTATCGAAGGACTGACCCACCAAGCCACCGTCCTTCGATACGCCATTTCGACAAGCTCAATGGCTACTCAGGACGAACGGTTGGGGTACTTTGAACTGTGTTTAATTCAGCGCTGCGCCAGCCCGAAGCTGCCGGCCGGCTTGCGACCGAAGCCGCCACCGGTAGCGCGTCGATCCACCAGCGGATTGACCTCGCGATCGAACAGACGGAGCGTTGCGTCGAACAGCGGGCGCAGCTCGACGACGCGCTCGATCAGTTCGTCGGGCGTCTCGCGGGCTTCGACGCAGCGGCGCGCGGTGGTCTCGATCACTTCGGCGAGTTCGGCGAGCGGGACGGCACCGAACTGCCGCGCCTCGCCCTTGAGCGTATGCGCTGGCAGCACGAGTGCCGCCGCTGACCGCTCGCGAATCGCCTGTTCGATCTGTGCGACAGACTTGATGCCGTCTTCGCGGAAATAGCCGAGAATACGCACGAATCCGGAGCCGAGCTCCATCCGCACGCGGGCGAAAACGCCCCAATCGACCAGTTCTGCGGCTCCGATAGCCACGTGCGAACCCCCTTGATACGGCACCTACACGAAGAGCTATGCCTAGTTTAGGTAAAGAGAGCGTTACGTTGTTTACGTACGCGACAAACGAAATGCCCGTCCGATCGCGGTTTCGGTGTCGGAAATCACCCAGCCGCACTCCGTTGCTACCGCTGCGATCTCACGCGGCGCGATCGGATCGTCCGCGACCGCGACGATCACCGCCCCCTCACCCGCCTCGCGGATCGCGCGCGCGACGCGGATCGCGGGCCAGGGGCAACGCATGCCCCGCAGATCGAGCAGCGTCTCGCTCACCGCCTGCGCTCAGTCGTCGCGCGTGTCGTTGGGTCGGTTGCCGTAGGGGTTCTTGGGCGCGCGCAGCGT
>CAXTVK010000124.1:0-6635 GCA_964247655.1 uncultured Sphingomonadaceae bacterium | reverse complement strand
TCGCGATCTTCTGCGCGAGCGGGATCGAGCGCGCATTGGCGAGGCTGCAATAATCCAGCCCGGGGCAGGCGATGATGTCGCTGATCAGGTCGAGGTTCGCCGTCGCCAGCCCGGCGCCGTCGAGCGCCTGCCAGACCGCGTAGAGGTCGGCCTTGCGCACATAGGGCAGCACGATGTTCTGCGCATGCGTGACGCGCAGTTCGTCGAAGCTGTATTTTTCGGCGAGGTCGGCCATCAGGTCGATCTGCTCGGCGGTGGCGTCGCCGGGGATGCCACCGATAGGCTTGAGGCTGATCGTCGCGATCGCATAGCCGGGCTGCTTGTGCGCGGCGACGTTCTGAGCGGCCCACAGCGCGAAATCGGGATCGGCGCGATCGATCGTGTCAGGCGCGGCCTCGTCATAGGCGGGGGCGGCGAACATCGCGGCGATGCGATCGAATTCGGCGCGCGGCGGATCGAGCCCGAGCGTCTTCACGTAGCGCCACTCGTCTTCGACCTGCGCACGATAGTCGTCGGCGCCGATCTCGTGGATCAGTATCTTGATCCGCGCCTTGTAGATGTTGTCGCGCCGGCCGTAGCGATTGTAGACGCGCAGGCATGCTTCGACGTAGCTGAGCAGGTCGTCGATGGGGACGAAATCCTTGATCAGCGGCGCCACCATCGGCGTGCGGCCCATGCCGCCGCCGACATAGACCGCGGCGCCGATCTCGCCCGCATCGTTCTTCACGAGCTGGATGCCGATGTCGTGCAGCCGCATCGCGGCGCGATCCTCGTCGGAGGCGATAACGCAGATCTTGAACTTGCGCGGCAGATAGCTGAATTCGGGATGGAAGCTACTCCACTGGCGCAGCAGCTCGGCCCAGGGGCGCGGATCGGTCACTTCGTCGGCGGCGGCGCCCGCGAACTGGTCCGACGAGATGTTGCGGATGCAGTTGCCGCTGGTCTGGATCCCATGCATCTCGACCGTCGCCAGATCGGCGAGGATATCGGGCGCGTCCTTGAGCTCGATCCAGTTATACTGGATGTTCTGGCGCGTGGTGAAATGGCCGTAGCCGCGATCGTAGGTGCGCGCGATGTGCGCCAGCATCCGCATCTGCCGCCCGTCGAGCGTGCCATAAGGAATCGCGACGCGCAGCATATAGGCGTGGAGCTGGAGATAGAGGCCGTTCATCAGCCGCAGCGGCTTGAACTGGTCCTCGCTGAGCTCGCCCGACAGCCGACGCTCGACCTGCTCGCGGAATTCCTCGACGCGGGTATCGACGATCGCCTGATCGTAGGTGTCGTATTTATACATGGACAAATCCTCCCCGGCACGGGGAGGGGGACCGCGCCGCAGGCGTGGTGGAGGGGGCGTGCAACTGGGCGGAGCGCATGTGGCACCCCCCCTCCACCATGCTGCGCATGGTCCCCCTCCCCGTCCCGGGGAGGATCTTCGAGGTGCTCATATCGCCCAACTCCCTGCGGCCGCATCCGTCGGCACGACATTCAGATCCGTCCGCACGGTCGGCCCGCGCGCGCGGATGCGGTCCTTGATGTGCACGGGCCTCGGCCCCTGCGGCGTGGCGTCGGCGTCGATCACCGAGGGGCCGTTGACGCGGCGCGCGGCTTCCTCGGTGGCGATCAGCGCGGTGCCCGCGTCGCCGACCTCGACCGCGGCCTCGACATGGCGCGACCAGCCCGTGCCGTCCCACCAGACGACGTCGCCGGTCGCAAGATCATTACCCGTCGCGATCTTCATGCCAGCGCCCCTGCCTGCTTCGCGAAGGCCCGGAGCCGGTTGTCGGCGTCCGACAGCAGCACGACCTCGCCCGCGACGATGATCGCCGGGCTGCCGACGGCCTCGCGCTCGACCATGTCGCCGAGATCGGCGAGCAGCGTGCGGATCGCGCGGTGGCCCGGCAGCGTGCCCTTCTCAAGCACCGCGACCGGCAGCGCCGGATCGACGCCGTCGGCCATAAGCTTGTCCGCGATTGCGGCGGCATTGGCGACGCCCATGTAGATGACGAGCGTGCGGCCCTTGCCGGCGAGGCCCGACCAATCCTGTTCGGACAGCCCCTTGCACTGGCCCGCGACGAAGCTGACCGCGCTCGACCAGTCGCGGTGCGTCAGCGGCAGCATCGCCTCGGCCGCGCAGCCCAGAGCCGCTGAGACGCCAGGGACGACGTCGACCGGCAGCCCGGCGGCACGCACCGCCTCGACCTCCTCGCCGCCGCGCCCGAACACGAACGGATCGCCGCCCTTCAGCCGCACGACGATCGATCCGGCGCGGACGTGCGCGATGATCAGCGCGTTGATCGCCTCCTGCGGCAGCGTGTGCCGCGCGCGCTTCTTCGCGACCGAGATGCGTTGGGCGTGCGGCGGGGCATGATCGAGCACCCGCGGGTCGATCAGCCCGTCATGCACGACGACGTCGGCCTGTCGCAGCGCCGCGACGGCCTTGAGCGTCAGCAGATCGGGATCGCCGGGCCCCGCGCCGACGAGGATGACGCGCCCGCGCGCGGAAGGATCGAGAAGGCTTGCCATGGATGGCAGATGGGCCACCTCGGCCCGATCGGCAACCGGGACTATCTTTGGCGCGCGGTAGCGAAACTTGCGCGGGGCGTTTCTCCACCCGTTCCCCCGCGCAGGCGGGGGCCCAGAGCTTCGGACGACATCGCTTGCGGCCCTGGGCCCCCGCCTGCGCAGGGGAACGCCAAGGCGTATCGACATTCGATTCATCCTCCCCCGCCAGGGGGAGGTGGCGCCGAAGGCGACGGAGGGGGAGGGCGGCGGCTATTCCTTTATGACGCGCCGCCATCCTCCCCCTCCACCATCCTGCGGATGGTCCCCCTCCCCCTGGCGGGGGAGGATGTGGATTCGCGTGTCGACCTACGCGTCGCGCAGACCCACGCCGATCGAGGCGCGCGCCTGCTCGGCTTCGCCCGAGACGACGGGGTAAGCGCAATAGTCGGCAGCGTAATAGGCGCTCGGGCGGTGGTTCCCGCTCAGGCCGATGCCGCCGAAGGGTGCGTTGGAGGGCGCGCCGTTGGTCGGCTTGTTCCAGTTGATGATGCCCGCGCGCGTGTTCGCCCAGAAGCGGTCGTAGAGTTTGGGCTGGTCGCTGATCAGCGAGGCACACAGCCCGTAGCGCGTGGCATTGCCCTCGGCGAGCGCGGCGTCGAAATCGGGGACGCGGATCACCTGCAGGATCGGGCCGAACAGTTCCTCGTCGGCGCGATTGTCGATCCCGGTGACGTCGATCAGCCCGGGGGTGAGGAACGGCCGATCGGGATCGGGGCGCTGGAGATGCGTGATCGCGCGGCCGCCCTTCATGATCAGGTCGAGCCAGCCCTCCTGCAGGTGATCGGCGGCGGCATTGTCGATCACCGGGCCCATGAACGGCGTCGGATCGCCGTGCGGTTCGGAGATGATCAGCCGGCCGACGATCTTGGCGATCTCGTCCAGCAACGCCTCGTGCGCGCCGTCGCGGACGATCAGCCGCCGCGCGGCGGTGCAGCGCTGGCCCGCGCTCATATAGGCGGATTGGACGCAGAGGATCGCGGCGGTGTGGATCGTGGGCGAATCCCACACGATGATCGGATTGTTGCCGCCCATCTCCAGTGCGAGAATCTTGCTGGGCGTCTCGGCGAACTGCCTGTGCAGCGCGAGCCCGGCGCGCGACGATCCGGTGAACAGCAGCCCGTCGATGCCCGGATGCCGCGCGAGCGCCTTGCCCGCCTCGGGACCACCGATCAGCACGCGCAGGCACCCCTGCGGCACGCCGCCGGCATGATAGCAATCGACGAGGAACGCGCCCGTCGCGGGCGTCTTCTCGGAGGGCTTGAACACCACCGCATTGCCCGCGATCAACGCGGGGACGATGTGGCCGTTGGGCAGGTGCGCGGGGAAATTGAACGGACCCAGCACGCCGAGCACGCCGTGCGGCTTGTGACGCAGCGCGGTGCGGCTGTTCATCTGTCCGTCGAGCTTGCGGCTGGCGCTGCGCTCCGAATAGCTCGACACCGAGATATCGACCTTGGCGATCACCGCCTCGACTTCGGTTCGTGCCTCCCACAGGGGCTTGCCCGTCTCGCGCGCGATCAGATCGGCGAAGGGCTCGGCCCGCGCGCGCACGATGTTGACGACGCGGCGCAGCGTCTCGATCCGCACGGTGAGCGGGCGCGCCGCCCAGTCGGCCCAGGCCGCGCGCGCGGTTGCGATCTCCGCGTCGACGTCGCCCTCGGCACCTTCCCAGAGCAGTGCGCCAGTCGCCGGTTCGCTCGAAATCAACATCTTGGCCCGATCGTCATCCGCCCATTTACCC
Source organism: uncultured Sphingomonadaceae bacterium (assembly GCA_964247655.1). Lineage (GTDB taxonomy): Bacteria > Pseudomonadota > Alphaproteobacteria > Sphingomonadales > Sphingomonadaceae > Solisphingomonas. The sequence goes on along the minus strand of CAXTVK010000124.1, from coordinate 2,332 downwards.
AGCATGTATCGTTGCAAACGGTCAAGATTCAGTGAGCGCGAGCGCCTCGCCCATCCGCCGGATCGCGGCGACCTTGGCGTCGAGCAGCGACCAGTCGTCAGTGGCCGCAATCGGCGCCCAGATCGCCTCGACCTCCTCGATGTGCATCGAACAGGGTTCGGCGTCGGACCAATAGGGATGGGCGGGAGGGTCGATCGCTGCGTAGTCGGCAACCGCCGCCACGAACGGCGCGAACGCCGGCGCGGCATAGGCGGCCTCGTCGCGTCGCAGGGCGCCGCCGCGCCAGTCGAAGAAGACGCGGTCGATCGTGACGCCGCCTTCGGCCAGCGCGCGCGTCATCGCATCGGCGAGCGCGATGTCCTGCGCTTCGCCGCGTGGCGCGACGCCGAGTCGCGCGAGCAGCTTGGCGACCAGAGCGGTCTCGTAGATCGCGGCGAACCCGTCGAGGATCGGCGCCAGCGCCTCGACCGGCACCAGCGCGCTCAGCGCCATCGCGAGCTGCGCGACGTCCCAGTGGATCGCCTGCGCTTGCCGCCCGAAGGCGTAGAGGCCGTTCTGGTCGAAATAGGCGGCGGTGAAGCCGGGCTCCCACTGCGGCGTGAAGCGCCACGGGCCGTAGTCGAAGCTCTCGCCGGTGATGCTGATGTTGTCGCTGTTGAGCACGCCGTGGACGAAGCCCGCCGCCATGTAGGAGGCGGCGAGATCGGCAGTGCGTTCAACGACATGCGCGTAGAGCTGGAGCGCGGGCTCGTCGCCGGGCGTCTCGCCGTAGAGTTCGGTGAGGCAGTAGCGGACCAGCGTGTCGAGGCTCGCCGAATCCTTGAGATAGGCGAGCCGCTGGAAGCTGCCGATGCGGATGTGGCCGTGGCTGAGCCGAACGAGCACCGCCGAGCGTGTCGGCGAGGGCTCGTCGCCGCGGTGGAGCGCCTCGCCGGTCTCGATCAGCGAGAACGTCCGCGAGGTGTGGACGCCGAGCGCCTCGAGCATCTCGGTCGCCAAAATCTCGCGCACGCCGCCCTTGAGCGTGAGCCGCCCGTCGCCCGATCGGCTCCACGGCGTCGTGCCCGATCCCTTGGTGCCCAGATCCATCAGCCGGCCCGACGCGTCGCGCAGCTGCGCGTAGAGGAAGCCGCGCCCGTCGCCAAGATCGGGATTGTAGTGGCGGAACTGGTGGCCGTGATAGCGCAGCGCCAGCGGTTGCGGCAGCGATCCCTCGAAGGGCTCGAAGCGGCCAAAGCGTTCGGTCCACTCCACGTCGGTGAGCCCGTCGAGCCCGACCTCGGCCGCCGCGCGATCGTTGCGGAAGCGCAGGACGGTATCGGGAAAGTCGGCGGGCGCCACCGCGTCGTAAAATTGGTCGCCGAGGGTGAGGATGCGCGCTTGCGGGGAGAAGTCCATCCCGCGATATGGGGCGCGCCTGCCCCGGGAGACAAGCATGACCGCCACGCGACACGATCATGCATCACGCTATGCCGACGGCTGGTGGACCGCGATCGACGGCCTTAAGCTCCATTATCGCGACTATCCGGGCGGCGAGCCCGGCCAGCCGCCGATCCTCTGCATCCCCGGGCTGACCCGCAACGCGCGCGATTTCGAGCGCGTTGCGGAGCGGCTGTCGCCGGCGTGGCGCGTGATCTGCGTCGATCTGCGCGGCCGGGGCGAGAGCCCGCCGGCGGCCGATCCGGCGAGCTATGCGCCGCCCTCCTATGCGCTCGACATCGGCGCGCTGTTCGTCGCGCTCAGGATCGAGAACGCGGTGCTGCTGGGCACCTCGCTCGGCGGCCTGATCGCGATGCTGCTCGCGCTGACCACGCCGGAACGGCTGGCGGGGGTGCTGCTCAACGACATCGGGCCGGTGCTCGATGCGGCGGGGCTGTCGCGCATCCGCTCCTATGTCGGGCGCAGCGCGAGCTGGCCGACCTGGCTGCACGCCGCGCGCGCGCTCGCCGAGGCGCAGAAGGCGGTGTTCCCGCGCTACGTGATCGAGGATTGGCTGGCGATGGCCAAGCGCACCTGCCGGCTGACCTCGGCGGGGCGGATCGTGTTCGACTACGACATGCGCATCGCCGAGCCGTTCCGCGAAACATCCGAGGACGCGCCGGCGCCGGATCTGTGGCCCGCGTTCGAGGCGCTCGCCGGGCGGCCGGTCGCGGTGGTGCGCGGTGCGCTCAGCGACCTACTGTCGGTCGCGACCGCGCAGGAGATGGCGCGGCGCGTGCCCGATCTCGACCTGGCAACGGTCGCCGACATCGGCCACGCGCCGCTGCTCGACGAGCCCGAGGCGGTGGTGGCGATCGACCGGCTGCTGCAGAGGGTGCGGGTGGGGCGGTGA
>CAXTVK010000123.1:0-6635 GCA_964247655.1 uncultured Sphingomonadaceae bacterium | reverse complement strand
AGGCAGAAGAAGAAGACCCTCATCCCGACCTTCTCCCGCCCGCGGGAGAAGGGAAGAAGTGAGAAGGAGTTTGGGCGGTGCTCCACACCATCGCCTGGTTCGCAGTACCTCGAACGGCTGCGGGACGAACAATGAAGGACTATCACCATGCGTCATCGTGTCGGCGGTCGTAAGCTCCAGCGCACCTCGAGCCATCGTCTCGCGCTGTTCCGCAACCAGGCGGCGGCGCTCATCAAGCATGAGCAGATCACCACCACGCTCGCCAAGGCGAAGGAGCTTCGCCCCTACGTCGAGAAGCTGGTGACGCTTGCCAAGAAGGGCGGCCTCTCCAACCGCCGTCTCGCGCATGCTCGGCTTCTGGACGACACGCAGCTGGTCAAGCTGTTCGACGTGCTCGCCGAGCGTTACGCCTCGCGCCAGGGCGGCTATATCCGCGTGATCAAGGCCGGCATCCGCGCGTCGGACGCCGCCTCGATGGCGATCATCGAGTTCGTCGATCGCGACGTCTCGGCCAAGGGTCAGGACTCGGGCCCGGTAATCGTCGACGACGAGTATGACGAAGCCGCCTGATCGGCCGCTCGCTTCGATGAGAGACTTACGGAAGGGCCGTCCCGGATCGGGGCGGCCCTTTTGTCATGTGCGCGCTAGCGGTTTGCATCGGCGGGCTTGGCCGATAAGGCGTTGCGGCGCCATCGAAAGGACGCCCCGTTGATGAGTCCCGAAGGCCCGTTCGCCTATCCGCCGACGCCGCGCGACGACATCGTCGACGAGATGTTCGGGCGGCAGGTCGCCGATCCGTACCGCTGGCTCGAAGCCGACGTCCGCCACGAGCCGCGAGTCGCGGCGTGGGTCTCGGCGCAGGCGCGGCTGACCGAGGAATATGTCGCGAGCCTGCCGGGACGCGATGCGATCGCCGAACGGTTGACCGCGCTGTGGGATTATGAGCGCATCTCGCTGCCGCGACGGCGCGGCGGGCGCTATTTCCATCTGCGCAACAGCGGGCTCGAGGCGCAGCCGGTGCTGTGCATGCGCGATGCGATCGGCGGCACGTCGCGCGTGCTGCTCGACCCGAAGAGCTGGTCCGACGACGGTGCCACCGCGCTTGGCGAATGGGAGCCGTCGCGCGACGGTCGCAAGCTCGCCTATGCGGTGCAGGACGGTGGTAGCGACTGGCGCGCGCTGCACGTGCTCGACGTCGCGAGCGGGGCCTCGACCGAGTTCGTGCTGCGCTGGGTGAAATTCTCGGGGATCGCGTGGGCGGCGAACGGATCCGGCTTCTTCTACTCGCGCTTTCCCGAACCAAAGCTGGGCCAGGAGCATCAGGCCGCCAATCTCGATCATGCGGTCTATTTCCACCGGCTGGGCACCGCGCAGACCGCGGACTTCCTCGTCTACGCGACGCCCGATCGGCCGCGGCTGCTGCATGTCGCGGAGACGAGCATCGATGGCCGCTGGCTGCTGATCTCTTCGGTCGAGGGCACCGAGGCGCGCACCGAACTCACCGTGATCGATCTCACCGCGCCCAGGCTCGCGCCCAAGATATTGGTGCGCGGGCTGGACAACGACTGGCGACTGATCGGCGCGTCGGGCGATCTCTTCTACTTCGTTACCGATCTCGAGGCGCCGCGCCGCCGGATCGTGTCGATCGACGTCGGATCGGAGATGCGGCGCCGGCGGGAGATCGTCGCGCACGGCACCGATCTGATCGCCGACGCGCAACTCGTCGGGGACCGGCTGCTCGTCACCGTCCTGCGCGACGTGGCGAGCGAGCTGCGCAGCTACGATCTGAACGGCAAGCTGCTCGGCGAGGTCGCGCTGCCCGGCGTCGGCACCGTCGCGGGGATCGAGGGCGAGGGCGGCGATCCCGAGGCCTTCTTCGCCTTCACCAGCTACGATCGCCCGACCGAGATTCACCGGCTCGACGTCGCGAGCGGCGCCACCAGCCTGTTCGCGCGGCCCTCGCTGCCCTTCGACCCGGCACAGTTCGTCGTCGAGCAGACCGCGTGCACGTCGCCCGACGGCACCGTCGTGCCCGTCTTCCTGCTCCGTCGCCGCGACGTGACGGGGCCCGCGCCGACCCTGCTCTACGGCTATGGCGGGTTCGAGATTTCGCTGACGCCCAGTTTCAGCCCGGCAGCGCTTGGCTGGGTCGCGATGGGCGGCGTCTATGCGGTCGCCAACATCCGCGGCGGCGGCGAATATGGCAAGGCCTGGCACGACGGCGGCCGGCGCGCCAACAAGCGCAACGCGTTCGGCGATTTCGTCGCCGCAGCAGAGCATCTGGCGGCGACGGGCGTCGCCTCGAAGCTGGTCGTCCACGGGCATTCGAATGGCGGGCTGCTGGTCTCTGCGGTCACCAATCTGCGCCCCGATCTGTTCACCGCCGCACTGCCGTCGGTCGGCGTGCACGACATGCTGCGCTTCCACCGCTTCACCGCGGGGCGCTACTGGATCGACGATTATGGCGACCCCGGCGTCGAGGCCGATTTCGGCGTGCTGACCGCCTATGCGCCGCTGCTCAACATCCGGAGCGGCGTCGACTATCCGGCGATCCTGATCGCGACGGCGGACACCGACGACCGCGTCGTCCCCGCGCACAGCTTCAAATATGCCGCCGCGCTGCAGGCAGCGGAAATCGGCGCGAAACCGCACCTGATCCGCATCGAGACACGCGCCGGGCATGGCGCGGGCAAGCCGGTGGACAAGCAGATCGCGGAGACGGCGGACCTGTGGGCGTTCGCGGCCTATTGGTCGGGATTGGTGATCTAGGCGACGAACTGCGCCAAATCCAAAGTCGTCATCCCGGCGAAAGCCGGGACCTATGGATGCGGCATCGGCAGATCGGCTCGAATGGTTCGTTTAAATCGGACCATGGCCCGGCGCGACGCAAAAATGGCATTGCCACCGTCCTCTATGGGTCCCGGCTTTCGCCGGGATGACGATGAGGTGGGTGTCGCGCTCTCCTAGGCCGCCCTCGCGCGCGGCGCGGTCAGCGAGGCGGCGATCTCGCGTTCGCCGGGGACGCGCTGTTCGATCACGCAGCGCAGCCGGAGCCCGTCGAAGCCGTTGAACGGCATCGCCATCGCCTGCGCCACGATCGAATCGGTGCGCGTCTCGACATGGCGACCCGCTGCCGCCGCGACGCTGGCGATCGGCAGGATGTCGTTGAACCCGTGGCGGCCGGTCGACGAGATCATCCGGTTCTCGTCGTCCACGATGGAGACGATCGCGCCCGAGCTCGCCTGCTCGACCGAATGGAGGATCGCGGCGGCCTGGCCTTCCCAATCATATTCGAGATAGCAGACGCCGATCGTGCGCTCGGCATCGCGGATCGGCGCGACGTAGATCAGCACCTTGCGGTTGCCCGAGAAGGGATTTTCCCAGACCTCGTCGGTGAACCAGTCCTCGCCGACCGGCGCGGACAACGCGGCGTTGTACTGCGGCTCGTTGCGCAGGTTGAACGACCGCACTTCGGCATTGGCATGCGCGGTGACGACGACGTTGCCCTGATCGTCGGCGATGAAGGCGTTGATGAAATACGGCGAGAAATGCAGCATCGCGCGCAGCCGCTCGAGCGCCTTCCGCTCGGCGAGCGGATCGGTACGGGCATGCGCGGCGCCCTCGATCACCGAAGGGTCGGTCGACAGCATGCGCACGTCGATCGAGCGATCGAACAGCGAACGCGCGATCGTCTGGATGATCGACTGCGCGAGTTCGGCGAGCCGCGCGCCTTCCACTTCGGCGACGAGTTCGTCGGCGATGCCCGCACCCTGCGCGAGCCGGTCGAGCACTTCGGCGCGGAACGTCGCGGCGCTGGTCCGCGCCTGGCCGGCAAGCGCCTTCACCTCCTGCGCCACCACCGAGAAACCGCGGCCCGCCTCGCCCGAGCGCGCCGCCTCGATCGTGGCGTTGAGCGCGAGCAGGTTGGTGCGGCCCGCGATCGCCTCGGTCTCGGCGGCGTAGTGCTGCACTTCCTCGCGGAGCGTAGACAGCAAAGAACGGATCCGACGCGGCATCCAATAACCCCCGAACAAGCACGTGAAACAAAGGCTTAGCGGCGAGTGGTAAACGAAGCGTTGACCATTGCCCGCACGGTTCGGGCACGATGCTGGACAGGCCCGCGCCCGCGCTTTATCGGCTCGCCATGACAATCGCCCCCGCAGACAGCATCCTCATCGTCGATTTCGGCAGCCAGGTGACGCAGCTCATCGCCAGGCGCGTGCGCGAGGCGGGCGTCTATTGCGAGATCGTCCCCTTCCAGTCCGCCGATGCCGCATTCGATCGGGTGAATCCCAAGGGCCTGATCTTCTCCGGCGGTCCCGCCTCGGTGACCGAGGCCAACGCGCCGCATGCGCCGCAGCGCTTCTTCGAGGCGGGCATCCCGATCCTGGGAATCTGCTACGGCCAGCAGACGATGTGCCAGCAACTCGGCGGCGAGGTGATCGTCTCGGGCGAGGGCGGCGAATTCGGCCGCGCCTTCGTTGAGGTCAGGGCGTCGTCGGCGCTGTTCGACGGGCTGTGGGCGGAGGGCGAGCGCCACCAGGTATGGATGAGCCACGGCGACAAGGTGACGCGGCTCCCCGAGGGCTTTGCGCCGATCGCGGTCTCCGAAGGCGCGCCGTTCGCGATCACCGCCGACGAGGCGCGGCGCTTCTACGGCGTGCAGTTCCATCCGGAGGTCTACCATACGCCGGACGGCGGCAAGCTGATCGCCAATTTCGTCCGCCACGTCTGCGGGCTCGGCGGCGAGTGGACGATGGCGGGTTTTCGGGCTGCCAAGGTCGAGGAGATCCGGCAGCAGGTCGGCAAGGCCAAGGTGATCTGCGGCCTGTCGGGCGGGGTCGATTCGTCGGTCGCGGCGGTGCTGATCCACGAGGCGATCGGCGACCAGCTCACCTGCGTGTTCGTCGATCACGGGCTGTTGCGCGCGGGCGAGGCCGAGCAGGTCGTCAGCCTGTTTCGCAACCACTACAACATCCCGCTCGTCCACGTGAACGCCGAGACATTGTTCCTGAACGGGCTGGCGGGCGTCACCGATCCCGAGGCCAAGCGCAAGTTCATCGGCAAGACCTTCATCGAGGTGTTCGACGACGAGGCCAAGAAGATCGGCGGCGCCGATTTCCTCGCGCAGGGGACGCTCTATCCCGACGTGATCGAGAGCGTCAGCTTCACCGGCGGGCCGTCGGTCACGATCAAGAGCCACCACAATGTCGGCGGCCTGCCCGAACGCATGAACATGAAGCTCGTCGAGCCGCTGCGCGAGCTATTCAAGGACGAGGTCCGCGTGCTCGGGAAGGAGCTGGGGCTGACCGACGCGTTCGTCGGGCGCCACCCCTTCCCGGGCCCAGGCCTCGCGATCCGCATCCCCGGCGAAGTCACCAAGGAGCGCTGCGACATCCTGCGCAAGGCGGACGCGATCTATCTCGAGGAGATTCGGAGTGCCGGGCTCTACGACGCGATCTGGCAGGCGTTCGCGGTGCTGCTGCCGGTCAAGACGGTCGGCGTGATGGGCGACCACCGCACCTACGACAGCGTCTGCGGCTTACGCGCCGTGACCTCGGTCGACGGCATGACCGCCGACGTCTATCCCTTCGACAGCGCCTTCCTCAGCCGCGTCGCGACGCGGATCGTCAACGAGGTCGCTGGGATCAACCGCGTCGTCTACGATTATACGAGCAAGCCGCCCGGGACGATCGAGTGGGAATGAGCGCGATGCCGGTCACGATCTACGGCATCAGGAACTGCGATACGATGAAGAAGGCGCGCGCCTGGCTCGACGAGCGCCGCGTCGCCTACATCTTTCACGATTACAAGGCGTCGGGGATCGACCGCGCGACGCTGGCGGGCTGGGTGGCCGAACATGGCTGGCAGCCGATCCTCAACCGTGCCGGCACGACCTTTCGCAAGCTGCCCGATACCGATCGCGAGGGGATCAACGCGGACGAGGCGATCGATCTGATGCTGGCGCAGCCGTCGATGATCAAGCGGCCGGTGCTCGATCTCGGCGGGCGGACGCTGGTGGGGTTCAAGCCTGACGTCTATGCGGCGGCGCTGGGGTAGGGACGGATCAAATCCTCCCCTGCAAGGGGAGGGGGACCGTTCGCGAAGCGAATGGTGGAGGGGTGTCAGAGGTTCGAAGGGGCGGCACCCGTCAGAAGCGTGGTCGACCCCTCCACCACCCGCTGCGCGGGCGGTCCCCCTCCCCCTCCGGGGGAGGATGGAGAAAGGCCCAGTCGCCCATTTGCCCGGCGCCCTGCCACCCGCTAGACATCGCCCATGTCCACCACCTTCACGCTCGACAGCGCGACCAGCCGCGCGAATCCGACGCCTTCGCCGATGAAGCGGCTGACCGTCCCCGCGATCCTCGCGCGCAAGACCGGGCCTGGGCCCGTCGCCGAGCCGGTGGTGATGCTCACCGCCTACACCGCGCGGATGGCGCAGCTGCTCGATCCGCACTGCGACATGCTGCTCGTCGGCGACAGCCTGGGGCAGGTGATCTACGGCCTGCCCTCGACGATCCCGGTCAGCCTCGAGATGATGTGCGCGCACGGCGCGGCGGTGGTGCGCGGGAGCTGGCACAGCGTCGTCGTGATCGACATGCCGTTCGGCAGTTACGAGGCCTCGCCCGAACACGC
>CAXTVK010000122.1:0-6748 GCA_964247655.1 uncultured Sphingomonadaceae bacterium | reverse complement strand
ATCGACATGGCAGCACCTGTCTTAGGTGGTGCACTTCGTTTGTGAACTCACGGGGGTGACGGTAGTGGTTCAACCTGCTGTCATCCTGCTCTAGGTGTCGGCGGAAGGGTCGGCTACGTCTTCCGCCGATGACTGCGCTCCCGGCTCCCTGCGACCATGCACCGCCACCGGAGCGATCTCCGCGCGGATCCGGGCACCCGCAGTTGACGCTGGCCGCGACGATCCTCGCCTCCAGCCTCGCCTTCATCGACGGATCGGTGGTCAACGTCGCGCTGCCGTCGATCGGGCGAAGCTACGGCGCAGGCGCCGCCGATCTGCAGTGGACGATCAACGCCTATCTGCTGCCATTGAGCGCCTTGCTGCTGATGGGCGGCGCGGCGGGCGACCATTTCGGCCGGCGGCGGATGCTGATCGGCGGGATCGCGATCTTCGCGCTGGCTTCGATCGGCTGCGCGGTGGCGCCAAGCCTGGGCGTATTGCTCGCGGCGCGCGCGCTGCAGGGGATCGGTGCTGCGATGCTGATGCCCAACAGCCTCGCGATTCTGGGCAACGCCTTTTCGGGCGAGGCGCGGGGCCGGGCGATCGGCACCTGGGCGGCGACCGGCGCGATCGCCAGCGCGGTGGGCCCGCCGCTCGGCGGTTGGCTGGTCCAGGCGATCGGCTGGCGCGCGATCTTCCTGATCAACGTGCCCGTGGCGCTGGTTGCGATCGGCATCGCCTGGCGCGGCGTCGCGGAGAGCGCGAGCGGCGAGCAACCGCTCGATTGGGCTGGCGCGACGCTCGCGACGCTGGCGCTGGGCGCGCTGACCTGGGCGCTGACGCTCTGGTCGAGCCACCACGTCGCGAGCCTTTCGGTGTGGGTCGGCGTAGTCGCTGGGCTGGCGCTGATCGGCGGCTTCGTCTTGGTCGAGCACCGCCGCGGCGACCGCGCGATGATGCCGCTCTCGCTGTTCGGCAGCCGCGCTTTCGTCGGGCTGACGCTGCTTACCTTCCTGCTCTATGGCGCGCTGGGCGGCCTGCTGGTGCTGCTCCCCTATCTGTTGATCGTCGCCGGGGGCTATTCGCCGTTGCAGGCGGGGATGGCGCTACTGCCCTTTCCGATCGTGATCGGCGCCGCCTCGCGGCTGATGGGCAGGACGACGCAGGCGATCGGACCACGCTGGCCGCTGACGCTGGGGCCGCTGGCGACCGCGCTGGGCTTCGCGCTGCTCGTCCGCGCCGAGCCGACCGGCAGCTATTGGACGAGCGTGCTACCCGCGATGCTGGTGATCGCCACCGGCATGGCGGGCGCGGTGGCGCCGCTGACGACCGCGGTGCTGTCCTCGGTCGACGAGCGGCACACCGGCACCGCCTCGGGCTTCAACAGCGCGATTGCACGCACCGGCGGGCTGATCGCGACCGCGCTGGCGGGGGCGGTGATCGCGCTGTCGGGGGGAGCGCTGGTCTCGGCCTTCCACGTCGCGGCGCTAGTCGGCGCGGTGCTGGCGGGGGCGTCCGCGCTGGCGGCGTTCCTCACGCTCGCGGCAACGCGCGACGGATAGCGCTTGCATCGCGCCGATCGTGTCTTAGCCTGCCAATACAGATAGTAGAGGATAGCGCGATGGTCCGGTTCGATCCCGATGCGGCGACCGCCGCCTATATGGCGACGCTCTCGCCCGAGGCGCACGCCAAGGCGACCGCCTACACGCAGGGCGGGCACTGGCTGCTGCTGTGGGGCTGGCTGGTCACCGTCGTCGCTGCCTGGATCATCCTGCGATCGGGCGTGCTGGTGAAGGTCCGCGCCCGGATCGAGGCGAGGCGGCCCCGCCCCGATCTTGCGGTCGCCGCCTGCGTGCTCGTCTTCCTGCTGCTCGACTGGGCGATCGAACTGGCGTGGACGATCTACGCCGACTGGTGGCGCGAGGGGCAATATGGGCTCACCAAGCAGCCGTTCGGGGGCTGGCTCGGCGAGAACATCCTGTCGCTGGCGATCAGCGCGGTGGTGTCGGCGGTAATCGGCCTAGCCATCTACGCGCTGATCCGCCGCGCGCCGCGCTGGTGGTGGGCGTGGTCGGGCGGCGTGATCGTCGTCCTGCTCGCGGTGATGATGGTGCTGGGACCGGTACTGATCGAGCCGCTGTTCAACACCTACACGCCGGCGCCGCCGGGGCCGACGCGCGATGCCGTCGTCGCGCTCGCCAAGGTGAGCGATGTGCCGTCGGACAAAATCTTCGTCTACAATGGCTCGAAACAGTCCGAGCGCTACACCGCCAACGTCTCGGGGCTGTTCGGCAGCGCGCGCGTCGCGATGAGCGACACGATGTTCGCGCAGGGCGCCGACATCGCCGAGGTGCGCGGCGTCGTCGGGCACGAAATGGGTCATTATGCGCGGGGCCACGTCTTCTGGTCGGTACTGGTGCTGGGTCTGCTGTCGGTGATCGCACTGTGGATTGTCGCGCGACTGTTCCCGGTGGTGCTGGGCTGGAGCGGGGAGGGGCCGCGGATCGCGGGGATCGCCGATCCCGCGGGCTTGCCGATCCTGATGGCGATCGTCGCGACCATCGGCCTGCTCGCGACGCCGCTCACCAACACGCTGACCCGCATCCAGGAGAGCGACGCGGACCATTTCTCGTTCGAGCACGCGCACGAGCCTGACGGACTCTCCAAGGCGCTGGTCAAGACGATTGCTTATCGTGCCTCGTCGCCGTCATGGCTTGAGGAGACGATCTTCTACGATCACCCGAGCGTCGAGCGCCGCGTGCACCGCGCGATGCTGTGGAAGGCGGCGCATCCGGACCTGGTGGGGAAGTAGGGGGTGGGGTTCGAACCAACCCCCGTCATTCCCGCGAAGGCGGGAATCCATACGCGCTACGTGCGACGGTTGAGCGCCGCGTTTATGGATCCCGGACCAAGTCCGGGATGACGAAGAGGACGAGCGCGGCTCGGCGCTTCAAGCGACCAGCAGCCGCCCCGCCTGTGCGCGCGCCTCGTCGGTCACCTCGGCGCCCGAGAGCATGCGCGCGATCTCCTCGCGGCGCTCGGCGGCGTCGAGCAGGCGGACGCCGGTGCGCGTGACGATGCCGTCGTGGCGCTTGGCGATCAGGAACTGGCGATCGGCGCGCGCCGCGACCTGCGGGCTGTGCGTCACCACGAGCAACTGTGCCTTGCCCGACAGGCGCGCGAGCCGATCGCCGATCGCCGAGGCGACCGCGCCGCCGACGCCGCGATCGATCTCGTCGAACACCATCGTGCGCGCGCCGCCCGCCTCCGCGAGCGCGACCTTGAGCGCAAGTATGAAGCGCGACAGCTCGCCGCCGCTCGCGATCTTGATCAGCGGCGCGAACGGCGCGCCGGGGTTGGTCGAGATCAGGAATTCGACCTTGTCGCGCCCGTCCGGACCCCATTGCGCCTCGGGCAGACGCTCGATCGCGGTGCGGAAGCGCGCCGCGTCGAGCTTGAGCGGCGCGAGTTCGCCCGCCACCGCGGTATCGAGCAGCGTCGCGGCAGCGGTGCGTTCGGTCGTCAATGTGGCGGCGGCGGCCTCGTAGGCGACGCGCGAGCTGGCGACCGCCCGGGTAAGCGCGGCGAGCCCTTCGCCACCCGCCTCGATCCGCTTCAGCTTCGCCGACAGATCGTCGGTCAGCGCCGCCAGTTCGTCGGGCTGGACGCGGTGCTTGCGCGCGAGTCCGCGCAGGTCGAACAGTCGCGTCTCCATGCCGTCGAGCCGTTCGGGATCGAAGGCGAGCGCGGCGCCGGCGCGTGCGAGCGCATCCTCCGCCTCCGACGCCTCGATCACCGCGCGATCGAGCGCGGCGAGCGCGGCAGCCAACGCCTCATGCTCGTGCGCGATCCGGTCGAGCCGCCGCGCGGCCTGGCGCAGCCCTGCGAGCGCGCCGTCCGATCCGTCGAGATGCCCGGACACGGTGCCGAGCTCCTCGGCGAGCCGCGCGCCCTTCTGCATCGTCGCGCGCTCGCTCGCGAGCATCTCCTCCTCGCCAGCTTCGGGCGCGAGCTGGCGCAGTTCGGCGACGCTGTGCTCGAGCCATTCGCGGTCGCGCTCGGCGGTCTCGAGATCGGCCTGCGCCGCCGCCAGTGCCGCCTCCGCCTGACGCCAGCGCGCATGCGCGGCCGCGACCGTCGTCGTGTCGAAGCGCCCGAACGCATCGAGCAACGCGCGATGCCCGCGTGCGGCGAGCAGCCCGCGGTCGTCGTGCTGGCCGTGGATCTCGACCAGCCGCGTGCCCAGATCGCGCAGCAGTGCGGCGGAGACGGGCTGGTCGTTGATGCTGGCGCGGCTGCCGCCGTCGGCCTTGACGATGCGGCGCACGATCAGCGGTTCACCGGGCTCGCCATCGAGGCCGTTGTCGGCGAGCAGCGCGGCGATCGCGGGATCGTCGTCGACCTCGAAGCTGGCGGTCACCACCGCCTGCGTCGCCCCCTGGCGGACCAGCGACGTCTCCGCACGTTGCCCGAGTGCGAGGCCCAGCGCATCGAGCAGGATCGACTTGCCCGCGCCCGTCTCGCCGGTCAGCGCGCCGAGCCCTGCGGAGAAATCGAGGTCGAGCGCCTCGATCAGCACGACGTCGCGGATGGCCAGCCGGATCAGCATCCGCCGTCCCTTACGCGATCACGCGGCGCAAGAGAACAGGTCACGAACGCAGGCCCGAGGCCCGTCGTCACCTAATGCTTCTTGTCCTTGTCGCGGCGCGCATTGCGTTCCAGCGCCTCGGGCGCCTTCTTCTCGACGAGCGTGTAGGCGCGCTCGTACCATTTCGAGCCCGGATAGTTGGCGCCGAGCACCGCCGCGGCCTTCTTGGCTTCGTCGGGAATGCCGAGTGCCAGATAGGATTCGGTAAGCCGCTCGAGCGCTTCGGGGACGTGCGTCGTGGTCTGATATTTGTCGATCACGATACGGAAGCGGTAGATCGAGGCGAGCCATTCGGATCGGCGCTGATAGAAGCGGCCGATCTCCATCTCCTTGCCGCCGAGATGGTCGTTGACCAGATCGATCTTGAGCCGCGCGTCCGCGGCGAACTTGGTGTCGGGATAGCGGCGGACCAGTTCGCCGAGCGCATCGAGCGCCTGGCTGGTGATCTTCTGATCGCGGGTGACGTCGTTGATCTGCTCGTAATAATCGACCGCGATCAGATAATAGGCATAGGCCGCGTCGCGGTTGCCCGGATGGATCGACAGGAAGCGCTGCGCCGACGAGATCGAGGTCGCATAGTCGCGCGCCAGATAATAGCTGTAGGCGCTCATCAGCTCGGCGCGGCGCGCCCAGACCGAATAGGGATGCTGGCGCTCGACCTCGTCGAACAGCTGCGCGGCCAGCTTATATTGCCGCCTGTCGAGCCGATCGCGCGCCAGATTGTAGAGCGTGTCCACGTCGCGCGCGATGAAGCGCGTGTCCGCCTTCTTCTTGTTGCCGTTGGCGCAGCCGGCAAGCGGCGCGAGCGCGACCGCGGCAAGGGCGGCGAGGAGGAGCGGACGGGTGGCGAGACGCTGCATGACACGCTCCTTAGCGGCTCGATCCGGATGTGGGAAGCGGCGCGAACGGGGGGTTTGAAAGGACGATGCAACATTTCGCCGGCGGACTGAATGCGCTCTTAACGCATCTGTGCCAGAAGGCGAGCCATGCTGCGCGTGCTGACGCTTTCGACGCTGTTTCCGGACGTCACCAGGCCGACCTTCGGCGTGTTCGTCGAGCGCCAGACGCGCGGGCTGGCGGCGCTGCCCGATGTCGAGGTGCAGGTGGTGGCGCCGATCGGCGTGCCGCCCTGGCCGCTGTCGCGCCATCCGAACTGGCGAGGTTTTGCGGCGGTTCCCGAGCACGAGGCGTGGCGGGGGCTGACGGTGCATCGGCCGCGCTTTCCGATCCTGCCGGGGATGGGCGCGCTCAACCCGCGATCGATCGCGGGGGCGCTGCTGCCGATGCTGCGGACGTTGCGCAAGCGCTTCGCCTTCGATGTGATCGACGCCGAATTCTTCTTCCCCGACGGGCCCGCGGCGATCCGCCTGGGTCGCGCGCTCGGCCTACCGGTATCGATCAAGGCGCGCGGCGCGGACATTCATCACTGGGGCACCCGGCGCGGCACCGTGCGGCAGGTGCGCGAGGCGGGTCTGGCGGCAGGCGGAATGCTCGCGGTGAGCGCCGCGCTCAAGGCGGACATGGTCGCGCTGGGGCTGCCGGGCGAGCGGATCGCGGTGCACTATACCGGTGTCGATCTCGATCGCTTCCGGCCGGCCGCCGATCGCGCGGCGGCGAAGGCGGCGCTGGGGGTGAGCGGACCGCTGCTGCTCTCGGTCGGCGCGCTGATCCCGCGCAAGGGCCACGACCTCGCGATCGCCGCCATGGGCGACCTGCCGGGCGCCACGCTGATGATCGCGGGGCAGGGCCCCGAACGCGCGGCGCTGGAGGCGCTGATTGCGCAACGCGGATTCGGCGACCGGGTCAGGCTGCTCGGCAGCGTGGCGCACGACGCCTTGCCCGCGCCGGCGGCGGCGGCGGATGTCGGCGTGCTGGCGTCGTCGTCGGAGGGGCTCGCCAACGCCTGGGTCGAGGCGCTCGCCTGCGGCGTGCCGATCGTGATCGCCGATGTCGGCGGCGCGCGCGAACTGGTCGATCGGCCCGAGGCGGGGCGACTGGTCGCACGCGAGCCCGCGGCGATCGCGGCGGGGGTGCGCGCGGTGCTGGCGGCGGGGTACGATCCGCTGGCGGTGCGCAAGGCGGCCGAGCGGTTCACGTGGGAGGCGAACGCGATGGCGCTGC
>CAXTVK010000121.1:0-6840 GCA_964247655.1 uncultured Sphingomonadaceae bacterium | reverse complement strand
TCACGGAGCAGACCAGCCCCAAGTCGGTCGCGGCGCGCCGCGGCAAGAAGATCGTGGACCTGCTCGGCCGCGGCGGCAGCCAGACCGCCGAAGTCGACGCCGCGGCGATCACGGAGTAATCGACATGGCAACGATCAAGGTAACGCAGACCGGATCGCCGATCCGTCGCACGTCGGACCAGCGCGCGACGCTCGTCGGTCTCGGCCTCAACAAGATGCACAAGACGCGCGAGCTGGAGGATACGCCTTCGGTGCGCGGGATGATCCGCAAGGTGCATCACATGGTGAAGATCGAAGCGTAAGCTTCCGTCATCCTGACGAAGGTCAGGGATCTCGGCCCGCCGGGCCGGACATCAAAGGCGGTCCCCACCTTCACGAGATCCCCGCTTTCGCGGAGATGACGTTTGGGGTAGGGGACCGCTCCTCATTCAAGAGCGGGCGATCCTATCGCCCATAGCGCGACAAAAGCGAAAGCGAGTGCAGACGATGAAACTCAACGACATCCGCGACAACGAAGGTGCCCGCAAGAGCCGCATGCGCGTCGGGCGCGGCATCGGCTCGGGCAAGGGCAAGACCGCCGGCCGCGGCCAGAAGGGCCAGAAGAGCCGCGAAGGCGTCTCGATCAAGGGCTTCGAGGGCGGCCAGATGCCGCTCCACATGCGCATCCCGAAGCGTGGCTTCAACAACATCTTCGCCAAGGATTTCGCCGAGATCAACCTCGGCCAGATCCAGAAGTTGGTCGATGCCGGCACGCTCGACGCGGGTGCGGTGATCGATCAGGCGGCGCTCCAGGCCGTTGGCGTCGCCCGCGGCGGGAAGAACGGCGTCCGCGTTCTCGCCAAGGGCGAGTTTTCGGCCAAGCTGTCGTTCAAGGTCGCCGGCGCCAGCGCCGCCGCCAAGGCGGCGATCGAAGCCGCCGGTGGCAGCATCGAGCTGTTCGAGATCGTCACCGCCGCCGAGAAGGCGCTGGCGAAGAAGAACAGCGTCCGCGACGCCGATCGCAAGAAGCATGGCAAGGCGCCGATCGGCGCCGCCTGAGGCCTGCGGCACCGTTTTGCCGCATAGGGCTTAGACAAGCTCGATAGAGGCTTATATGGAGGCGGCGGGCGCAGGCGATGCGACCCGCCGTTTTCGTTTTATCGCAGGGACGTGAATCACTCATGGCATCCGCCGCCAACGCATCGGGCGCAGGGCTCAGCCTGTCCAAGTTCACGCAGGCCACAGACCTCAAGAAGCGCCTGTGGTTTACGCTCGGCGCACTGATCGTGTTCCGCCTGCTCAGCTTCGTGCCGCTGCCGGGCATCGATCCGCGCGTGCTCAACTCGCTGTTCCAGAAGACCAACGGCGGCGTGCTCGATTTCTTCAACAATTTCTCGGGCGGTGCGCTGCACCGGATGAGCCTGATCGCGCTCGGCGTGATGCCCTACATCACCGCCTCGATCGTCGTGCAGCTCGCGACCTCGCTGTCGCCGCAGCTCGAGGCGATCAAGAAGGAAGGCGAGAGCGGGCGCAAGAAGCTCAACCAGTACACGCGCTACCTCACCGTCCTGCTGACCTGCATCCAGGGCTATTTCATTGCGGTCGGTCTCGAGAGCTGGGGCGCCTCGTCGGGCGTCTCGGCGGTGGTCGAGCCGGGCATGCTGTTCCGCGTCACCACGGTGATCAGCCTGGTCGGCGGCACGATGTTCCTGATGTGGCTCGGTGAGCAGATCACCTCGCGCGGCATCGGCAACGGCGTCTCGCTGATCATCATGGCGGGCATCGTCAGCCAGATCCCGACGGTGATCTCGAACCTGCTCGAGAGCGGCTCGACGGGCTCGCTGTCGCCGTTGACCGTGATCGCGGCGTTCGTGATCGCCTTCGCGATGATCTACTTCATCTGCTTCATGGAGCGCGCGCAGCGCAAGGTGCTGATCCAATATCCCAAGCGCCAGACCGCGCGCGGCATGATGCAGGGCGACAAGTCCTATTTGCCGCTCAAGATCAACACCGCCGGCGTGATCCCGCCGATCTTCGCCTCGTCGCTGCTGCTGATGCCGCTGACGATCGCGCAGTTCGCGGGCAACCGCGTCCATGGCAACGGCCGTTGGAACGACATCCTGCTGACTCTGACCGGCTCGCTGCAGCACGGCTCGCCGCTCTATCTGACGCTCTATGCCGCGGGCATCATTTTCTTCTGCTTCTTCTACACCGCGGTCGTGTTCAACCCGGAAGAGACCGCGGACAATCTCAAGCGCTATGGCGGGTTCATTCCCGGCATTCGCCCGGGCAAGGCGACCGGCGACTATCTCGATTATGTGCTGACGCGCATCACGGTGATCGGCGCCGCGTACCTCACGCTGATCTGCCTGGTGCCCGAGGCGGTGGTGAAGGCGTTCAGCCTGCCGCAGATCTCGCTGACCGGCACCAGCCTGCTGATCGTCGTCAACGTCACGATGGATACGGTGACGCAGATCCAGAGCCATCTGCTCGCGCATCAATATGGCGACCTTCTCAAGAAGGCGAAGCTGAAGGGCGGATCGCGTCGCTAAAGGCGCGGCCTAGAACATAATCAGGGAGGGAAGCCCCATGAACATCATCCTGCTCGGGCCCCCGGGCGCCGGCAAGGGCACGCAGGCGGCGCGGCTGGTCCAGTCGCGCGGCATGGTGCAACTTTCGACCGGCGACATGCTGCGCGCGGCGGTAACCGCCGGCTCGCCGGTGGGGCTGCAGGCCAAGGCGGTGATGGCGGCGGGCGAACTGGTCTCCGACGAGATCGTCTCGGGGATCATCGGCGAGCGGCTCGACCAGCTCGACGGCGGGCAGGGCGCGATCTTCGACGGCTATCCGCGCACGCAGGCGCAGGCCGAAGCGCTCGACCGGCTGCTCGAAGCACGCGGCCGCCGGCTCGATCACGTCATCGAGCTGACCGTCGATGAGAACGCACTGGTCGCGCGCATCGTCGGCCGCTTCACCTGCGCGGTGTGCGGCGAAGGCTATCACGACGTCTTCAAGCGCCCCACGGTCGAAAACACCTGCGACGTCTGCGGCGCGCACGAGTTCAAGCGCCGCCCCGACGACAATGAGGACACGGTGCGCACCCGCATGGCCGAATACCGCGCGAAGACCGCGCCGATCCTGCCCTATTACGAGCAGCGCAAGCTGGTCAGCCGGGTGGATGGGATGGCCGACATCGGCGATGTCGGTGTGGCGATCGATGGGGTGCTGGCCAAATAGCCCAGCTACATAAGTTCACCGTTCGTCCTGAGTAGCCATTGAGCTTGTCGAAATGGCGTATCGAAGGATGGTGGCCTGACGGGTCTGTCCTTCGATAAGGGGCCTTCGACTTCGCTCAGTCCCTGCTCAGGACGAGCGGTTGAGTTCAAGGGGCGCGCCTTCCGAGACGCGCCCTCTTCACGTCACGCGTCGAGCGACGCGTTGTCGATCACGAAGCGGTACTTCACGTCGCTCTTCTGCATGCGATCGTAAGCCTCCTCGATCTTCTGGATCGGGATCATCTCGATATCCGCGACGATCTTATGCTCGGCGCAGAAATCGAGCATCTCCTGCGTCTCGGCGATGCCGCCGATCAGCGAGCCCGCGATCGCCTTGCGCTGGAAGATCAGCACGCCGACGTTGGGCGAGGGATGCGGATGCTCGGGCACGCCGACCACGCACAGCGTCGCGTCGCGCTTGAGCAGCATGGTGAACTGGTCGAGATTATGGCTGGCCGCGACCGTGTTCAGGATGAAGTCGAAGCTGCCGGCATGCGCCTTCATCTCGTCCGCATTCTTCGAGACGATTACTTCGTCCGCGCCCAGCTCCTTGGCCGCCTCGCGCTTGCTCTCCGACGTCGTGAAGGCGACGACATGCGCGCCGAGCGCATGCGCGATCTTGATGCCCATATGGCCGAGCCCGCCGATGCCGACGACGCCGACCTTCTTGCCCGGGCCTGCGCCCCAATGCTTGAGCGGCGAATAGGTGGTGATGCCGGCGCACAGCAGCGGCGCGACCGCGGCGAGCTGCTCGATCGGGTGGCTGATGCGGAGCACGAAATGGTCCTTGACCACGATGTTCTGCGCATAGCCGCCGAGCGTGTGGCCGGGGGCGTCATCGGAGGGGCCGTTATAGGTGCCGACGAAGCCGCCGTTGGTGCAGTAATTCTCAAGGCCCTCGTTGCAGGAGTCGCAATGCTGGCAGCTGCCGACCATGCAGCCGACGCCGACGACGTCGCCGACCTTGAAATTGCTGACCTCGCTACCGACCGCGGTGACCGTGCCGACGATCTCGTGGCCGGGGACGCAGGGGTAAAGCGTGCCGTCCCACTCGGAGCGGACCTGGTGGAGGTCGGAATGGCAGACGCCGCAATAGGCGATATCGATCGCGACGTCATGCGCGCCGGGCTGGCGACGTTCGATGTCCATCGGCTCGAGCGGGGTCGTGCCGGAGTGTGCGCCATAGGCCTTGGTTGCCATAGGTGTTTCTAGCCTTATCTTGGGGGTGGGCATCGCGGATATGGACCGGAGCCGACCATATGCAACCGCTCGGTATGGTATTCTTTACCAGGCGCTGTCGGCTTGACAGCCCCCGAGTCGCTGGGTAGGAGCGCGCTATCCCTAAACCCGGATGTCCGGCGGCGCTTGCTTGCGCGCGTCGGCTATCCGCCGTTTGAGGGCGACGCGACGAGATGGGGCGCCCAGCCAGGCGCCCTGTGGAGCAGGAGAATAACACAGTGGCTCGTATTGCGGGTGTCAACATCCCGACCAACAAGCGCGTAGAGATCGCGCTGACCTATATCCACGGCATCGGCCCGACCAAGGCCAAGGAAATCACCGCCAAGCTGGGCCTCGAGCCGCAGCGCCGCGTGCAGGACCTGACCGATCAGGAGGTTCTCCAGATCCGCGAGGCGATCGATGCGAGCTACACCGTGGAGGGCGATCTTCGCCGCCAGGTGGCGATGAACATCAAGCGCTTGATGGACCTCGCCTGCTATCGTGGTCTTCGCCACCGCAAGGGCCTGCCGGTCCGCGGCCAGCGCACGCATACCAATGCGCGCACCCGCAAGGGCAAGGCCAAGCCGATCGCCGGTAAGAAGAAGTAAGCTCGCAGCCGTCGGCTCGTCCGGCGGCTCGCTTACGTTTGTCAGGATTAGGACAGCAACATGGCACGTGAACCGCAGCGCATCAAAAAGCGCGAACGCAAGAACATCACCTCGGGCGTCGCGCATGTGAACGCCAGCTTCAACAACACGATGATCACGATCACCGATGCCCAGGGCAACGCGATCTCCTGGTCGTCGGCCGGCCAGATGGGCTTCAAGGGGTCGCGCAAGTCGACGCCGTATGCGGCGCAGGTCGCCGCCGAAGACGCCGGCAAGAAGGCCGCCGAGCACGGCGTCCGCACCATCGAGGTCGAGGTCAAGGGTCCCGGTTCGGGCCGTGAGTCGGCGCTGCGCGCATTGCAGGCGGTCGGCTTCCAGATCACCTCGATCCGCGACGTGACCTCGATCCCGCACAATGGCGTTCGCCCGTCCAAGCGCCGCCGCGTCTGATCTTTCCGGCGCGACCGATGCCGGTCGCGCTTCACTTCCGGCCGGGGGCGGACGCGTCCCCACCAGCCCAACCCTTGAGGGAAGACATATGGCCGTCAACGCCAAAAATTGGCAGGAACTGAAGAAGCCGCATGGTCTCGAGAAGAAGACCGGCGGCGACAGCAAGCGCCGCGCAACCTTCGTCGCCGAGCCGCTCGAGCGTGGCTTCGGCCTGACGCTCGGCAACGCGCTGCGGCGCGTGCTGCTCTCGTCGCTCCAGGGCGCCGCGGTCACCTCGATCAAGATCGAGAACGTGCTGCACGAATTCTCGTCGCTCGCCGGCGTGCGTGAGGATGTCACCGACATCGTGCTCAACGTCAAGCAGATCGCGCTGCGCATGCAGGGCGAGGGGACCAAGCGCCTCCAGCTTGCGGCGACCGGCCCGGCCGAAGTCACCGCCGGCATGATCGCCGCCACCGGCGACATCGAGGTGATGAACCCCGAGCTGGTGATCTGCCACCTCGACGAGGGCGCGACGCTCAACATGGAGCTGACCGCCGCGGCCGGTAAGGGCTATGCCCCCGCCGTGCTCAACCGTCCGGCCGATGCGCCGATCGGCCTGATCCCGGTCGACGCGCTCTATTCGCCCGTCCGTCAGGTCGCCTACAAGGTCGAGAACACCCGCGTCGGCCAGGAGCTTGATTACGACAAGCTCACGCTGACGATCGAGACCGACGGCACCGTCCTTCCCGAGGATGGCCTCGCTTATGCCGCGCGCATCCTGCAGGACCAGCTCCAGCTCTTCGTCCACTTCGACGACGGCCTGACGCTGACCTCGAGCGTGCCGCAGATGGCGGGTGTCGCTGCCCCCTCGATGGGCGGCAGCGCCGAGCCGGAAGCGGATG
This sequence comes from uncultured Sphingomonadaceae bacterium, assembly GCA_964247655.1. Classification (GTDB taxonomy): domain Bacteria; phylum Pseudomonadota; class Alphaproteobacteria; order Sphingomonadales; family Sphingomonadaceae; genus Solisphingomonas. The sequence goes on along the minus strand of CAXTVK010000121.1, from coordinate 427 downwards.
CCAACCAGCTCAACCGCTACCTGCTCAAGAAGGTCGACGAGCTCGAGCTGTCGGTGCGCTCGGCCAACTGCCTCAAGAACGACAACATCATCTACATCGGCGATCTGGTCCAGAAGACCGAAGCCGAGATGCTGCGCACGCCGAACTTCGGCCGCAAGTCGCTCAACGAGATCAAGGAAGTGCTCTCTTCGATGGGTCTGCGCCTCGGCATGGACATCCCGGGCTGGCCGCCCGAGAATATCGAGGAAATGGCCAAGAAGCTCGAACAGGAATATTGATCGAGCAACCCTCTCCCGCTTCGCGGGAGAGGGAGGGCCCCACCGCGGTAGCGGTGGGAGGGTGAGGGTCTTCTTCTACTGCTGACGCGCGTTTAGGCAGAAGAAGAAGACCCTCATCCCGACCTTCTCCCGCCCGCGGGAGAAGGGAA
>CAXTVK010000120.1:0-6869 GCA_964247655.1 uncultured Sphingomonadaceae bacterium | reverse complement strand
TCGCGCGAATGATCGACCTCGACCACATAGGGCAGCGGCCGCGCGCCCTGGGCATGGCCGGGCTCGCTCGCCTGCGCGCCGATATCGGCATCGGTGCGGGGAGATTCGAGGGTCGTCGCGTCGGTCATGCTCATCTCGCTACTGCTACCCGAAAGGTCCATCGCCGTGCTTCCCCGTTCTCATTCCGTTCGACTCGGGGGCGCCGCCCCAGAGTAGCACCGGGAGCGGACAAGGCGAGCATGTTCTCCGTTCGTCCCAGCAAAGGGCCGTCCGTTCCGGGATTCGTATCCGAACCCGGTGTTTCTGCTCGATCTTGTGCCGGCCCCCATAGCCCAACACAACGGATAGTGCCTCGCCCCGAGTCGGCGCACAAGAGCCATATTTTCAGTACGGTGGCCGCCCGAGGGCTTGACGTGGATTCGAGTGCCCGATTTCCGGCGCGTCGCGGCGTTCGAAAAAACTGTGGATGAAACGGGAAGCGGCAAAATCGTCGCCAGGCCGTTTGCCATATGCGCCGAACCGATGACGATGCGTCGCGGCACCGTCATCGATTGGTCGAATGCGGGCTCAGGCGTCGGGGAAGTCCGCGCCCAGGCTCGCGGCGCGATGCGCCTCGATCTCGGCGAGCCGTTCGCCGAGCTTCTTCACCACCGCGTCGTAGCCGAACCGGCCGAGCACGAGGTGGCGCGGCGCGTCGGGCTTGAGCGCGATGTCGATCATCGCCTGGCCCGCGCGCACCGGATCGCCCGCCTGCTTGCCGCTGCCGTCGCTGGTCGATTTGAGGCGCGCGCCCGCAGTCTCGGCATAGGCGGCGATGCGGTTGGGCGTCTGTTGCAGCGATCGGCCCGCCCAATCGGTGCGGAACGGCCCCGGCTCGACGCAGGTGACCTGCAGGCCGAGCGGCGCGACCTCGGCCTTGAGCGCATCCGACCAGCCCTCGACCGCATGCTTGGAGGCCGAATAATAGCCCGATGCCGGAAAGCCGATCAGCCCGCCGACCGAGGTGATGTTGATGATGTGCCCGCGCCCGCGCTCGCGCATTCCGGGCAGCACCGCGCGGGTCAGCGCGAACAGCCCGAAGACGTTGGCGTCGAACTGCGCGCGGATGCGGTCGTCCTCGCCCTCTTCGACGCTCGACTGGTAGCCGTAGCCGGCATTGTTGACGAGGATGTCGATCCGCCCGAAGCGTTCGTTCGCGGCCTTCACCGCGGCGGCGATCTGCCCGGCGTCCGAGACGTCGAGATCGAGCGCGAGCGCGCGATCGGGCGCGGCGGCGACCAGATCGGCGACGCGGTCCGCACCGCGCGCGGTGACGACCGCGCGGCCACCCTGCGCCAGCACGAGCTTGGCGAGTTCGTGGCCGAAGCCGGTCGAACAGCCGGTGATGAACCAGACGGGGGTATCGTCGGACGCCATGGATACGAGCCTTTTCGTTGGGCCCTCCGATGTAGCCCCGTGCCGCGATCGAACAAGGGCGGGGCGCCCGCGCCGCGCTTCACGCTTCGTTAGGATATGCCGCGCTAGCGTGGCGCGCGGAGAGACACATGCTGGCGACGATGCTGCAGGATCACGAGAAGCTCAGGCAGTGCGCGGCACGGCTGCGCGTGCTGGTCGAAGCGGTACGGCCCTGCGACATGGCCGAACTGGCCGCGGCACGCTGGGATCTGGGCAGCACGATGATGCGCCATTTGGCGTTCGAGGACCGCCACCTCTACAGCAAGCTCGAGCAGGACGACCGGCCCGCGATCAAGGCGACGGGGCAGGCGTTCCAGTCCGAGCTGCGCGGACATTTCGGCGCCTATGCCGAGCACGCCAAGAGCTGGACGCCCGACCGGATCGTCGCCGACTGGACGAGCTACCGTGCCGCGGTGACGGGCTTCCTCGCGATGCTGATGGCGCGGATCGACCGCGAGGAACGCGAACTCTATCCGCTGGTCGACGAGGCCGGGATCGACACGCGCAGCTCGGCGCCGGTGCACAATAATTGGACGCGCGAGGCCTTCGCGATCAAGGACCAGATCGGCAAAGGGCTTTAGGTCGTATCGACGTATGCTTTAGGTCGTATCGACGTATAGAGCCGGAATCCTCCCCCTGGCGGGGGAGCATCAACCCGAACCATGTCAGCCGGGCTTGAGCTCGCCCGCGATCGTCGGGATCAGTTCGGACACCGTCGGGTGGATATGCACGGTATGCGCCAGCTGCGTCGCGGTCTGGCCCGCCTGCATCATGTCGAGGATGACGTGGACCGCTTCGTCGCCGCCCGGGCCGATGATCGCGCCCCCCAGGATCGCGTCGCTGTCGGCATCGACGACGATCTTCATGAAGCCCTTGGCCTCGCCCTTCTCGACCGCGCGGCCGACGCGCGTCATCGCGCGCTTGCCGACCGCGATGCGGTGCCCTTTCGCCTTCGCCTCGGCCTCGCCCATCCCGACGCGGCCGAGCGGCGGATCGACGTAGAGGCCGTAGCAGGGCAGCCGGTCGGTCACGCTGCGGTCGCCGCCGTCGAGCAGGTTGGCGGCGACGATTTCGAAGTCGTTGTAGCTGGTGTGCGTGAACGCGCCGCGGCCGTTGCAGTCGCCCAGCGCCCAGATGCCGGGGACATTGGTCTCGAGCCTGTCGTCCACCGTGACGTAGCCGTGCGCGTCGCTGGCGAGGCCGGCGGCGTCGAGGCCGAGATCGTCGGTATTGGGGCGGCGGCCGACCGCCATCAGCACATGGCTGCCGATCACCGCGGGCTCGCCCTCGGTGCAGGTGACGCCCGCCGCGATCCCGTCGGCATGTTTGGCGAAATGGATGCACTCGGCGTTCAGCCGGAACGCGACGCCCTCGTCCGCCAATATCTGTTGGAGTGCTTCGGAGACGTCCTCGTCCTCGCGCGCGGTAATGCGCGGGCCCTTCTCGATCACGGTCACGCGCGCGCCGAAGCGGCGGAAGGCCTGCGCGAATTCGAGCCCGATATAACTGCCGCCGATCACGACCAGATGCTCGGGCACTTCGGTCAGTTCGAGGATCGAGCTGTTGGTCAGCACGTCGATCTCGTCGATCCCCGGCATGTCGGGCACCAGCGCGCGGCCGCCGACGTTGAGGAAGATGCGCGGCGCGGTGATGCTCTCGTCGCCGACGCGCATCCGGTCGGGCGCCTCGAACCGCGCGGCTTCGCGGATCAGCGTGCAGCGCTCCATGCTCGCCAGCCAGGTCTCGTTGTTGTGGCGGGATTTGGCGGCGATGCCCTGCAGCCGCGCGTTCACCGCAGGCATGTCGATCGTAATCTCGCCCGCGATCCGCACGCCGTAATCGCCCGCGCGGCGCGCCAGGTGCGCGGCATAGGCTGAGGCGACCATCGCCTTGGTCGGCGTGCAGCCGGTGTTGACGCAGGTGCCGCCCACCAGATGCCGCTCGACCAGCGCGACGTTCATTCCCGCCGCGGTCAGCCGGCCGACCAGCGGCGGCCCGGCCTGCCCCGCGCCGACGACGATCGCGTCGAACTGCCGGCTCACGATCGTGCGTTCAAAGCGAGAAGACGATCACCGCTGCGAGCAGGATCGCGACCGCATCTTCGACGAGCGCGGCAGGATGATCGTTGACGAAGGCGCGCGCGAGATTGGAGCGGACCGCCGCGCCGCCGAGCGTGCCCAGCACCGCGCCGATCGCGCCGAGCAGCAACGCCAGGAACCAGTGGCCCGCGGGCACGCCGATCGCCGCGCCGCACAGCGCGCCGCTTATGATCCGCGCGCCGAACTGCGGCGGCACCTTGCGGCTCGGCGTGTTCGGCAGTTGATCGGTGACGAGTTCGCCCAATGCCGCCAGCGTCAGCACCCACGGCGTCCAGCGATAGCCCAGGAAGGCGAGCCAGCTGCCATGCAGGTCGAGCCAGCCCAGCCGCGAGGCCCAGGCGATCGCGGCCGGCGCGAGCATCGCGCGCAGCCCGGCGACGATACCGATCAGAAGAGCGAGCACGTAGAGCATCGGCAACCCCCTGTTGGCAGCCGCAGCGGCCCGGACGTCGTTGCCCGATAGTGCTCCAGCTTGGCGGAGGATAGCCGATCGGAACGGACGTGTCACATCCCCGCCGCACCGAATCTTGCGCGCGGCATCTTGACGATGCCTGCAACCGGTATATCTGCACGTGCAGACACTGCATGGAAAGACGCATGGCCACGCTCACGCTCGAAGATTGCTCGGCCAACCGATCTCCCGGCCGCCTGATGCGCCGTATCGACCGGCTGGTGACGACACTCGTCGAGTCGCGGTTCGAGGCGCACGAGATCAGCTTCATGCAGTGGATCGCGCTCAAGGTCGTGCGCGACGGTCTTGCCGGCAACGCCGGCGAACTGGCGCGCGAGCTCGCGATCACGACGGGGGCGACGACGCGGATGATCGACGGGCTCGAGCGGCGCGGGCTGATCGAGCGCGATCGCGGTGCCGCCGATCGGCGCGTCGTGCGCCTGGCGATCACCGAGGCGGGGCGTGCGGTCATCGGCGAACTTCAGCGCCATGTCGTCGAAAGCTGGAACGAGGTGCTTGTCGATTTCGACCGCGCCGATGTCGACCGCGTCGTCGCCGATCTGACGCGGCTGCTGGCCGCGGCGGAACGCGTCGCCGGTGCGCATGCGCTGATGGAGGCGGCGGAATGATCCGTAAGCCTGCCTATCCGATGATCGTCTTTCCGATGATCGCCGCGACGTTGCTCGCCGGCTGCGCCGCTGTGCCGCACGTCGCGCCGCAGGTCGCGCAGGTCGCGCCGCAGGCGGTCGGGCTCGATGCCGGCGCCGCGACGATCGACGCCGCGTGGTGGACCGCGTTCGACGATCCGCAGCTCGATCGGCTGGTCGCGATGGGGCTGGCGGGCAATCCGTCGCTCGATCAGGCGCTCGCGCGCGTCCGTCTCGCCGAGGCGCAGGTCGAGGTCGAGCATGCCGATCTGCTGCCGCAGGTGAACGGCTCGGCGCAGGTCAGCCGCGCGCATATCGCGAGCAAGCTGCTGCCGCCGCCGATCGGCGGCAGCACCGCCAATCTTGCCATCGCCGGCGCGAGTCTCGGCTGGGATCTCGATCTGTTCGGCCGCCAGCATGCCGCGGTCCGCCAGGCCGGCGCATCGGCGGAGGCCGCGCGGCTCGATGTCGCGGAGGCGCGCCTGACGGTGTCGGTGTCGATCGCGCAGACCTACGTCGGCCTCGCGCGCGCCGAACGGCTGATCGAGGTCGCCGACGGTTTCGTCGCGACGCGGCAGCGCGCGCTCGGCTTTACGCAATCGCGGATCAGGAACCAGCTCGCGAGCAAGTTTAACCTCGATCAGGCGCAGACATTGCTCGCCGAGGCGCAGCAGGCGCGCACGCAGGCGGTGCAGCAGCGCGACGTGCTCGTCCACGCGCTGGCCGCGCTCGCCGGCCGCGGCGCGGATTTCTACCCGCAGATCGCCAAGCCGACGCTCGCGCTCGATCGTGCGCCCGCGGTGCCCGAACTGTTGCCCGCCGATCTGCTCGGCAGGCGCCCTGATCTGCTCGCGGGCCAGGCGCGGATCGAGGTGGCGGTGCAGGGCCGGCAGGTCGCGCGCAGGGCGTTCCTGCCCGACGTCAACATCTCGGTGCTGGGCGGCCTCACCGCGATCGGTCTCGGCAATTTCTTCACCGGCGGTGCGGGCTCCTATGCCGCGGGGCCCGCGCTCTCGGTGCCGATCTTCGAGGGCGGGCGGCTGCGTGCCGACTATCGGGGCGCGACCGCCGATCTCGACGGCGCGGTCGCGAGCTACAACGATGCGGTGCTCGGCGCGGTGCGCGAGGCGGCGGACGCGATCTCCAACGTCCGCTCGACCGATCAGGACCTCGCCGACGAACGCCATATCGTTCAGGGCCTGCGCGACACCGTCAGCCTCGATCAGGTCCGCCTGCGCACCGGGCTCGGCTCGCAGCTCGACACGGTCGATTCGGGCTTCCGCCTGCTCGAGGCCGAACAGAATCTCGTCGGGCTGCAGGCCGACGCGCTGACCCGCCGCATCCAGCTCGTCGCCGCGCTCGGCGGCGGCTTCGATCCCACCCGGCCGCTTGTCGCGGCCGCCGCTTCGGACACGCACTCATGACCGACACCAACCCCGCCTTCGATCGCGACGAACCCATCGAGGAGACGCCGAGCGAGGTGCTGGCCGATCGCATCGCCGCCGAGCGGCGCGATCTGCCGCCGCCGCCGCCGCCGGTGCCGGCCAAATCGCGGGTCCGGCGCACCGCCTTCCTGATCCTCGGTGCGATCGTGCTGATCGGCGCGATCGTCTACGCGGTCATGCTGTTCCTGGCGCCGCCGAGCGAGGCGACCGACGACGCCTATGTCGGCGGCAACGTCGTCGCGATCAGCGCGCGAGAGGGCGGCACCGTGCTCGCGCTCCACGCCGACAACACGCAGCATGTCGCCGCCGGCGCGCCGCTGATCGATCTCGATCCCGCCACCGGCGACGTCGGGCTGGCCTCCGCCGAGGCCGATCTGGGCAGCGCGGTCCGCCTGTTCCGCTCGAACAACGCCGGCGTCGACGAGGCCTCCGCCGAAATCTCGACCGCGCAGGCCGAGCTGTCGCGCGCGCGCAACGACTATACGCGCCGCAAGGGCGCCGCCGCCGACGGCGCGGTATCGGGCGAGGAGCTCAGCCACGCCGCCGACGCGGTCACCACCGCGCAGGCCGCGCTGACGCTCGCGCAGGCCAAGCGCGCGCAGCAGGCGAGCGCGGTGCAGGGCACCAGCGTCTACGACAATCCCGGCGTGATGGCCGCCGCCGCGATGGTCCGCCGTGCCGCGATCAGCCGCGCCTATATGAGCATCTCCGCGCCCGTCTCGGGCATCGTCGCGCAGCGCACCGTCCAGCTCGGCCAGCGCGTCGCGCCGGG
>CAXTVK010000119.1:0-7222 GCA_964247655.1 uncultured Sphingomonadaceae bacterium | reverse complement strand
GGCGAGAAGGTCGGCGGCGCGATCGATCGCGACCAGTGGACGACGATCCTCCACACCGTCTCGGCGGTGACCGCCTATCGCTGGCTGTACCGCGAGGGGCTGAGGCCGGGGCGCGTCGTCGATCTGCTCGTGCTGCGCTCCGAAATGCCGCGCTCGATCGCGGCGTCCGCCGAGGAGGTGGTGCAGATGCTCACCGCGATCGGGCGGCGGCTGGGGCGGCAGGGCGAGGCCGATCGGATGGCGCGCGTGCGTCAGCAGATGCTCGGACGCTCGACGGTCAACGGTATCATCGCGGGCGGGCTGCACGAATATCTGCGCGGCTTCATCGCCGAGAATGCGCGGATCGACCAGGCGATCTCGCAGCAGTTCAGGTTCGCATGATGCGCGGCCCGCGACTCCACCGCCGTTCCCCCGCGCAGGCGGGGGCCCAGGGCTTCACGCGGCATCGTTTGCGGCCCTGGGCCCCCGCCTGCGCGGGGGAACAGATTTTCCATGTTCGGAGGCGCGACGCCTGATGCGCCTCTTCATTGAACACCGCACGCAATACACGTTCTCGCGCCCGGCCTCGCGGCTGGTGCAGTTGCTCCGCATGACGCCGCCGAGCTTCGACGGGCAGGCGGTGATCGACTGGCATGTCGAGGTCGATTGCGACGCGCGCATCCGCCGCAGCCGCGACGGCTATGGCAACGAGATCGGCATGCTCTACGTCGACGGCCCGATCGACCGGATCGCGCTCACCGTCGGCGGCGAGGTGCTGACCGAGGACAAGGCGGGGATGGTGGTCGGCGCGCCCGAACCGCTGCCCGTCGAGCTGTTCCTCCGCCAGACCGCGCAGACCAAGCCCGATGCCGCGATCCGCAGCTTCGCGCACGATGTCGCAGAAAGCGCCGCCGATCCGCTGTCGAGGCTCCATGCGCTGTGCGGCGGGATCAACCGCCACATCCGCTTCGACGTCGGCGACGCCAACCCCGATCGCGATGCGGGCCTCGCCTTCGCCGAGGGGCATGGCGTGTGCCAGGATCATGCACACATCTTCATCGCCGCAGCCCGCGTGCTGGGCCACCCCGCGCGCTACGTCTCGGGGCATCTCTGGCGCTCGGACGGGCAGACGGTGCAGCCCGCCGCGCACGCCTGGGCGGAGGCGCATGTCGAGGGCTATGGCTGGATCGGCTTCGATGCGGCGAACGGCATCTCTCCGACCGAGGCCTATGTTCGCGTCGCGGTCGGTCTCGATTATCACGATGCCGCGCCCGTCGCCGGCGCGCGGATCGGCGGCGGCGAGGAATCGATGCATGTCGAGGTCGCGGTGGCGCAGGCCGGCCAGACGCAGTAGGGCTATTCCATGTTAATCAAATCGACGCGGCGGGCGCACCGAGCCTCATGACATATTGCGTGGGCATGCTGGTGGACGCGGGGCTGGTGATGATCGCGGACACGCGCACCAACGCGGGCGTTGACGACATCTCGGTCTATCGCAAGCTGCACGTGCTCGCCGACGGCCCCGACCGGCTGGTCTATGCCGCGTCCTCGGGCAACCTCTCGATCACGCAGGCGGTGTTGGCGGGGCTTGCCGAGGGGCTGCCGTCGCGCGATGCCGGCACGCACGATGCCGGGGCGCCGCTGCGCACGGTCGCCAACATGCCCAGCATGTTCCGCATCGCGCAGCTCGTCGGCGAGGCGGTGCACGCCTGCCGCGCCGAGGTCGCCGAGATGCTCGAGGCCTCGCAGCTCTCGCCGTCCTGCTCGATGCTGGTCGGCGGACGCGTCGGCGACGGGCCGCTTGCGCTCTACCGCATCTATTCGGAAGGCAATTTCATCGCGTGCATGCGCGAGCAGCCGTTTCTCCAGATCGGCGAGACCAAATATGGCAAGCCGATCCTCGATCGCGCGCTGCAGGTCGACACGCCGCTCGAGGAGGTGGTCAAGGTCGGGCTGATCTCGTTCGATTCGACGCTGCGTTCGAACCTCGCTGTCGGCCGTCCGCTCGATCTGGTCGTGCTGCCCAGCGATGCGAGCCGCGCGATCGTACAGCGCCGGATCGGCACCGACGACGTCTATTTCAACGACCTCTCCGCGCGCTGGTCGCTGATGCTCAACGAGGCGCGCGCGACGATCCCCGATCCGCCGTTCATGCTGGGGTGAGAGACGCGGGGGCGCGCGAGCCCTCCAGGGGCGCGACGGGATCGTCGTCCGACGGCCTGATCGGTCTGGCCTGCCGGGCTGCGTTGCGCCGCACGAGACAGGCCTGGGTCTCTAGAACCAGCAGCAGAAGCAGCGCCGCACAGGACAGCCACACGCCGACGCGTTCGCTTGGCATGGCGGTGGAGGTCACCCGGCAACCGTCCGGCCCGCGATAGGTCAGGAGGCCCGTTCCGGGTTGCGCCTCCGTCGGCACATTCCGCCCGTCGCACGACACGGTCCAGCGCGGGAAGGCGAACACCCTTACCGTGACGATGCCGCCGGACGACTGCCGCTCCGGCACGTGCGCCGCGAAGGCGAGCACCTCGGCGATGCCGGCGAACCGCGTGTTCACCGGGAGATATTCGATGACCTCGGGCCGCGTCGCCTCGATCCTGGCGATGGTCGCGCGTCCGTCCACGAAGCCGCCCAGCATGACGAGGCCCGACAGCATGACCGGCACCGAGAATGCGGCGAGGCGCCAGCGCGCCGTCGATCGCGCCGCACCCGTCCTGACGAAAGTCATGACGAAGGCGAATTCGGCGACGGTGAGGATCCGCCAGGGAAACTGCACCTGATCGAGCAGCGGCAGCCGCCAGACGCCGGGCACCAGCCCCAGCGCCAAGGCACAGCAGGCGATCACGGTTATCGCCCAGAAGTCGAGGCGGCGGGTGGCGACCATTGCCGCGACCGCGGGGACGACGAGCGCGGCCGAAAGGCCGATCGCGACGACCATCATCGTCGGATTGGGCCAGGTGGCGGGGCTCACCACGGTCCAGTCCCACACCCTGAAATAGTTCGATCTCCATAATGCCGCGACGTTGGTCGCGGGCTGGAGCGCGATCGCGGGAACGAGATAGATCGCGGCGAGCCCGATGCCGAGCAGCAGCGCAACCGCGATCCGCAGCACCGCGCGCGGCTGCATCCGGCAACGATGGAGCGCATAAGGTGCGACCAGCGCGACGCTCGCCAGCAGCGCGGTCGGCAGGTGAGACAGGATCAGGCCGGCATAGCCGATCGCCAGCACCGCATAGCCCCGCCGGCCGGCCGCGCGATCAATCCCGATCGCGATCACCGGGAGGAAGGCGGCTGCGAAGAATTCGCCCAACGCACCACGACGCGCGAAATCGAAGAGATGGTATGGCATCGCCATGTAGAGCGCCGCCCCGAGCAGCGCCGCGCCGCGGCCGCGCAGCCACACGTGCATCGAGACGCCGGACCCGAACAACGCGACGAGGAAGGCGCCGATGACGCTATGATAGGTGTCCGCCCCGGCGAGCCCCAGCAGTCCGGCGACATAAAAGGGCAAAGGTGCGTAAAAATAGAAGACGGGTGCGCCCAGCCCGTCGAACGATCCGTCCAGCCAGCGCGGATAGAGCACGCCTTGCTGCAGCGCGTCGGTGAAGCGCTCCGCCCAGATATAGTCGATCCAGAAGCTGTCCTGCGCGAGCGGATGCGCGATCAGCACCGGCATCGCGATCAGGGCGGCGAGCAGGGCGAGGGCCCAAAAGGGTCTGACCAGGCGCAACATGGTGAACGCCGCGCTAAACCATCAATCGTTACGGAATCGCTCTATGCCTGGCGCGCAGCGACCGACGACAGGTTCCAGATCGCCGTTCAGAACCACCACATCAGGGCTGCCCCCACCACCGCTGACGCCAGCGCGACCGCCGCGGTCCGCCAGCCGCCGCCGATCCGCACCACCTCGACCTGCGCGAAGGGCGGCGGCGGGGGCGCGGCGCCAAGCACCGGGAATGCGGCCTCGATCCGCTCGATCAGCCCGGGCAGGCGACGCAGCAGGCCGAGGTGGCGTTGGAGATGCTCGGCGATCGCCGCCTCGGGGCCGAGTTCGCCGCGCAGCCATTCGCGCACGAAGGGGGCGGCGACCTCCCACATATTGATGTCGGGATCGAGCCCGGTCGCGACACCCTCGACCATCACCATCGTCTTCTGGAGCAGCAGCAGATGCGGTTGTACCGGCATGTCGAAGTCGCGCGTGATCGAAAACAGCCCGTCGAGCATCTGCCCGATCGAGATGTCCTTCACCGGCAACCCGCGGATCGGTTCGCCTACCGCGCGCAAGGCGGTCGCGAACTCCGCCAGATTGTGGTGCGCGGGGACGTAGCCCGCTTCGAAATGGATTTCGGCGACGCGCGCGTAATTGCCCGTGATCAGCCCGTGAAGGATCTCGGCGAGCCACAGCCGCGCCTGCCGGTCGACGCGGCCCATGATGCCGAAGTCGATCGCCGCCAGCCGCCCGTCGGCGAGCGCGAACAGATTGCCCTGGTGGAGATCGGCGTGGAAGAAGCCTTCGGCGATCGCCTGGCGCAGGAAGACGCGGACCAGCGTGCCCGCGAGCGCTGCCGGATCGTGGCCCGCGGCGATGAGCGCGTCGCGGTTGGAAAGCTTGGTGCCGTCGAGCCATTCGAGCGTCAGCACGCGCCTGGCACTGCGTTGCCAGTCGATTGTGGGGACGTGGAAGCCCGGCTCGGCGACCATGTTGCCCGCAAGCTCGGAGGCGGATGCCGCCTCGCGCCGCAGATCGAGCTCGCGCGCGGTCCACTGGCGGAACATCGCGACGACGTGGCGGGGGCGCAGCCGCGCGATCTCGCCGCCCATGCCTTCGGCCTGCGCCGCCGCCCATTCGTAGGTCTCCATCGCCTTGGCGAATTCCTCCTCGACGCCGGGGCGCAGCACCTTGATCGCGACGTGCGCGCCGTCGGTGGTGATCGCACGGTGGACCTGCGCGATCGAGGCCGCACCGACGGGCACCTCGTCGATCGAGGCGAACAGCGTCTCGACGGGCTTGCCCAGCGCCTGCTCGATCGCCGCCTTGATCTGAGAGTAGGGGACGGGGGGCAGCGCGTCCTGCAGCCGGTAGAGATCGATGGCCGCCGCCTCGCCGACCAGATCGGGGCGCGTGGCGAGCGCCTGGCCGAATTTGATCGCGGCGGGGCCGATCGCCTCGAGCGCATCGGCGTAGCGCGGCTGCGCGGGCACGCGTGCCCCGAAGCGCGCGATTCGGACGAGTCGGCGCAGCGGCGGCGGGGTCAGCGGATCGCGCTCGATGCCCGACAGCGCGCCGTGGCGCGCGAGGATGCGGCCCCAGCGCAGCAGGCGAAAGAGATGCGTGGCGGTGGCGGTCAAATCACTTCCCCTCCCTTTCGGGGAGGGGATTGAGGGGTGGGTGGAGGCCTGGCGATACGGACATGCCGCGCGGAACATTCACCGTATCGCGTGCCTCGACCCACCCCCGACCCCTCCCTGGAAGGGAGGGGAGGGCACCGCCGTCGCGCATCAAATCTTCCAGCCGCTATGGATCGCGACCAGGCCGCCGAGGATCGGCTCGACCTTGGCGTTCACGAAGCCGGCGTCCTCGATCATCAACTTGAACGTCGGCATGTCGGGGAAGCGGCGGATCGATTCGATCAGGTAGCGGTAGCTCTCCTCGTCCTGCGCGATCAGCTTGCCGACCTTGGGGACGAGCCGGTGCGAATAGGCGTCGTAAAGCTCCTTGAAGCCGGGCCACGTCGTCGTCGAGAATTCGAGGCAGTAGAAGCGTCCGCCGCGGCGGAGCACGCGGTGCGCCTCGCGCAAGGCTTTGGGGACGTCGGTGACGTTCCGGATGCCGAACGCGATCGTGTAGGCGTCGAACGCCTTATCCGGAAAGCTCAGCGTCTCGGCATTCTCCTCCGCCCAGATCAGGCCTTCGATGCCCTTCTTGCGGGCGCGCTCGATGCCGACGCCGAGCATCGCGGGATTGATGTCGGCGACGGTCACGTGCGCGCCGTACTTCGCCAGCCGGAAGGCGATGTCGCCGGTGCCGCCCGCCATGTCGAGGATCGCCTCGCCGGCCCTCGGCTTCACGCGACGGACGAACTGGTCCTTCCAGAGGCGATGCATGCCGCCCGACATCGCATCGTTCATGATGTCGTAGCGCTGCGCGACGCGCGCGAAAACGTCGCCGACGAGCTTGGTCTTCTCTTCGGCGGGTACTTCGGCGTAGCCGAAGGAGACGGTGTCCTGATCCATGCCCCGGCGCTTAGCCCATGCCTTGTGCCCCAAGCAATTCGATCCTAGCTCACCCCACGAATATGCCCGAGCTTCCCGAAGTCGAGACGACCGTGCGAGGTCTCGCGAGCGTGCTCGAGGGACGCCGGCTGACGCGTGTCGAGGCGCGCCGCGCCGACCTGCGCCGCGCCTTTCCGGTCGATCTGCGCCAGCGATTGACGGGCGCGACCGTCACGGGTCTCGGGCGCCGCGCTAAATATGGGCTGATCCATACCGATCGCGGCGACACGATGATCTTCCATCTCGGCATGTCGGGGCGCTGGCGGATCGATCCCGAGCAGCTGGGTGCGCACGACCACCTCCTGATCGAGACCGACGTAGGCAGGACGCTGTCGCTCTGCGATCCGCGGCGTTTCGGCTCGGTCGATCTCGTCGAGACCGCGACGCTCCACGCGTGGCCTGCCTTCGCCGCGCTCGGCCCCGAACCGCTCGGACCCGATTTCGATGCGGATGTGCTGGCCGAAGCGCTGGCGGGCCGCGTCGCGCCGATCAAGGCGATGTTGCTCGATCAGCGCATCGTCGCCGGCTTGGGCAACATCTATGTCTGCGAGGCGCTCAACGTGGCGGGGATCGCGCCGACTCGCGCGGCGGGGCGGATCTCGCGCAAGCGCCTCGTGCCGCTGGTCACGGCGATTCGCGCGGTGCTGCTCTCGGCGATCGAGGCAGGGGGATCGACGTTGCGCGACTATGCGCAGCCCGACGGCGAGCTCGGCTATTTCTCCAAGCAGTTCCGCGTCTATGCCCGCGAGGGCGAGGCGTGCCCGTGCGGCGTCGGCGTCGTGCGGCGGCGCGTCGATTCTGGGCGCTCGACCTTCCACTGCACCGCGTGCCAGCGCTAAGTTGACGAATCTCCCGGCTGTCCGTAAGGGGCTTGCCTTCCCGGTGCTGGTTCGCCTGCGCCGCCATCCCTTTTGTTCAAGGTTCGAGGACATCCATGGCGAACACGCCGCAAGCCAAGAAGCGCATCCGTCGC
>CAXTVK010000118.1:0-7252 GCA_964247655.1 uncultured Sphingomonadaceae bacterium | reverse complement strand
ACCAGATTCCGGTGAAAATCATCGGCAGCTTCGTGCTCGACCGCGTCGTCGACAACTTCTTCGCCGAAACCGAGCAGGTCGCCTTCTGCACGCAGAACGTCGTGCCGGGCATAGGCTTCACCAACGATCCGCTGCTGCAGGGTCGCAACTTCTCCTACCTCGACACGCAGCTGAAGCGGCTCGGCGGCCCCAATTTTACGCACATTCCGATCAACGCGCCCAAGGTCCCGGTGAACAATTTTCAGCAGGACGGCCACATGGCGATGCGCAACCCCAAGGGACGCGCCAACTATGAGCCCAATAGCTGGGCCGGCCCGCGCGAAAGCCCAACCACCGGCTACAAGCATTTCGCCGCTGAGGAATCGGGTCGAAAGGCGCAGGTGCGCTCGGCGAGCTTCGCTGATCATTACAGCCAGGCGCGGCAGTTTTTCATCAGCCAGAGTGACATCGAGCAGAAGCATATCGGCGACGCGCTGGTGTTCGAGCTCTCCAAGTGCGAGCGCGTCGATATTCGCGAGTCGATGGTCGGCCATCTGCTCAACATCGACGAGAAGCTGGCGACGGTAGTCGCCACCGGTCTCGGCCTGAAAGCGATGCCGGCCCCGGCCAAGGCTGCGGTCGAGACCCGCACCGATCTGCCGCCGTCCGACGCGCTCAGCATCGCCAAGACCGCCAAGGGCAGCTTCGAGGGCCGCAAGCTTGGCATTCTCGTCACAGATGGCGCCGAGGCGGCGATCGTCACCGCATTGATCGATGCGGTGGTCGCGGCGAAGGCGGTCTACGAGGTGATCACGCCCAAGGTCGCGGGGGCAACGCTCGACGACGGCACGCTGGTCGAGGGCAAGCAGAAAATCGATGGTGGGCCGTCGATCCTCTACGACGCGGTCGCGCTGGTGCTGTCGGTCGAAGGCGCGGCAATGCTCGCCAAGGACAAGACCGCCAAGGATTTCGTCAGCGACGCGTTCGGGCACAGCAAGTTCATCGGTTATACCGCCGACGCGCTACCGCTGATCGACAAGGCCGGGATTGGCGAGGACGACATGGACGCCGGCCTTATCGAACTCGGCGAGGGCGCCGACGCAAAGGCTTTTCTCACGACGATCGGGCAGCTCCGCCTGTGGGATCGCGAGCTGACGACGGATCTCGACGCCGAAGCTTTTCTCGCGCCGGCTGCCGCCTGAAACAGTGGCGGGCCAAAGTGCCCGCCCGTCGCCTCCTCAATTGCGCCGCCGACTGGCCTATTCCGGTCGGATCCGCGGGCGACATTCAACGAACTTCAAAAAGGATATCAACATGGCCAAGACCCTTGCGCATTTCACCATCGAACCATCGGACGAGGGGTTCATCCTCTCGATCGAGGACGAGGATGGCACGCAGCTCGAACTGACCGCGACGCCCGAACAGCTCGACCTCATCGCCGAGGCGATCGAGGAGCATCTCGATAGTGACGTAGATGATCTCGACGCGGTCAAGGACTGACGTTTCGCAACGTTCTCGGCGAACGCCGCGCATAAGCCAATCACAATCGATTAGCCACCGGGCCGGAGCATCGTTCGGCCGGTGGACTGGTCGAACCAGGGAGAATTCAGATGACGATACAATGGTTTGCGATCGCAGCGACGATCGTGGTGGCGAGTGGCGCGCAGGCGCAGACCGCATTGACGAGCGCGCACAATCCGATGATCAAGGACGCCGGCGTCCATACGGCCGCTACGCCCGCCAATGGCCGCAATTCGTTCACGCGGAATCAGGCGCAAGGTCGGATTGCCAAGGCGGGCTTCTCCAACATCGGCAAGCTCGCCAAGACCGATGACGGCATCTGGCAGGGCAGCGCAATGAAGGGCGGAAAGCCGGTGACCGTCATGCTCGACTACAAGGGCGACGTCACCGCGCGCTGATCCCCATTTTATCGGAGACTGACATGACCAATAGCATCACGCGCCTATTCGACGATTATAGCGATGCCGCCGCAGCAGTCCGCGACCTTGAAGCGGCCGGCGTGCCGCACGACGAGATCAGCCTGATCGCCAACAACGGAACTGGGGATCATGCCGGGCATGACGGCGTCAACGACCATGGCGACGTGTCGCGCGGGGTGTCGACGGGCGCGGTACTCGGCGGCGCCGGCGGCCTGCTGGCCGGCCTCGGCCTGCTCGCGATCCCGGGCCTCGGGCCGATCGTCGCGGCCGGGTGGCTGGCGGCGACCGCGGCGGGCGCGGGCATCGGCGCGCTCGGTGGTGCAACCACTGGCGGCATCGTCGGCGCGCTCAAGAATGCGGGTCACAGCGACGAAGAGGCCAACGTCTATTCCGAAGGCGTGCGCCGCGGCGGTACGCTCGTCAGCGTGCGTGCGGCCGAAGGACAGCGGGCCGAGGTCGAGGCGGTGCTCGACCGCAACCGTTCGGTAGATGCTTCCGCCCGCGGCAATGCGTATCGCGAGACCGGCTGGGACCGCTTCGACGAGGCCGCGCCCGCCTATGATCGCGACGAGATCGCACGCGATCGCGCACTCTATGCGAACGACACGACGCGCGTCTGAGCACCGCACCATAGATTAGGGGCCCGCACCATGCGGGCCCCGTACGCAGACCATCGCGTGATTACCGACGATGTCGCGACGGTCGATAGAGACCTGCGGGCCCCGGATCATGCGTCGAGCACGAGCCGATCATGACGCAGCCTTCCCGGACCAGAAAAGTCGCCTCGGGCAAACCCGAGTCTGCACCTATCGGATTGATCGCGACGACGCTCGCTGACGCGGTTGCTTCGAAATCCGCACTGTTCGTTGCCACCGACGAGCAGCGCGCGCTCTCGATCGCGGCGGCGGTGCAAGCCGCAGCGCCCGACGCCGTCGTCGTCCACCTGCCGTCCAGCGATGCTCTGCCGGGCGATCGCGCGCCGCCGTCGCCGGCAAACGCCGGACACCGGGCAGCGGCGTTCCGCCGGCTGAGACAGGCCGGACGGACACCCGTCTGTCTTGTGACCACCGTCGAGGCGGCCACCCATCTCTATCCGTCGCCCTCGGCGTTCGATGCCGTCCCGCCGCAATACCAGGTCGGCGATGCGTTCGATGACGCCGGGATGGCGCGCACGCTCGAGGAGATCGGCTACCGCCACGTCGACCGGGTCGACGAACCGGGCGACATGGCGGTGCGCGGCCATGTCGTCGATCTCTTTCCGGTCGATGCCGACACGCCCTGCCGGATCGAGGCGGAGGACGGCACGATCGTTGCGATCCGCACCTTCGATCCCGTCACGCAACTGGGCACTGGCGAGCGGGAGGCACTCGATGTCGGTCGCGTGCAGGAGCCTCCGTTGGGCGATACGCCTTGCGATATCTTCGCGCACCTTCCCGATGCGGCGCATTTCGCCGATCTGGATCTGACGGTCCGGCGAGCCCGCTTCCTGGCGCTCGTCGCCGACGCGACGCGCGGCGATGCGCCAGTGCTGCCGGTGCTCGACGATGCGGCCTGGGCGGTGTTCTGCGACCGCGCGACGGGCATCGCTCCCGCATCAAATGCCTCCGTCCCCCATTTCGCCGAAGGCAAGGCCCCGGTGCGCGCCTTTGCTAGCTGGGCGCGGGGCCTCATGGCTGATGGCTGCCGCCTGCTGCTCGTCGGCGGTGCGCGGGATCTTCGCTTCCTGCGCCGTCGCGTCGCGCGCATTCTATCGGTCGAGCCCCTCGCGGTCGCGAGCTGGTCCGCGGCGCGGACGTCGGATGCCGAATTGACGACGCTCGAAATGCCCGTCGATCGCGGCTGGCGCGCCGACGGCCTCGCGATCGTCGCTGCCACCGACCTGCTTGGCAGTCGCGCTGTGTTCGAGGAGCATGCGGCGGTCTCCGGCTTTCCGGCGAGCGACGCGGGCGCCTTGGCACCCGGCGACGTCGTGGTGCACGAGGATTTCGGCATCGGCGTGATCGCAGGCTTGGAGGCGCTTCCCGCCGGTCCGGCAGGCGATGCGGGCGACGCGATCATTCTCGATTATGCCGACGGCGGACGCAGGCTGGTGCCCGTCGCCGAGGCGGATCGGATCTGGCGCTACGGTGCGGACCGCGACGCGGTCACGCTCGATAGGCTCGACGGATCGAGTTGGCTAAAGCGGCGTGGTGCGATCGACGAGGCGATCGCGCAGAGCGCGCGCGATCTCGCGCTTCTGGCAGCCGAGCGCGCCGATCGCACGGCACCGGTGATCGAACCGCCGTCCGACGCCTATGAGCGCTTCGCCGCCGCCTTCGCCTTTACCGATACGCCAGACCAGACGCGGGCGATCAACGCGGTGCGCGCCGATCTTGGTTCAGGTCGTCCGATGGACCGGCTGGTGATCGGCGACGTCGGCTACGGCAAGACCGAGGTCGCGCTGCGTGCGGCGGCGCTGGCGGTGCTCGCCGGCAAGCAGGTCGCGATCGCTGCTCCGACTACGGTACTCGTCCGCCAGCATCTCGCGCTCTTCACCAAGCGCTTCGCCGACATTGGGGTGACGGTTGCGGGATTGTCCCGCCTGTCGAGTGCGGCTGAAAAGACGGCGGTGAGGAAGGGACTCGCCGATGGTTCGATCGCGATCGTGATCGGCACTGCGGCCGTCGCGGCCAAGGGCGTCGACTACCGCGAACTTGGCCTTGTCATCGTCGACGAGGAGCAACGCTTCGGCGCGGCCGATAAGACCAGGCTGCGTGCGCTCGGCGCCGAGCATGTCTTGACGCTGAGCGCGACACCGATCCCGCGGACGCTGCAGGCAGCCCTCGTCGGGTTGCAGCAGATGTCGGTGATCGCGACGCCGCCGGCACGCCGCCAGCCCGTCCGCACCAGCGTCGCTACTTTCGACGACGCGGTGGTGCGCACTGCGCTGCTGCGCGAGCGAGGCCGCGGCGGGCAGAGCTTCGTCGTCGTCGCGCGGATCGAGGACATGGCGGACATGGGCGAGCGGCTGGCAAGGCTCGTACCTGATCTCGAGATCGTCGCCGCGCACGGCAAGATGCCTGCCGCCGAGATCGACGAGGCGATGGTGCGGTTCAGCGGCGGCGAAGGCGACGTGCTGCTCGCCACCAACATCATCGAGGCGGGGTTGGACGTGCCGCGCGCGAATACGATGGTGGTCTGGCACGCGGATCGTTTCGGCCTGTCGCAGCTGCACCAGCTGCGCGGCCGGGTCGGACGCGGCGGACGACGCGGCCAGCTGCTGCTGACGACCGCACCCGATGCGAACATCGCCGAGACGACGCTGAAGCGGCTGCGCACGCTGCAGGCGCTCGACACGCTCGGCGCAGGCTTCGCGATCAGCGCGCGCGATCTCGACATGCGCGGCGCCGGCGATCTGCTGGGCGACGCGCAGGCGGGGCACATGAAGCTGATCGGGGTCGATCTCTACCAGCATCTGCTGGCCGCCGGCCTGCGCCGCGCGCGCGGGGAGGACGCCGATCGCTGGACGCCCGACCTGCACCTCGGCATCGCTGGCTGCCTGCCGGAGGACTGGATCTCCGACATGTCGGTCCGGCTTGCCCTATATGCGCGGCTCGCTCGCGTGGGCTCGACCGTCGAACTCGACAGCTTCGAGGACGAGCTCGAGGACCGGTTCGGCGCAATGCCCGACGACGCCGCCACACTACTGCGGATCGCTGCGGTCCGGCTGCTCGCCCACGACGCGGGTGTCGCCCGCATCGACGCCGGGCCGGGCGCGATCGCGTTCACCTTCCACGGTACGGTGCCCGCCTCGGCGGCTGCGATGGGGTTTGCGAAGAAGAAGGATCGGTGTTTGCTCGCCGAGGCGATACCCGGTGCCGCCGCCCGGCTCGCGCGCCTTGGCGAGCTGCTCGAGACGATGCGCCATGCCACGGACGCGGATTGAGGCGAATTCTCGCCGGCAGCGCGGCACTTAGCCACGTCGTCGTCGTTTGAGTGTCACCTGTCGGCGCGTCCGGCCGTTTACAGAGGAAGACAGATATGGCCCGCAAACCCGCCGCGTCCAAGCCGACCCAGGAGGCGCAGCCCCAGTACAAGGTCGAATATCGCGAGATTCAGCCGTACGGCACGCTCAAGAACCTGCCGCTCGCGCTCGAGGACAATGCGCGCACGAAAAGCGTCGCGACGCTCAATCAGGTGCTCGCCGACACGATGACGCTGCGCGACATGTACAAGAAGCATCACTGGCAGATGTCCGGCGCGACCTTCTACCAGCTCCATCTGCTGCTCGACACGCATTACGAGGCGCAGGTAACACTCGTCGACATGATCGCCGAACGGATCATGGCGCTGGGCGGGATCAGTATCGCGATGGCGCCCGACGTCGCGGAGATGACGAAGATTCCGCGCCCGCCCAAGGGCCGCGAGGATGTGCCGACGCAATTGGCGCGGCTGCTCGAAGCGCATGAGATCATCCTGCGCCAAGCGCACGAGGGCGCCGACGAGGCCGATGAATCGGGTGACGACGGCACCAACGACCTGCTCGTCAGCAACGTGATCCGCACCAACGAGCCGCAGGTCTGGTTCATCGCCGAGCATCTCGCCGAGACGACGCTGCTGCGCGCGGACAAATAAGGAGACGGCCGCCGCGCTCCCTGGAGCCCGGCGGCCGATCTGATTCAGCCTTGGGTCATTTCCCTCGCCTCGAATTCAGCGAAGGCCGACTTGACCGATTCGACTTTCCCTTCGTCGTCGAGATCGACAGATACGAGGATCGCGCCCCGAAGTTCGGCGTCGTCCCGTGCTTCAGGGCTGGGTTCACCGGACGCGGTATCGGATCCGGCGGCTGCGTCACCCGCGCTGTTGGCATCACCCTCTGTGGTGATGAAGATGTCGGTGCGTTCGATCCCGAACTCCTGGACGAGACGTTCGACCGTCATCTCCGCTTCGCGCCGGGTCTCAAAACTCGCCTTGAGTGTTGTCGCCATATCGTGGCTCCTTACGATTATCATGGTTCGGCCTAAACGCTCGGCGCGCGAATGCGTCCAATATGCTTTTGAGATTATGACGTTTTAGGAGCAGATGTGGTCCGCGACGCATAAACACGTCGTCAGCTGCTTGATCATGAGCCGGGTGGTCGTATCTCGCTGCCATGGAGCGGAAACGAGCGGCTGAGCCGGCCAGTCATGGGAACCGGGACCGGGCACAGAGAGCCTCGACCATCATAGCGTCGCGTCGCCATGGGGCTCGCACCATTCCGACGGGGTCGCGCCGAGCAGCGTCATCGAACTCTGGATCATGGCGCCGCCCGCATACCAGATCTTCTCCGGGCTGAGGAACGCGATGATCGGCGC
>CAXTVK010000117.1:0-7359 GCA_964247655.1 uncultured Sphingomonadaceae bacterium | reverse complement strand
TCGACGCGGCGCGCGCGATCGACCTGTTCAACACCGCGGGCATCCCGATCCTGGGCCTGGTGGAGAATATGGCGGGCTATGTTTGCCCGCATTGCGGCGAGGTCTCCGATCCGTTCGGCCGCGGCGGCGCGGAGAAGGAGGCCGAGCGGCTCGGCATCCCGTTCCTGGGCCGCGTGCCGCTCGACATCGCGATCCGCCTGGCGTCGGACGCGGGCGAGCCGCCCGCGGCGCGCGATGATGCGGCGGCCGAGCCGTTTCTCGCGATCGCCGAGAAGGTGGCGGCGGCGCTCAATCGATAGCCGTCGCCCCTGCGCAGGCAGGGGCCCATGTCTGTACGAGGTGCCGCGAGGCCGACAGCGAGAGAGATGGGCCCCTGCCTGCGCAGGGCGACGGCTGGAGTGAGCGACGGCTTTTGAAACGAACGCCCGGCTGATCGGTTACCTCGCCCGAGGAGACGTTCCATGCCGCTCACCACCGACGACGAGATCGCCCAGCTGCTCCGCGAGACGCGCACGATCGCGCTGGTCGGCGCGTCGGATCGGCCGAGCCGACCGAGCTACGGCGTGATGGCGACGCTGCAGGCGCATGGCTACCGCGTGTTCCCGGTCAATCCGCAGATCACCGGCGAGCATGTCCACGGCGAATATGTCTGGCGCGAGCTCGCGCAGATCGGCGAGCCGATCGACCTGGTCGACATCTTCCGCAACTCGGCCGCCGCTGGCGATGCAGTCGACGACGCGATCGCGGCGGGTGCGAAAGCTGTGTGGATGCAGCTCGGCGTGATCGACGAGGCCGCCGCCGCGCGCGCCGAGGCCGCGGGGCTCAAGTTAGTGATGGACCGCTGCCCCGCGATCGAGATCCCCCGTCTGGGGATCGAGCGGATCGAACCGGCGGCGTAAACTAACCGGTTACCCAAAGCCGTTCGTCCTGAGTAGGGGCTGAGCTTGCCGAAGACCCGTATCGAAGGAAGGCTCCGTCAGGCCACCATCCTTCGATACGCCATTTCGACAAGCTCAATGGCTACTCAGGACGAACGGGTGCTAGCGTCAGGCGTTAGCGCATAGCAAACGCCGCTTGGTAAGCGCCCCATCGATCTGATAGCGCTGCGACAATGCCGCTGCCCATTCCCACCCCTGCCGCCAGCGCCGCGCGAGAGATCCTCACGCGGCTGCACGACGTTATGGCCGGGCGGACGCATGCGCAGGCCAAGCTCAACAACGTCGTCCAGATCATCGGCGAGGCGCTGACCAGCGAGGTCTGCTCGATCTATCTGCTTCGCGAGGGCGTGCTCGAGCTCTATGCCACACGCGGGTTGAGCCAGGCGGCGGTCCACGTCACCAAGATGGCGCTGGGCGAAGGCCTGGTCGGCACCATCGCCAAGCATGTCGAGACGCTCAATCTCGACGAGGCCGAATCGCATCCCGAATTCGCCTACAAGCCCGAGACCGGCGAGGAACTGT
This sequence comes from uncultured Sphingomonadaceae bacterium, assembly GCA_964247655.1. Classification (GTDB taxonomy): domain Bacteria; phylum Pseudomonadota; class Alphaproteobacteria; order Sphingomonadales; family Sphingomonadaceae; genus Solisphingomonas. The sequence continues at coordinate 5,899 of CAXTVK010000117.1, read as the reverse complement.
ATCACAGCTTCGCGGGCGTCCCGATCGTGCGCCGCGAGCGCGCGGTCGGCGTGCTGTGCGTCCAGCACGAGGCGCCGCGCCGCTACGACGATGTCGAGATCGAGGCGCTGCAGACCGTCGCGATGGTGCTCGCCGAGCTGATCGCCGCCGCCGGGCTGATCGACGAGGGGCTCGGCGCCGGATCGGGCGCGCGCGACACCGGCCCGGCGCATCTCGACGGGCTCAAGCTGGTCGACGGGATGGCGCGCGGCCACGCCGTCTTCCACCAGCCGCGCGTGGTGATCGAGCACAGCATCGCCGAGGACATCGAGGCCGAGCGCCAGCGCGTCTATTCGGCGTTCCGGCAGATGCGCGAGCAGATCGACCGGATGATGAGCCAGGCCGAATTCGGCACCGCGGGCGAGCATCAGGACGTGCTCGCGACCTATAAGATGTTCGCCTATGACGAAGGCTGGAGCCGGCGCATCAACGACGCGATCAGCTCGGGGCTGACCGCCGAGGCGGCGATCGAGCGCGTCCAGCAGCGCACCCGCCAGCGGATGCGCGAGATCGACGATCCGCTGCTGCGCGACCGGATGCACGATCTCGAGGATCTCGCCAATCGGCTGCTGCGGATCGTCTCGGGTCAGCTCGGCACCGCGGCACAGATGGGGCTGCGGCAGGATTCGATCCTGATCGCGCGCAATCTCGGGCCCGCCGAGCTGCTCGAATATGATCGTCGCCGGCTCAAGGGCGTCGTGCTTGAAGAGGGTTCGCTCACCGCGCACGTCACCATCGTCGCGCGCGCGATGGGGGTGCCCGTGCTCGGCCGCACTCGCGACATCCGGCATACTGTCGCGGAGGGCGACCTGCTGCTGCTCGATGCGACGCAGAACCATCTCGTCGCGCGCCCGACCGCGCCGATGGAGGAGGCGTTCGAGGCCAAGCTCGCGGTCACCCAGAAGCGCCGCGCCGAATTCGCCACGCTCCGCGACCTTCCCGCGACGACGCGCGACGGCGTGCGCATCCAGCTGATGGTCAATGCTGGGCTGCGCGACGATGCGGCGCAGCTCGACGTCACCGGCGCCGACGGCATCGGGCTGTTCCGCACCGAATTCCAGTTCCTCGTCTCGGCGACGCTGCCCCAGCGCGAGCATCAGCAGCGTCTCTACAAGGATGTGATGGAGGCGGCGGGCGACCGCCCGGTGATCTTCCGCACGGTCGACATCGGCGGCGACAAGGCGCTGCCCTATATGAAGATAGAGGGCGCGTCGGGGGAGGAGAATCCGGCGATGGGCTGGCGCGCGCTGCGCCTCGCGCTCGGCCGCGACGCGCTGATGAAGGCGCAGGCGCGCGCGCTGCTCGAGGCGTCGGCGGGGCGCACGCTGCACGTGATGTTCCCGATGGTCTCCGAACCCTGGGAATATGAGGACGCGCGCCAGATCTTCGAGGAGCAGCGCGCCTGGCTGATCGGCCGCGGCAAGAGCATCGCAGGCACGGTGCGCTACGGCGCGATGCTCGAGGTGCCGGCGCTCGCCGAGGTGCTCGATCAGCTGTTGCCACAGCTCGATTTCCTGTCGATCGGCACCAACGACCTGACGCAGTTCCTGTTCGCGGCCGATCGCGGCAACCCCCGGTTGGCCGAACGCTACGACTGGCTGAGCCCCGCGATCCTGCGCTTCCTGTCGCGCGTGGTCGTCGCCTGCCGGGCGGCGGGTGTGCCCGTCGGCGTGTGCGGCGAGATGGGCGGGCGGCCGCTCGAGGCGATGGCGCTGCTCGGGCTGGGTATCGACCGGCTTTCGATCACCCCCGCCGCGGTCGGCCCGATCAAGGCGATGATCCGCTCGCTCGACGTCGGCGCGGTGCGCGAGGCGATGCCGGCGTGGCTCGCCGCGGGGCCGCGCGATCTCCGCAAGCGGATGGACGCCTGGGCGACCGAGCACGGCGTCGCACTGCTCTGATCGCGACACGCGCCGCGCCGATCGCGCGGAATCGGTCCGATCACGCGTGCTTTGCGCACGCCCGAACGCATAGTTCGCAAAACCCGCACCACGACATTTGACTTTGTCGCGGCCCTGTTGCGAGAAAGCGACGGTAGCGTGGCGCAGCGTGTGGGTGCAGGCCCCGGCGGGGAGACGGAATGGACGATACGGGTGAGCGGACGGCGAACGCGCCGACGACGGTGGGCGCACGACTACGCGCAGCCCGCGAGGCACGCGGACAGACGCTGGAGGATATCGGCAAGCAGACGCGCATTCCGGTGCGGCTGCTCGTCCAGATCGAGGATGGCCGGCTCGAGGGCATGCCGGCGGCGCCCTACAGCGCGGGCTTCGTCAAGGCCTATGCGCGCGCGGTCGATCTCGATCCGATCGCGCTGTCGACCGAATTCCGCGCCGAGCTGGCGCGCTCGGCGAGCACCGCGCCGCGGACCGCCTACGAACCCTACGAGCCCGCCGATCCCGTGCGCCTGCCGCCGCGGCTGCTTGCCTTCGTGGCGCTGGCGATCGCGATCCTGCTCGTCGCGGGCTACGGCATCTGGCGCAGCGGCATATTGACCGGCGAGGGCCCCGACGCGCGCGCCCGGCTCGCCGCCAACGGCGATACCAGCGGCGCACCCGACGCTGCGGCGGCGCCCGCGGCCGGCACCACCGTCGCGCGCGCGCCCGCCCCCGTCGGCGGCGCGGTGCGGCTGACCGCGCTCAAGCCGGTGTGGTTCAACGTCTCCGAACGCAGCGGCGCGACGCTGTTCACCGGCACGCTCGATCAGGGCAAGAGCTGGGACGTTCCCGCCACCGCGGTCGATCCGGTGATCCGCACCGGCAAGCCCGAGGGCCTGGCGGTGACGGTCGGTGGCCAGCCGGTGGCGCCGCTCGGCGCGCCGGCGGAGCATCTCTCCGACGTCAGCCTCAAGCCGGACTCGCTGCGCAATCGCGCGGCGACCGCGGCGGCGACACCGCCCGCCGCACCCGCCGTCGAGACCGAGGCGCCGACGCATCGCCGATCCACCCGTGAGCGCAGGCGATCGGACGGCAGTGCCGAAACGCCGCCTTCCGCCAGCGACGACGGCAGCACCCCGTCCGCCTTCCGCGCGGCCGACGGCAACGCCGCGACGCCGCAACCGCAGCCCTGACGCTTCATCGTGGCGACAGCCGCGTTTTGCGATAGGATGACGCGAACACCTCAAGGGATCATGCCCATGCGCCTGGCGATCATCGTCCTCCTGCTGGCCGGCACCGCCGCGCCCGCGCTCGCCCAATCGGACGACCAGCTGCCCCGCCGCGTCGACGCGCTCGAAAAGCAGATGCACGCCGTGCAGCGGAAAGTCTTCCCCGGCGGCAATCCCGACTATTTCGAGCCGCAGATCGCGCCGCCTTCGGCCGCGCCCGCCGACGCCGGATCGCCGGCCGGCACGCCGCTTTCCGATCTCACCGGCCGCGTCGGCGCGCTCGAGCAGCAGGTGCAGACGCTCACCAACCAGGCCGAGCAGAACGACCACCGGCTGACCGTGCTCGAGCAGCAGTTCGCCAAGCTCAAGGGCGATACCGACTACCGCCTCAACGCGATCGAGGGCGGTGCGGGTGGTGCGGCGGTCGGTGCCGCGGCTGCGCAAGGCCGCCAGGGCGGGCCGCCGCCCGCCTCGGCCGACGACCAGTCCGCGGCGCCCTTCGGGCCGCAGGGCCGCAAGCCGACCGGCGGCAAGGCACCGCCGCCCGCCGACACGATGGCCGACGAAGCCGGCGACGCGGCGCCCGCGCCGGGCTCGGTCGGCTCGGCGCCCCCACCCGCGCTCGCCAAGACGGGCGACCCGGCCGAGGACGGCTATATGCTCGGCTATTCGCTGTGGACGCAGAAGCGCTACGCCGATGCCGAGACGCAGCTTTCGCAGGTCGCGACCAAATATCCCAAGAGCAAGCGCGCGAGCTACGCGCAGAACCTGCTCGGCCGATCCTATTACGACGACGGGCAATTGAGCGAAGCCGCCAAGGCCTTCTACGCGAGCTACAAGCAGTTCCCGCGCGGCGATCGCGCGCCCGACAGCCTCTATTATCTCGGGCAGACGCTGGCCCGGCTCAACAAGAAGGCGGATGCCTGCCAGGCGTACGGCGAATTCCAGGACGTCTACGGCGCGACCGCCAATGCGACATTGAAGGCGCGCGTCGCGCAGGGACGCACGGATGCCAAATGCGGCGCATGAATTGAGTTTTCGTCACCCCGGCCTCGAGCCGGGGTCCCGCTTCTGTTTTGCAGGAAATAGCGGGACCCCGGGTCGAGCCCGGGGTGACGGTTAGACGAACCGATGTCCTCCGCTTCAGTCGATCGCTTCCGCGCCGATCGCGACGCGCTGCTGATCGCGGCGGGGATCGCGCCGGACGCGCGCCTCGGCATAGCCTTCTCGGGCGGACCCGACAGCCTCGCGCTGCTGCTGCTCGCCGCGGCGGCGGGTTCGGTCGCGGCGATGACGGTCGATCACGGTCTGCGGCCCGACAGCGCCGACGAGGCGACCGCCTGCGCCGAGACGGCCTGCGCGATCGGCGTCGCCCACACCGTCGCGCGCGTCTCGGTGGCCACCGCCGGCGACGGCCTGCAGGGCGAGGCGCGCCGCGCGCGCTATGCCGCGCTCGCCGACTGGGCCGCTGCGGAAAACCTTCCCGCGATCCTCACCGCGCATCACGCCGACGACCAGGCCGAGACCGTGCTGATGCGCCTCGCGCGCGGCTCCGGGCTGTCGGGACTGAGCGGCATCCGCCCGTCGCGCCCGCTCGTCGACGGATCGCCCACGCTGCTGCTCCGCCCCCTCCTCGGCTGGCACAAAGCGGAGCTCGCAGCGATCGTGGCGACGTCCGGCCTCGTCCCGGCGCTCGATCCCTCCAACGCCAACCCCCGATTCGGCCGCACCGCCGCCCGCGCGCTGCTCGCCGACACCCCCTGGCTCGATCCGCTGCGAGTCGCGGCCTCCGCCGACCACCTGCGCGACGCCGACGCCGCGCTCGATATCCTCGCGGACCGCCTCTTCGCCGACGCCACGCGCAGCGCAGGCGGCACCGTCGTCCTCACCCCCGGCGACGCCCCCCGCGAACTCATCCGGCGCGCGCTGATCCGGCTGTTTTCCGCGCATTTCGGCGCCTCGCCCGACGGCCCGGGGCTCGCACACCTGATGGCCGTGCTCGCCTCGGGCGGCATCGCGACGCTTGCCGGCGTACGCGCGCGCGGCGGCGCGGTCTGGACCTTCGCTCCCGCCCCGCCGCATCGATCAGCCTGATCGGCGTTGTTCCATTGCCATTAACGTACCTCCGCCTACATTGTCGGTACATCCAGGCGATCGGAAGACCATGCAGAACGACGACAAGGACCCCCAGGGCGGCGGCAACGGCAGCAACGCCTGGATGAAGAACATGCTTGTCGTGTTCGCGATCGTCGGCGCGCTGTTCCTGTTCGTCTCGCTGTTCGACGGCGGCATGCGCGACGCGCGCGCCAGCGACACGATCGCCTATTCCGATTTCCTCGCCAAGGTCGCCGACGGCAGCGTCAAGGACGTGGTGATCTCGGACAACAATATCAGCGGCAAGATCGGCAACGACCAGAGCTTCAACACCGTCTCGCCCGGCGACGCGCAGCTCGTCCAGCGGCTGCAGGACAAGGGCGTGCGCTTCCGCGCCAAGCCCGAGGAGCAGACCTCGGTCTGGCTGCTGCTGCTGTACCAGGCCCTGCCCTTCCTGCTGATCCTCGGCATCGCCTTCTTCGTGATGCGCCAGATGCAGAAGAACGCCGGATCGGGCGCGATGGGCTTCGGCAAGAGTCGCGCGAAACTGCTCACCGAGAAGCACGGCAAGGTGACCTTCGACGACGTCGCCGGCATCGATGAGGCGCGCGAGGAGCTGCAGGAGATCGTCGATTTCCTGAAAGACCCGACGCGCTTCGC
>CAXTVK010000116.1:0-7610 GCA_964247655.1 uncultured Sphingomonadaceae bacterium | reverse complement strand
GGAAGACGCGGCGATCGAGCGAGGGTTCGGCGGGGGCGGTGGGCTGGGTCATCGGGGTCTATACGCTTGGGCGGGGGCTTTGGTTACGGGCGCTCGCGTCGCGATTGCAGTACCTATTCGTCATCCCAGCGAAGGCTGGGATCTCGTCGGGGTGGGCGCCGCGCGCCCTTCCGGGAGATCCCAGCCTTCGCTGGGATGACGGGGAGGGGGCTGCCCACGTCACAACGCGAGCGACGCCTGCCTCGGCGCCGACGCCGGATCGTCGCCGCGCTCGAGACTGAGCAGATACGCCTTCGCCGCCAGCCCGCCCGCAAAGCCGGTCAGCGCGCCCGAGGATCCGACGACGCGGTGGCAGGGGGCGACGATCGAGATCGGGTTGCGGCCGTTCGCGGCGCCGACCGCGCGGCAGGCATCGGGTCGGCCGATCTGCCGCGCGATCTCGGCATAGGAACGCGTCTCGCCAAACGGGATCGTCAATAGCGCCGCCCACACCCGTCGCTGGAAGTCGGTGCCGCGAAACGCCAGCGGCAGGTCGAACCTGGTCGATCGCCCGGCGAAATAGTCGTCGAGCTGGCGCTGCGCCTCGCCGAGCAGCGGATGATCGGGCGCCGCGACCAGCGGGTCGACCGGAACGCGCGTCGGCCCGTCGCGCTCCCACAGGATCGCGACCAGTGCATCGTCGTCGGCGACCAGCGTCAGCATGCCGACCGGCGAGGCCATCGTCTTGAAACAGGCGGGCATCGCCGCCTTATACCGTGTAGCGTGCGCGGCGCCTACCGGTGTCGGCGGAACCAGGAGACCGGATCATGCCCGACCAGACCGAGCCGCCAGCCACGAAGCCAGATTCCCGGCTGCGCGACGTGCCGATCGGCATCGCCGCCGACGGGCTGCGCGCGGAATATGATTCGATGGGCGTCTCGCAGGTGCCCGCCGATCGCTATTGGGGATCGCAGACGCAGCGCTCGCTCCAGCATTTCGCGATCGGCGAGGATCGCATGCCCAAGGCGGTCTATCACGCCTACGGCATCGTCAAGAAGGCCGCCGCGATCGTCAATGCGCGCGGCGGCAGGATCGATCCGGTGCTGGCGGCGGCGATCGTGCAGGCGTGCGACGAAACGATCGCGGGCGCGCTCGACGATCATTTCCCGCTCTACGTCTGGCAGACGGGATCGGGCACGCAATCCAACATGAACCTCAACGAGGTGATCTCGAACCGCGCGATCCAGCTGCTCGGCGGCGCGATCGGCAGCCAGACGCCCGTCCACCCGAACGATCACGTCAATATGGGCCAGTCGTCCAACGACAGCTTCCCGACCGCGATGCACATCGCGACGCTCGCCGCGCTCGACGAGGGGCTGCTGCCGCGCGCCGATGCGCTGGCCGCCGCGATCGAAGCCAAGGCCTTGCTGTGGATGGATGTCGTCAAGACCGGGCGCACGCACCTGCAGGACGCGGTGCCGCTCACCGTCGGGCAGGAATGGTCGGGCTGGGCGCATCAGATCCGCGACGCGATGCGGCGGATCGAGGAGACGCGCTGGGGGCTCTACGAGCTCGCCGCGGGGGGCACCGCGGTGGGGACGGGGATCAACGCACCCCCGGGTTTTTCGCGCGAGATCGCCGCCGAGATCGCCGTGCTGACGGGCAAGCCCTTCGTCACGGCGCCCAACAAGTTCGCGGCGCAAGGCTCGCTCGATGCCTCGGTCGCGGCGATGGCGGCGATCCGCGGGCTGGCGGTGGCGTGCATGAAGATCGCCAACGACATGCGCTGGCTCGCCTCGGGCCCGCGCTGCGGGATCGGCGAGCTCAAGCTGCCGCCCAACGAGCCGGGCTCGTCGATCATGCCGGGCAAGGTCAATCCGACGCAGTGCGAGGCGATGGTGATGGTGTGCATCCAGGTGATCGGCGAGGATGCCGCAGTCGCCTTCGCGGGCAGCCAGGGCAATTTCGAGCTCAACGCGATGCGCCCCGTGATCATCGCCAACCTGCTGCATTCGGCGCACATCCTGGGCGACGCGTGCGAGATGCTGCGGGTGCATTCGGTGGAGGGCACGCTGCTCGATCGCGCGCGGATCGACGCGGCGCTGTCGCAGTCGCTGATGCTGGTGACCGCGCTTTCGCCCGCGATCGGCTACGACGCCGCCGCGCACATCGCCGAGGCGGCGGACGCCAACGGCACGACGCTGCGCCAGGAGGCGCTCAAATCGGGCAAGGTGGACGCGGCGACGTTCGATCGGCTGGTCGATCCGCGCGCGCTCGTCGGTGAGGGGTTGGCGGGTGCGTGATCGCTGCGCCGGCTATTGTGCGGCGATGCTGCGCAACACCGGCGAGCTTGCGCGCGGCGGCGCCGGCTAGGCCGAGCGCGCCGCGCGGGCGCCGCGCCTGCCCGTCAGGCCGCCGCGAACCACCGATACCGATATTTCGAGGCGATCCTCACGGAAGATCTCGACCCATTTGGGTTCGTCGAGGCCGTCGTGCGGCGCGTCGCTCAATCGGTCCGCGAGCCTGAGAACATAGGCACATGCCTCGCCGAGATCGTCGATCTGGGCTTCCACCCGCGACCTCTTCCCATCCTCGTACCTGATCATAACGTCGTACATTGCGGCGCCACCTCGGTTTTCGTTCTACGGACGAAATTAGCTCCGGTTCCAGTGGATTTTGGCGAAAAGTTTTTTCTGGCCGATCACCTATGTTATCGACAAGCCGATGCTTTTGAGGGGTGAAGCGCGCCGCTCGCGATGCTCAGCGCAGTGCGGCCTCGATCGCGGTGCGGCGCTGGCGGACCCAGGTCTCGCGGCCGGTGAGGAAGGCGACCCAGCCCCAGATCGCGCCGGCATGGCGGAGCAGCTGGAAGCTGAACGGCTCGGCGATCGCGGCGACGAGTGCGGGGCCCAGCGCCAGCCCCTCGCGCTGCCCCGTCCAGCGGCCGTAAATCCCCAGCGACCAGAGGTGGAAGGTCAGGTCGATCGCGATCTTGGCGATCATGATCAGCAGGATCGGAAGCGCCAGCATGAACCGGCCGGTGACGACCAGCCCGATCAGGATCGCGAACGCGGCGAGGCCGTAGACCGGCTGCAGCGTATCGAGCGCCTTGACCGGCAGCATCGCGAGCCCGAGCCGCCCGAAGCGCCGGTTGCCGACCATGTCGCGGTTCCAATGCTGCGTCTGCAGGAAGCCGCCGAACCAGCGGCGGCGCTGGCGCAGGAAGGCGAGCGGGCTGGCGGGCGCGTCGGTGCTGGCGAGCGCGCCGCCGATCACGCGCACCGTCCAGTCGAGCCCGGTATCGGCCGCGTGGCGGTGGATGCGGTGGATCAGCTCGTAATCCTCGACCATGCTTTCGGGATCGAAGCCGCCGACCGCGATCACCGCCTCGCGCCGGAACCCCGCGAACGCGCCCGAGATCAACAGGAGGCTGTCCAGCCTCTCCCAGGCGTAGCGCGACAGGAAGTTGCGGACATATTCGTAGGTCTGGAACCAGGCGAACAGCCGCCCCGACAGATGCGGCCCGCAGATCGGCGCGAGCACGCCGGTCGCCGCGACCAGCGCGGGTTCGCGCGCGAACGCGTCACGCATCGCGGCGAGCGCGCCGGGTGCGAGCAGCGTGTCGGCGTCGACGGTCAGCACGATCTCGGTATCGACGAGCTGGATCGCGGCATTGAGCGCGCGCGCCTTGCCGCCGTGGCGCAGCCGCAGCCAGCGCAGGCGGGGCAGGCCGGGGGCGGGGCCGCTGATCTCGCCCAGCCCCGGCACCGCGAGGCCGTAGAGCCGCGCGAGCGTCGCGGCGGTGTCGTCGTCCGATCCGTCGTCGGCGATCAGGATCAGCTCGGGCGGATCGCGCTGCCCGGCGAGCGTATCGATCGTGATGCCGAGCACGCCCGCCTCGTTGTGCGCGGCGACGATCACGCCGAGCGTCGGATGCGTCGCGGGGGGCTTCGGTGGGGTCAGCGCGCGCCGCAGCGGCCAGATCTGCCACGCGGTGAAGCCGAGCAGCGCGGTGTCGTAGAGGATGTAGGCGATCCCCACCGACCAGATGCCGACGCCGCGCCGCTCGAACGCCTGCACGATCAGCAGCGCGAACAGCAGCAGCGCGCCGCCACTGATCAGCGTGCTCGCCAGCGGCACCGGCCGGGCGACGAGCCGCGGCGATTGCCGACGGAATGTCTCGGCGAGCGATGGTGTCATGAGGGGCGACATGGAGCGAAGCGCTTAGCAATCCGGGATGAACGCGGTATGGCTCGGCCCTAGCGGCGCGCGCGGCGGCGCGCCAGCGATGTTCGCGAACCGCTCGCAGGAGATGCCATGCCCCGCTATACCGGCCCCGCCAAAGCGCTGCACTGGCTGATCGCGATCGGCATCATCGCCAACGTCGCGCTCGCCTGGATCTGGCCGCACCTCGCCGACGCGCAGGTCCGTCCCGCGATCGACATGCACAAGTCGATCGGGATCACCATCCTCGGGCTCGCGATCATGCGGCTGCTGTGGCGGCTGACGCACCGCCCGCCGCCGCTGCCGACGGGCTACCGGCGCTGGGAGATCGGCGTCTCGCACGCGACGCACTGGCTGCTCTACCTGCTGATCTTCGCGATGCCGCTGACCGGCTGGATCATGGATTCGGCGTACAAGAATGCCGCGACGACGCCGATGTACTGGTTCGGGCTGTTCGAGTGGCCGCGGATCGGCGCGATCCTGCACATGGCGCCGGGCCCGCGCGACCGCGTCCACGATCTGTTCGGCGCGGCGCACGTCTGGCTGTCCTACGCGGTATACGCGCTGTTCGCGCTGCACGTCGCGGGCGCGCTCAAGCATCAATATTGGGACAGGGAACGTGAGCTGCAGCGGATGATGCCCTGAAAACCCTCTCCCGCTCTGCGGGAGAGGGAGGGCCCCGCCGCGCAAGCGGTGGGAGGGTGAGGGAATGACGTATCCATAGGCGCTGCGCCCGGATGATACGTCAGTCCCTCACCCAACCCTCTCCCGCGAGCGGGAGAGGGCTTTATTCCGCGCCCTCCGCCAGCCAGCCGTGGATCGAGTGGACCACCACCGATCCCTCGCCCACCCCCGAGGCGACGCGCTTGATCGAGCCGGCGCGGACGTCGCCGACCGCGTAGATGCCGGGCAGGCTGGTCGCATAGGGCGCGACGGGCGAGCGGCCGTCGGGCGCGCGGCCGGTGACGACGAAGCCCTTGTCGTCGAGCGCGATGCAGCCGCCCAGCCAATCGGTGTTGGGCACTGCGCCGATCATCAGGAAGAGATTGGCGCAGTCGAGCGTCTGCTCGTCGCCGCTGCGATTGTCGCGCCAGCTGACGCGCTGGAGATAGGCATCCCCCGCGAGCCCGCAGATCTCGCTGTGCGGGTGGAGCGTGATCCGCTCCGAATCGTCGATCCGCTGGACGAGATAGTCCGACATCGTCTCGGCCAGCCCCGGCCCGCGGATGACGATATGGACGTGGCGCGCCTTGCTCGAAAGGAACATCGCGGCCTGACCCGCCGAATTGCCGCCGCCGACGATCACCACCTCGCCGCCCGCGCACAATTTCCCCTCGAGCGCGGTGGCGGCATAGTGGATGCCCTGGCCCTCGAAGCGCTCGTGATCGGCGACGTCGAGCGTGCGGTAGCGCGCGCCGGTCGCGACGACGATGCAGCGCGCCGCGACGGTGCCGCCGCCGTCCAGCGTCAGGCGGAAGGGCAGGGCGCTGCAGTCGAGCCCGATCGCCGGCCGCGCCACCGCGAGCCGCGCGCCGAACTTCTGCGCCTGCACCTGCGCACGACCGGCGAGCGCCTGGCCCGATATGCCGGTCGGAAAGCCCAGATAATTCTCGATCCGGCTGCTCGTGCCCGCCTGGCCCCCCGGCGCGACGCTTTCGATCACGATCGTGTCGAGCCCTTCGGAGGCGGCGTAGACCGCGGCGGCGAGCCCTGCAGGCCCCGCGCCGATCACCGCGACGTCGTAGATACGGTCCGCATCGAAGCCTTCGGTCAGCCCCAGCGCGTCGGCGAGCGTCGCATTGTCCGGCCGGCGCAGCACGTCGTGGCCGTGCGTCACGACGACGGGCAGCGCGTCGTCGCCGATCTCGAAGCAGTCGAGCGCCGATCGCGCATCCGGATCGACATCGGTATCGAGCAGCCGGTGCGGGTAACCGTTGCGCGTCAGGAAGCTCTGGATGCGCAGCGTGTCGGCGGCGTGGACGCTGCCGATCAGGATCGCGCCGCCGCCGGCGTGCTGGATCATCCCCACGCGGCGCAGGATGAACGCGCGCAGGATGATCTCGCCGATGTCGGGCTCGGCGCTGACCATCCGGCGGAAGGCGGCGCGGGGCACGCGGATCGCCGCGCCCGGCTCGGCGGCACGCGCGCCGACGAGCACCTCGCGTTCGTTGAACAGATCGAGCTCGCCGGTGAACTGGCGCGGTCCGTGCGTGGTGACGGTGTTCTCGGCGCCGTGCGCGTCGGTCTCGATCATCGCGACCGCGCCCGCGGTGATCAGGAAGAAATCGACGCCGCGATCGCCTTCGCGGAACAGCTCGGTGCCGGTTTCGAATCGCTCCTCCTTGCCGTAGCGGCGGATGCGGTCCGCCATGTCGGCGCTGAGATGCGGAAAGGTCTGCGCGGGGCGCGCATAGGGATCGCTGCCGTCGTCGGCACCCGTGGCGGGGATGTCGGGGGCGTCGGCCATCAATAGTAGCGCGGGATCGGGCCGCGCTGCGGCGTCCGGTCGGGGAGGTCGACGAAGGTCTCGTCGACATAGCACCAGCCCCAGCCCTCGGGCGGATCATAGCCTTCGATGATCGGGTGGCCGCTCGCATTGAAATGCGCGGTGGCGTGTCGGTTGGGCGAATCGTCGCAGCAGCCGACATGCCCGCATGTCCGGCAGAGGCGCAGATGCAGCCAGATGCTGCCCGAAGCGAGGCACTCCTCGCAGCCGAGCGCGCTCGGCGTGACGGTCGCGATCATGGCCAAATGGCTGCAGTCGTCCGGCATCGTGGTCGATCCTTCTCGTTGCGGGACGGTTCGGCCTAGCATGCGAACCACCGGGCGGCAAAAAACGGTTCCTTGGGAACCGCCATCGCTGTACAGCGCTATGCTGCAATGCACCAAGCCCTCGAAACCTCCGCCCCGGCGTCAGCCGTCGATCTTGCCATCCTCGCCGACGCCAACCGCGTCGTGGTGTTCGAGGCGATCGCGCGGCGGATGTGCGTCGATGCGGTGTACAACCGCATGACGATGCGGCTCGCGCCGCACATCCTCTACACGCGCCACGACGATCTGTTTGTCGACGCGGTGACGCTCAGCCGCGACGGCCAGCCGCCGCGCGAGATCAAGATCGGCGCGTTCAAGCTCTCGGGCCTGCGCGATCTCACCGTGTCCGACACCCCGTTCGTGCCGCAGCGCGTGTTCGACGCCAACGACGTGAAGTACCGGGGCGTGACGCTGTTCACGGTGTGAGACCTCCGCCTCCCCTCCCTGCAAGGGAGGGGATCGAGGGGTGGGTGGAGGCCGGACGCTACGAGCGCGTCAGGTCCGACGGCTACCGTATCGTCTAGCCAAGACCCACCCCCGACCCCTCCCTTGCAGGGAGGGGAGTTTGCGCGGTGCCGGCAGAAGACCGTTGTGCC
>CAXTVK010000115.1:0-7616 GCA_964247655.1 uncultured Sphingomonadaceae bacterium | reverse complement strand
GCGTGACGAAGATCGAGATGAGGCCGACGCGGTCGTGGATCTCGCGCAGCGCGGTGCGCAGCTCGCGCCGCACCTTGGTGTCGAGCGCGCCGAAGGGTTCGTCGAGCAGCAGGATCGCGGGTTCTCGCGCCAGAGCCCTGGCAAGCGCGACGCGCTGGCGCTGGCCGCCCGACAGCTGCGAAGGAAAGCGCCCGCCCAGCCCCGGCAGCCGCACCAGCGCGAGCAGCTCCTCGACGCGCGCGGCGATCGCGTCTTTGCTCGGCCGGTCGCGGCGCTTCTGCACGGTCAGCCCGAAGGCGATGTTCTGCGCGACGGTCATGTGGCGGAACAGCGCATAATGCTGGAAGACGAAGCCGATGTTGCGGCGCTGCACGGGCCGATCGGTGACGTCCTCGCCGCCGAACCGCACGCGCCCCGAATCCGCCGTATCGAGCCCCGCGATGATCCGCAGCAAGGTCGTCTTGCCCGATCCCGAGGGGCCGAGCAGCGCGACGAACGCCTTGTCGGGGATTTCGAGGCTGACGCCGTTGAGCGCCGAGGCCGTCCCGAAGGTCTTCACCAGATTGTCGATCGTGATGGTCATCTCAGTGCCCCGAAGCCGCGATCGAATCGCGATGGCGCCATTCAAGCAGCGACTTCGCGGCCAGCGTCACCAGCGCGAGCAGCGCGAGCAGCGAGGCGACCGCGAAGGCGCCGACGAAATTATACTCGTTGTACAGCACCTCGACGTGCAGCGGCATCGTGTTGGTGAGCCCGCGGATATGGCCCGACACCACCGACACCGCACCGAACTCGCCCATCGCGCGCGCGTTGGTCAGCAGTACGCCGTAGAGCAGCCCCCAGCGGATATTGGGCAGGGTGACGTGCCAGAAGGTCTGCAGGAAACCCGCACCCAGCGTCAGCGCCGCCTCCTCCTCCGCTTTGCCTTGCGCGCTCATCAGCGGGATCAGCTCGCGCGCGACATAGGGGAAGGTGACGAAGGCGGTGGCGAGCACGATCGCGGGCACCGCGAACATGATCCTGACCCCGTGCGCGATCAGCCACGGCCCGAACCAGCCGTTGGCGCCGAACAGCAGCACGAACATCAGCCCCGCCACCACCGGCGATACCGAGAAGGGCAGATCGATCAGCGTCGTCAGCAGGTCGCGCCCGCGGAAGTCGTGCTTGGCGATCGCCCAGGCGGCGCACATCCCGAACACGCAATTGACCGGCACGACGACGATCGCGGTGATCAGCGTCAGCCGGATCGCGGCGAGCGCATCGGGCTCGACGATCGCCGCCCAGAAGGTGCCGAGCCCCTTGTCGAGCGCCTGGGCGAACACCGCGAACAGCGGCAGCAGGATGATCAGCGCCAGCCACGCCAGCGCAATCGCGATCAGCGCGATGCGCACGCCGCGCGGCTCGGTGACGGCAGCCTTCATGCGCCGTCGCGCCACTTGCGTTCGCGCGCCTGGATCAGGTTGATCACGACGAGCATCGCGAACGAGGCGACGAGCATCACCGCGGCGATCGCGGTCGCGCCCGCATAATCGAACTGCTCGAGCTGCGTCACGATCAGCAGCGGCGCGATCTCCGAGCGGAAGGGCATGTTGCCCGCGATGAAGATCACCGAACCATATTCGCCGACGCCGCGCGCGAAGGCGAGCGCAAAGCCCGTGAGCAGCGCGGGTAGTATCTCGGGGAGCAGCACGCGGCGGAAGACCGCGAGCCGCCCTGCGCCCAGCGTCGCGGCCGCCTCCTCGATATCCTGGCCGAGATCGGCGAGCACGGGCTCGACCGTCCGCACCACGAACGGCAGCCCGATGAAGACCAAAGCGAGCACGACGCCTGCGGGATTATAGGCGAGCTTGATCCCGATCGCGCCAAGCGGACCGCCGACGATGCCGGTGTTGGCGTAGATCGCGGTGAGCGCGATGCCCGCGACCGCGGTCGGCAGCGCGAACGGCAGATCGACCAGCGCGCCCGCCAGCCGCCGCCCGGGAAAGCGGTAGCGGACCAGCACCCAGGCGATCAGCAGTCCGAACAGGCCGTTGATCGCCGCCGCCGCGAGCGCCGCGCCGAAGCTCAGCCGATAAGCGGCGAGCGCGCGCGGCGAGAAGGCGACCTGAGCGAAATGCGCGGGCCCCAGCCCCAGCGAGCGGATCACCACTGCCGCGATCGGCAGCAGCACGAGCAGCCCGAGCCAGGTGAGCGTCACGCCGAGCGTCAGCCCGAGCCCCGGCATCGCAACGCGCCGCCGGAAGAGCCGGCGCCGGTCTGCCCCCGTGGAGGCGAGGAGAGCCGGCGCCGTGCTCATCAGAAGTCGATATGCAGCCGCGTCGCGAAGGCATCGCCCTTGGCGGTGGTGCCGAACACCGAGACCGGGGTCGAGACCAGCGGCGAGTTGGCGCCCTCGAAGCGGATATAGTTGAACAGCACCTTCACGTTGCCGGTGAGATACCAGTTGAGCGCGGCTGTCCAGGCATGGCCGTCGTGATCGAGCGGCGACAGGCCGTGATCGGTCAGGTTGATCCGATCGTAGCGCGCGGCGAGCTCGAACGCGCCCCAATTGCCCTTGGTCGGATCGAACGGGCGGATCGGCCGCAGCCGGTCGATCACGCCGCCCTTGAAGGTGCGCGATTCGCCGGTGAGGAAGAAGCTGCCGAACACATAATAGCCGTCGAAATCGAGCGACGGCGCGGCACCGTAGCGGTTGAGGTGCATATGGCTATATTCGCCCTGCACCGAGACGGGGCCGAGGATGCCGGCGCCTTCGAGCCCGTAGAAGGTCGCGTCCTTGACGCCGGTCTGCGGCCCGCCCGCGGGATTGGTGCCGGCGATCGAGATCGACTCGAGCAGGCCGTTGTCGACGCGGACGTTGGGGCGATCGGCGAGCGTCACGCTGTTCGCGGCGAGGTCCTTCACCTGGTAGCCCGAGGCGCCGACGTGGATCAGGCGGCCCGGCTGGTTGATCGGCTCGATCGTGACGCGGCCGTTATAGCCCCACACCTCGTCGGGCGTGGTCGCGTTGCGCGAGATCGACTCGTTGGCGCCGTAGATGCCCGCGGTCGCGGTGATCAGCGGATTGGCATAGGCGACCGTCACGCCGACGCGGCGTTCGCCGCCGACCGCGCCGAACGCGGTGTTGGCCATGCCGCGCTCGAGGAATTCGTTGAACGAATCCGAGCTGTTCGCCTCGAGCCCGGCTGGCACCTTGAGCTGGCCGAGCGTGATCGCGAGGTTCTTCTTGCCGGTATAGGCGACATAGGCATCGAGCAGGCTGGCGGTGCCGCCGACCCATTCGCCCTCGATGCGGAAGGCGAGCTGCTTGTAGAGCGTGCCATCGAAGCCGAAGCGGCCGCGGCGGATCTGCGTGCCGTTGTTGTAGTCGTAGCCGCCCTTGCGCTCGTTGAAGCCGGCATAGTCGACGTCGAGGATGCCGCGCGGCTTGAAGGTGAAATTGCCGTCGGGCGAGTTGAACTGCGGCACGATCGTCCAGGTGACCGCGGCGGGCGCCTTGGCGCCGGTCTTCGCATTGTCGGCACCACCCGACGAGGCGGAGGGCAGCAGCGTCGTCGAACCCGAAGTCCCGCCGGGAACCGGCGCGGACGAGGCGAGCGCGGTCGGCGGCGGCGCGAGCGCTGCCGCGGCAGCCGCCGCCTTCTGGTCGGCGAGCTGATGCTCGAGATCGCCGTTGCGCGCCTCGAGCGCATCGACCTTGGCTTCGAGCGCGTTGAGCCGCGCGACGATCGCGGCGTTGGAGACGGGCGGCTGGGCGAGTGCCGGCGTGGTGGCCAATATGGCGAGCGAGACGCCGCCGAGAAGCGCGATGCGCATGGAATTCCCCCTTGGTATGAACCGATCGGCGTGGCGTGCCGGTCTACCGGTCACGCCACGCTATGTTCGGCGATATATGACGATTACTGTTTGGCTGCCGCAAAAATCTGGTCGAACGACGCGCCGTCGGCGAAGTGCGCCGCTTGCGCCTTGGTCCACCCGCCGAAATTCTGGATGGTGAACAGCTGCAGATGCGGGAATTTGTCCGCATATTGCTTGGCGATCACCGGATCGATCGGGCGGTAATAATCCTTGGCGATGATCGCCTGCGCGGGGCGCGTGTAGAGATATTTGAGATAGGCGGTCGCGACCGCGCGGGTGCCGTGCTTGTCGACATTGGCGTCGACCAGCGCGACCGGCGGATCGGCGCGGATCGAGACCGACGGCACGACGATATCGAACTGGCCCTTGCCGAGCTCGTTGACCGCGAGGAACGCCTCGTTCTCCCAGGCGAGCAGCACGTCGCCCTGGCCGCGCTGCACGAACGTCGTCGTCGAACCGCGCGCGCCCGAATCGAGCACGGGCACGTTCTTGAGCAGCTTGATCATGTAATCCTTGGCCTTCGCCGCGCCGTAGGTCTTCTGCGCGTAGGCCCAGGCCGCCAGGTAGTTCCAGCGCGCGCCGCCCGAGGTCTTGGGGTTGGGCGTGATCACCTGGATGCCCGGCTTGATCAGGTCGTTCCAGTCGTGGATGCGCTTGGGATTGCCCTTGCGGACGAGGAACACGATCGTCGAATAATAGGGCGTCGATCCGTGCGGCAGCCGCGTCTGCCAGTTGGCGGGCAGCAGCTTGGCCTTGTCCGCGATCGAATCGATATCGTAGGCGAGCGCGAGCGTCACCACGTCGGCGGGCGAACCCTCGATCACCGACCGCGCCTGCGCGCCCGATCCGCCATGGCTTTGCCGGATGGTGACGACCTGGCCGGTCTTCGCCTTCCACGAGGCGGCGAAGCTGTCGTTGATGTCGCGGTACAGCTCGCGCGTCGGATCGTAGGAGACGTTGAGCAGCTCGACGGGCGCTGCGGGCGCCGGCGCCGCACGCGCGGCATCGAGCGCGATCGGGCCCACCAGCAGCGTGGCCGCGAGACCGGCTAGAACGAAACGACGCATGGACCAAATCCTCCCTGTTGACGGCAGGACGCTATTGCCGAGCGTTGAAGTGGGGAATAGCGATTTTGTTTTGCGACGGTGAAGCGCAGCTTTGCGGGTGGAGGATGCCGCCCAGACCCCATCCTATCCCGTCATCCCGGCGAAAGCCGGGACCCATAGACGGCGGAGCTTGCGCTGCTTGGTCTGAGCGATGGTGTGCACGGAACACTGATCGATCTTGCTGGCCGCTCCGTATCCATGGGTCCCGGCTTCCGCCGGGATGACAGTGGAAGTTATTCCGGCCTGCGCCGGGGAACGATGCCGCTACGCCGCCAGCACTTCGAACGCCGCCGCATCCGCGAGCGACGTCCCCGCGAGCGTCTCGACCGCGTCGTGGCGGACCTTCTCCATCACCCGCCTGATCGCGCAGCTCGCCTCGTCGTGGCAATCGTCGCAGCGCGCGTAGAAGTTGAGGCTGGCGCAGGGCACCAGCGCGATCGGGCCGTCCACCGCGCGGATCACCTCGGCGAAGCTGATCTCGGACGCCAATTTGGCGAGCGTATAGCCGCCGCCCGGCCCCCGCCGGCTGCCGACGAACCCCGCCTTCTTGAGATCGAGCAGGATCAGCTCGAGATATTTGCGCGGCACCTGCTGCGTGGCTGCGATATCGGCGACCTGCACCGAGCGCCCCGCCTCCGCCTCGGCGAGATAGAGCAGCGCGCGCAACGCGTAACGGGTCTTCTGGGCGAGCATGTCGCACCCGCCCTAATCCCCAGCGGCGTGCTCGGCAATCATGCGTTTGCACGGCGTTACGCCGCGATCCCCGCACACTTCCCTTATCGGGCGCCAGCGGCTATGGGCGCGCAGCATATTTCGGGCAATCGGCAGACCCAGAGGATTGATGGCGAAGGAAGAGCTTCTCGAGATGCGCGGCCAGGTGCTGGAGCTTCTGCCCAACGCCATGTTCCGCGTCCGCCTCGAAAACGACCATGAAGTGCTCGGCCACACCGCCGGCAAGATGCGCAAGAACCGTATCCGCGTGCTGGTCGGCGACGAGGTGCTCGTCGAGATGACGCCCTACGACCTCACCAAGGGCCGCATCACCTACCGCTTCAAGTGAGCGACGGAAGCCGGGCGACCGGTGCGCCGCGTTTGATCCTCGCCTCCGCCAGCCCCCGCCGGCTCGCGCTGCTCGCGCGGCTCGGCGTCGTGCCCGATGCGGTCGATCCCGCCGACTGCGACGAGACGCCGCACAAGGCCGAGGAGCCGCTGCCCTATGCGCGCAGGCTGGCCGCCGAGAAGGCCAAGCGCGTCGCGGCGCGTCATCCCGGCGCGCTGGTGCTCGGCGCCGACACCGTGGTCGCGGTCGGGCGGCGCATCCTGCCCAAGGCGGAGGACGTCGAGACCGCGCGCGCCTGCCTGACCTTGCTGTCGGGCCGCCGCCACCGCGTCCATTCGGCGATCACGCTGATCGACGGCGAGGGCCGCGCACGTCACCGCGCCTCGACCAGCATCCTCGCGTTCAAGCGCCTCTCCGGCGCCGAACTCGACGCCTATCTCGCGGGCGGCGAATGGCGGGGCAAGGCGGGCGGCTATGCGATCCAGGGGTTTGCGGAGAGCCTCGTGCGGAGCCTCACCGGCAGCCATTCGGGCGTGATGGGGCTGCCGCTCTACGAGACGCGCGCGCTACTGGAGGCCGCTGGCTGGCGGGCCGTCGGCTCTCGCCATGGCTGAGTGGTGGCTCGACGAGGGGATCGGCGAACACCGCGCCGCGCTGATCGCCGACGGCGAAATCCTCGAAGCCGCGATCGACAGGCTCGACGATAGGCTCCGCGTCGGCGCGGTAGTGTCCGCCAGGCTCGGCGAGCGCGTCGGCCGCGGCGCGTGGCTTGCGACCGCGGGAGGCGACGCGATCCTCGAAGCGGTGCCCGCGGGTGTCTCGCAGGGCCGCAGCCTGCTCGTCGAGATCGTCCGCGAGGCGATTCCCGAACCCGGCCGGCTCAAGCCCGCGCGCGCGCGGGTCAGCGAAGGCGGCGAGGAGCGCCCCGCCCCGTCGCTCGCCCAACGACTGGGCGATTGCCGCCGCCTCTCGCCGCACGAGCCGGATGCGCTGGAGCAAGCCGGCTGGTCCGAACTGATCGAGCAGGCGACAAGCGGCGAGATCGATTTCACAGGCGGCCACCTGCGCCTCTCGCCGACCCCCGCAATGGCGCTGTTCGACGTCGACGGCACACTGCCCCCCGCCGAGCTCGCGATCGCCGGGGCGAGAGCCGCCGCGCGCGCCATCCTGAGGCTCGCGATCGGCGGCTCGATCGGGATCGACCTGCCGACGCTCGCCTCGAAGATCGAGCGCGCCGCCGCCGCCGCCGCGATCGACGCGACGCTGCCGCAACCCTTCGAGCGCACCGCGGTCAACGGCTTCGGCTTCGTCCAGATCGTGCGCCCGCGTCCGCGCGCCTCGATCCCCGAACGCGTCCGCGCCGATCCCGCGCTCACCGCCGCGCTCGCGCTGCTGCGGATCGCGGCGCTCGGCCACGGCCCCCGCCGCCTCGTCGCAGCACCCGCGGTGATCGCGCGGATCGCGGCGCAACCCGACTGGATCGACGCGCTGGCGCGCATGGTCGGCGGCGCGGTCGGCTTGCGGGCCGATCCCGCGCTCGCCATATCGGCGGGCCATGTCGAACCCTGAACCGATCCGCCGCCGCGGCAGCA
>CAXTVK010000114.1:0-7676 GCA_964247655.1 uncultured Sphingomonadaceae bacterium | reverse complement strand
TCTTGTCGTCGATCGCCTTGTCGATCATCCCGTCGATGCGGCTGACGAAGAAGCTCGCGACCGACGCGATCCGGTCGATCGGCTCGCCCTTGGCGACGCGCGCCTCGAGACCCGCGATGTAGGCTTCTAGCACGGCCTTGTACGCATCGACCGCGAACAGCAGCGTCACGTTGATGTTGATGCCGTCCTCGATCGCCAACTTGATCGCAGGCAGGCCGGGCTTGGTGCCCGGGATCTTGACCATTAGGTTCGTGCGGTCGACCGTCTTCCACAGCCGGCGCGCCGCGGCGATCGTGTCGTCGGTCGCCATCGCGAGATAGGGCGAGACCTCGATCGAGACATAGCCGTCCTTGGCGTCGAGCGTCTCGTACACCGGGGCTAAGGTATCGCAGGCGTCCCGGATGTCGGCGATGGCGAGCATCTCATAGCTGGTCTCGACGGTGGCGTCGGCCTCGTCGATGTCCTTCTCGAGCTGCTCGTCATAGGCGTCGGAGTGGCCGATCGCCTTCTCGAAGATCGTTGGGTTGGAGGTGACCCCGGTCAGGCCGTCCTCCTCGACGAGGCGCTTGAGGCCGCCCTCGCGCATGAACTTGCGATCGACGAAATCGAGCCAGACGGCCTGTCCGGCATTCTCCAGCGCATGCAGACGGTTGGTCACGGGTCCGGTCTCCTTGTCGTCAGCGCGGTCGGCGATTGCGTCGATCGGGTCGCTCATCATTTGGTCCTTTCCATCACGTCGCGTGCCACCTTGATGACATTGTCGACGGAGAAGCCGAATTTATCCGCGAGTTTGGCGATCGGTGCCGAGGCGCCGAAGGTCGACATGGTGATCGTCTCGCCGTCGAAGCCGACATAGCGATCCCAGCCGAACTCGCTGCCCATCTCGATCGCAACGCGGGCGCGGACCGACGGCGGCAGCACGCTGTCCTTGTATGCCTTGTCCTGCACCTCGAAGCGATGGAAGCTCGGCAGCGAGACGACGCGCGCGTTGGTGCCGCTCTCCTTGAGCTTCTCCGCCGCGGCGACCGCGAGGCCCAACTCGGTGCCGGTCGCGATCAAGATGACGTCGGGCTCGCCCTCGTCCTTGGTGACGACATAGCCGCCCCGGAGCAGGCCTTCCGCCGAATTGTACTTGGTGCGGTCGAGCGTCGGCATCGGCTGGCGCGAGAAGACCAGCACCGATGGCGTCTTCTGCGCTTCGAGCGCGGCCTTCCATGCATAGGCCGTCTCGTTGGCGTCGCCGGGGCGGATCGTGTCGAGGCCGGGGACGGCGCGCAGCGAGGCGAGCTGCTCGATCGGCTGGTGCGTCGGGCCGTCCTCGCCGACACCGATCGAATCGTGCGTGAACACGAAGATCGTCGGCACCTGCATGATCGCGGCGAGCCGCAGCGTCGGGCGCATATAGTCCGAGAAGACGAAGAAGGTGCCGGTGTAGGAGCGCAGATAGCTGAGCGCCATGCCGTTCGCGGCGGCGCCCATGCCATGCTCGCGGATGCCGAAATGCATGTTGCGGCCGTCATAGCTTTTCGCCTCGAACGAGCCGGCATCCTTGATGTCGGTCTTGGTCGAGGGCGAAAGATCGGCGGCGCCGCCGACCAGCCAGGGAATGGCGGGCGCGATCGCGTTCAGCACCTTGCCGCTCGCTTCGCGGCTCGCCATGCCCTTCGCGTCGGCATCGAAATGCGGGAGCGCGGCGTCCCAGCCGTCGGGCAGTTCGCCCGCGAGCATCGTGTCGAGTTCGCGCGCGAGATCGGGATATTGGGTGCGGTAGTCGCCGACCAGCTTGGTCCAGGTCGCGCTCAGCTCGCTATTCTTCGCCATCGACTGCTCGAAATGCGTCTTGGCTTCGGGCGGCACGAGGAACTGCGCGTCCTCGGGCCAGCCATAGCTCTTCTTGGCGCCGCGGATCTCTTCTTCGCCCGGCGCGTCGCTATGCGCCTTGTGTGTGCCGGCGCGCGTCGGGAAGCCGATGCCGATCACCGAGCGGACCTCGATGAAGGTCGGGCGGTCGGTGGTCGCCTTGAATTCCTCGATCGCCTTGGCGAAGGCCTGCGTGTCCTCGGCATCGTCGATCAGGATCGTGTGCCAGCCATAGGCCTTGAAGCGCTGGATGACGTCCTCGTCGAAGGCGAGCTGCGTGTCGCCCTCGATCGTGATGTTGTTCGAATCGTAGACCCAGCAGAGGTTGGCGAGCCGGAGGTGGCCCGCGATCGACGCCGCCTCGGAGGCGACACCTTCCATCATGTCGCCATCGGACGAGAAGACATAGGTTTCGTGGTCGAAGATCTCGAAGCCGGGCTTGTTGAAGTGCGACGCCAGCCAGCGCTCAGCGATCGCGAAGCCGACCGAATTGCCGCAGCCGGCGCCAAGCGGACCGGTCGTGGTCTCGACGCCGGTGGTGTCGCGATATTCGGGATGGCCCGGCGTCTTGGAGGAGAGCTGGCGGAACTGCTTGATGTCGTCGAGGCTGACCGCGGCGTCGCCGGTCGGCTTGCCATGCTCGTCGACCTCGATCGTGCCCGAGAGATGGAGCAGCGAATAGAGCAGCATCGAGGCGTGGCCGCACGACAGGATGAAGCGGTCGCGGTTGGGCCAGAGCGGCGCCTTGGGATCGAAGCGTAGGAACTTGGTCCACAACGTCTCGGCGATCGGCGCCAGCGACATCGGCGTGCCGGGGTGGCCCGAGTTGGCCTTCTGCACGGCGTCCATCGCCAGCGTGCGGATCGTGTCGATGGCGAGACGGTCGATCGAGCCGTCCTCCGTCACGTGGGTGGCGAGACGGGCTGCGGTATCGGTATCGCTCATCGGTTAATCCCCGGAAGACGCGCTGGAAAGACAAGCGCGATCTGCCGCGTGCAACGGCCCGATGCAAGGCCGGTTCCGCCGCGATGCCGCTTTAAATGCGCCGCTCGAGTCGTTCGATCCCTTCGTCGCGCCCGATGAACAGCGCGTCGATCTCGGTAAGGAAGAGGCCATGGCCGAGCATTCCTGGCACCGCTGTCAATTCGGCGGCCAGCGCGGCGGGATCGGTAATGGGTCCGAAACGACAATCGATCAACAAGTTAGCTTGGTCGGAAAGCATGGGAATGCCCGCGCTCGTAGTGCGGACGATCGGTTCGCCGCCCAGGGACCGTACCGCATCCGAAACGAACGCGCGTGCGAACGGCAGCACCTCGATCGGCAGCGGGCGCGTGCCGAGCATCGCGACCGGCTTGTCCGCATCGACGATGCAGATCATCCGCGTCGCCGACGACGCGACGATCTTCTCCCGCAGCATCGCGCCACCGCCGCCCTTGATCGCGCGGAAGGCCGAGTCGATCTCGTCGGCGCCGTCGATCACCAGATCGGTATGCGCGACGTCGGCGAAGTCGAGCATCGCGATTCCCGCCGCGCGCGCCGCCGCCTCTGTCGCGCGAGAGGTGCCGACCACGACGACGCGGAGCCCCTTGTCGCGAATACGTCGCCCGAGTGCTGAAATGGCGAAGGCCGCCGTGCTGCCCGTGCCGAGACCGACGAGCATCCCGCTCTCGATCTCGGCAATGGCAGCCTCGGCGGCCTTGCGTTTAGCGGCATCGATGCCCGTCTCGGTCGTCATAACCGAGGCTGTATCAGGCCTCGACGGGCTCGTCCTGCTTCACCTTGGGCGGGCGACCACGCGGACGCGGCGGTGCGCTCGGATCCTTGGCGGGCTTGGCGGCCTTCGCGCGCGCAGGCTTTGCCGCGCCGTCCGTCGTCGTCGACGCATCGGCCTTCTTGCGGCCGAGGCCGATCGCCTGCGCGAGACCGCGGCGCTGCTCGGCATAGGCGGGCGCGACCATCGGGTAATCGCGCGGCAGCTTCCACTTGGTGCGATATTCGTCGGGAGTCATATTGTAGTTGGTGCGCAGGTAGCGCTTGAGCATCTTGAGCTTCTTGCCGTCCTCGAGGCACACGATGTAGTCGTGCTTGATCGACGAACGCACCGGAACCGCAGGCTGCGCCTCGGGCTCTTCGACCTTCGCGGGATTGCCGAGACCGGCCAGCGCGGCGTGGACCTGCGCAATGAGATCCGAGACCTCGTTCGTCGCAACTCGATTGTTGGCGACATGAGCGGCCACGATGTCGGCAGTCAGGCTCAGCAGTTCGGCGTTCAACTCTTCGCTCACCACAGGGTACTCCATTGGGCAGGATTGTACGACGACTGGAAAGTACGCCGTGCACCGCGCGTATCTAGGCGGTTGCGCCAAGGGATCAAGTGTTCATTTCATTAAAATTTCGGAACGGTTACGTAAATTTTACAGATTTTCGTGAAACCGGGTCGCAAATCATTTCCGGAACAGTGTTCTAGACGATGTTCCTCTACGTTTGGGCAGCGCTGCCGAAGAGGCGCGCCGCTCGATACGCGGCGCGCATCGTCGCGCTGACGCTGCACGACATCGATCTCTTGAAAGGGAGTTCAGGCGAGGCCTTGAATCGCGTTCGGCCGAAAGTCGACGGTCGCGCGGGACCGATTTGGGCGAAGTCGAACGTCCGGTCGCGCGCGTAATTACGACTTCGATCTTGCGCTGTACGAGCGGACCCTGCCGCTTCGGACCGCGCCTATTCAGCTGTTGACCGACAGCACCAGCTTGGGATCCGGAATATCGTCCGTCTCATGGCCCTCGATCGGCAGCACTGCGGTGCCGATCGCGAAGAATTCGATGACGTGGGGGCTCCAATTGTGGCTGCCTTCGTGCAGGTCCGCACCGACGACGCCCTCGGCACCCGCCTGCGCCGCCTCGGTCTGCATCCGCTCCATCGCGATCTCGCGCGCCTCGTAGAGCGCGAGCGAGAAATTGGTGAGCTCGACATTCTGGCCGACGCTGCCCAGCGTCGCCAGCGGGCCTCGCCTGGCGACATGATAGACGCAGCTGCCCATCACCATTTCGAGCGGGCGGTAGCCGGCGGCGAGCAAGGTCCAGAAATCCTGCCCCGACAGCGCCGAGGTGAAGGGCTGCGCGTTCGGGCCCTTGAAGCCCTGATGCCCCTTGGCGTGGACGACGCCGGTGCCGATCGCGACGAATTCGAGGATCTTGGCGTCCCATTCGAGCCGCTTGACCGTGAGGCGTACGCCGACGATCCCGTCCGCGCCCATCTGCGCCGCCTCGAGCCGCATCCGCTCCATCGCCAGCGCGCGCGCCTCGTACATCGCGGTCGAGAGCACATCCATTTCCTGGTTGGCCGACCAGCCCGCGAACTGGAAGCCGAGATGGTAGATGCACGATCCGACGCACAGCCCGACGGGCTCGAACCCGGCCTTGCGCACCAGCAGGAACTCGTTGACCGAGAAGTCCGAGGTGAAGATGCCGCCCGCATGGCCTTCGCGGCGGAGGCCGGCGAGGCGCTGCAGCGCGTGCTCGGGGATTTGTTGCTGTTCGGCCATCAGATGCTGCCTTCCTGTTCGGAACTGTCGGTATCGTAGACCGCGTGGCGGACTTCGCCGGTGCGCTTGAGCGGCGAGAGGCCGTCGCGCATGTCGATCACCGGCTCGATCCCGTGCGGCACGTCGGCGCCGCGCGGCGTGTCGACGACGGTGCCGACGACGATGTGGCGGCCGAGATAGGCGGGCGGCTGCTTGTCGCGCTCCTGCCTCAGGATTTCGGCGAAATGCGTGTGCGCGAGCACGCCATTGCCCATTGCAGCGGCGTTGGCGCGAAGTGCGGCATGCGCGTCGCGGCGGATGCCTTCCCAGAAGGTGCCGAGCTCGGTGAGCGGCTGGTTGCCCGCAAAGACGCTGGTCTGCCACTGCGTCTGTTGGCCGCCCCAGGCATTCGCGCCCCAGCCATTGCCATAGCCGCCGCCGAGCCAGTCATAGCGCGCGCCGACCGCGATGCCGACGGGCACGATCCCCATTTCGAGCAGCCGCACGAATTCGAGCGCGGGGACGGTCGCGACGATCGGATCGGGGCTGGGCTTCAATCCCTCGACGCGGATCGCGGTGCCGATCAGCGTGAAGTCCATGCTCGGGCCGAAACTGTGGCGCAGCGTCCGCATGCGGACGTCGACGATCGCGTTGGCGCCGCACGCCAGCGCTTCGCGGCGGATGCGGTTGAGCGCGTGGTGCCAGCCTTCCTCATGACCCTCGGTCCAGCTCCAGCCATAATGGAACCAGCAGGTGCCGGACACGGTGGCGATCGGCTTCACGCCGTGGCTTTTGGCGAGCAGCAATTCGGCGGGCGACATCGTCGCCACCCACGGCGTCTTGCCGATCGCAGCGCTCTGCAAGCGATCGACCACGAACGGCGGCAGCGACTGGCGGGCGAGCGCGTCCTCCCAGGCGGCAGCGCGCGCCTCGTGCTCGGCACGACTTTTCGGGCCGATGCTATCTCGCGAAAACAATCCCACACGCCGCCCCATACCGGATCGGCCGATGCTAGCGGCGTGGACCGCACCTGTCAGCCCCGGCTTTGCGCTCGCATATCCGTATCGGATGCCTATCTATGCCGCGGCGCAGCAGAAGGGCCCAGCATGCACGATCGGATCGCCAGCGCCGAAGTCGCGCCGGCCGGCATCTCGCCCGCAGTCACCTTCGCGTGTGCGATCGCATGCGGCGTGATGGTCGCCAACCTTTACTATGCGCAGCCGCTGATCGGGCTGATCGCGCCCGAACTGCATCTGAGCGCCGGGCTCGCCGGGCTGATCGTGACGCTGACGCAGCTCGGCTACGGCGCGGGGCTGCTGCTCGTCGTCCCGCTCGCCGACCGGCTCGAGAACCGCAGGCTGATCCTCGTGACGCTGGGGATGACCGCGCTGGCGCTGGTCGCGCTCGCCGTGGCGCCGTCGGCGGCGACCTTCCTCGCGGCGGCGATGATCGTCGGCTTCTGTTCGGCGGGCGCGCAGGTGGTGGTGCCGTTCGCCGCGTCGCTGGCGCCAGAGGCGACGCGCGGGCGGACGATCGGCAACGTCATGTCGGGCCTGCTCGCGGGCATCATGCTGTCGCGCCCCGCCGCGAGCCTGATCGCCGAGGTCGCCGGCTGGCGCGCGGTGTTCGGCATCTCGGCGGTGGCGATGGTCGCGCTCGGGCTGTGGCTGGCGCGTGCGCTGCCTGAGCGGCGGCCGGGCGGCGGACACGGCTACGGCGCGATCCTGCGATCGATGGCGCACATGCTCCGCCACGAACGCCTGCTCCAGCGTCGCGCGGTGTATCAGGGGCTCGTCTTCGCGACCTTCAACATCTTCTGGACGGCGTCGCCGATCGTGCTGACACAGCGTTTCGGCTTCCACCAGACCGGCATCGCCCTGTTCGCGCTGGCCGGGGCCGCTGGTGCGCTCGCCGCGCCGATCGCCGGGCGACTGGGCGATCGCGGCCATATCCGGCTCGGCACCGCGGCCGCGCTGATCACGCTCACCTTGTCCTGCCTGCTCGCCGGCTGGGCGGTTATGCTGCGGTCGCTGGCGTTGCTGGTCGTCTTCGCGCTGACGCTGGACGGCGCGACGCAGATCAATCAGGTGCTCGGCCAGCGCGTGATCTTCTCGCTGCCGGGCGAGGATCGCGGGCGCGTCAACGCGGTCTACATGACGATCGTCTTTTTGCTGGGCGCAGGCGGCTCGGCGATCGCGACGCTCGCCTACGACGCCTATGGTTGGTGGGGGGCGATGGGGGCGGGCGCAGCGATCGGAGCACTGGCGCTGCTGCTGTTCGCCACCGAATTTGTTGG
>CAXTVK010000113.1:0-7689 GCA_964247655.1 uncultured Sphingomonadaceae bacterium | reverse complement strand
GCAGCAGCAGCCCCGATTTGAGATAGGCGAGCCACGCCGCCATCACGAGATAATCCGCCGCGATCTCGAGTTTGAGCGCACGCGCATCGTCGAGGAACGCGAGATACTGCTCGACCAGTGCCAGGATCGACAGCTCGCGCAGATCGACCTTCTGCGAGCGCGCCAGCCTCAACAGCAGATCGAGCGGGCCTTCCCAGCCGTCGATGTCGATGGTGAGCGTGTCGTCGTCCATGGCGCGATGCTAGCCTGCAACGACAGGCTCGGCCAATACCCGCCGTTCCCCGGCGAAGGCCGGGGTCCAGGCCCCACACCTGCAATTGCCGTCGCGCCCGCTACGCGTCCCGGGCCTGGGCCCCGGCTTTCGCCGGGGAACGACTAGGGCGGATCGACATTCAGGCGATAGCTGAAGATCCTCCCCCGCCAGGGGGAGGGGGACCATCCGAAGGATGGTGGAGGGGGAGGACGGCGGTATTGGCATGGAGAGCGCGCCGCCGTCCTCCCCCTCCGTCGCCTTCGGCGCCACCTCCCCCTGGCGGGGGAGGATGAGCGAATGTCGATTCGGCCTAAACCAAGGCCAGCAACGCATCCCGCTTGGCCACGAGGTCGTCGAAGCTGTCTACCGGCGCGGCGCTCGCGATCGTTGCCATCGCGCGATCAAGCCGTGCCCGAGCGCCCTCCCCGATCGGCCCGAGCGCAGCCGCGACCGCCTCCATTTCCACCAGCTCGCCCGAACAATGCAGCGCGATGTCGCATCCCGCGGCGATCACGCCCGCCGCGCGCGCGCCGAAACCGCCCGAGAGCGCGCTCATGCCGAGATCGTCGGACATCAGCAGCCCGTCGAAGCCGATCCGCCCACGGATGACGTCCGCTATGACGATCGGCGAGAGGCTGGCACAGCGCTCGGCGTCCCAAGCGGTGTAGACGACGTGCGCGGTCATCGCCATCGGCGCGTCGTTCAGCCGCTCGAACGGGCGGATGTCGGCCGCGAGCTCGGCTTCGGAGGCGGTGACGACGGGCAGTTCCTTGTGGCTGTCCGCCATCGCGCGGCCGTGACCCGGCATATGCTTGACGACGCCGACGACGCCGCCCTCGCGCAGCCCGTCGAGCACCAGCCGGCCGAGCGACGCGACCTGCATCGGATCGGCGCCGAGCGACCGGTCGCCGATGATCGCATCGGCATCGGGGCGGCGGACGTCGAGCAGCGGCAGGCAATCGACGGTGATGCCGACCGCGCGCAGCATCAGCGCGATCGCCAGCGCGTTGACCCGCGCCGCTTCCATCGCCGAGACGGGCGCCTTCTCGTAGAGCCTGGCGAAGGGCTCGCCGGCCGGCAGCCTGGGCCATTCGGGCGGCCCCATCCGCTGCACCCGGCCACCTTCCTGATCGATGAGGATGGCCAAATCGTCGCGGCCCGACAGCGTGCGCAAATCGTCGGTCAGCGCCCGCACCTGCGCGCGATCGACGATATTGCGCTTGAACAGGATGTAGCCGGCCGGATCGGCCGCGCGGAAGACGCTGCGTTCGGCCTCGCCGAGCACCGGCCCGGCGAGGCCTAGAAAGGCCGGTATCATGCGCTTAGGTAAGCCTCAGCCGATGACCGCGCAAGCCTCGCCCGCGACCTTGAGCTTGGAGCAGACGGTCGATGCCTGGCCGCCCGCCGCCGCACGCAGGCGGTAGTAGGTCTTGCCGTTGACGTCGGCCTTGACCACCGAGTGGCTGAGCGCGGCGAGATACGCATAGCGGCCCGACAGCGACTTCCAGGCGGCTTCCGCCTTGGCCTGGCTGTCGAGCGCACCGAGCTGGACGGTGCCACCCGCCGCCGGTGCGGACGCCGCGGCGGTCTCGACGGCAGCAGGCTTGGGAGTCGGCTTGGCAGCAACCGGCGCCGGCTTGACGACCGGGGCGGGCTTCGCGACCGCGACCTCGGCTGGCTTGGCCGGCGTCGGCGCGGGCGTCACGACCGTCTTGGCGGGCTCGCCGGGCTTGGCCCAGGCCGAACCCGGCTTGCCCTTGGCGACGGGCGCTTCGGGGATCGCGGAGAGATCGATCTTGGCGTTCGGATCGGCGCCTTCGCTCGCGGCGTAGCTCGAATCGCCCTGGCCCTTGACCTGCATGCCGCCGGCATCGGCCGGCTTGGTCTTGTAGGGACCGGACTGCGCCGCGATCAGCGTCGGGTCGGTCGCCGAGGTACCGGGGCCGCCCGCACGCTGCTTGAGCCAATAGACGCCGCCGACGACGAGACCCAGCGCGATCAACGCCACCACGACACCCGCGATCAGGCGGGCGGCAGAGACGCCTTCTTCGGCGCCCTCCTCGTCCACCGGCTCCAGCCAGGGCAGGCGATCCTCTTCCATAGTGCCACGCCCAAGGTCCGACATCATTACATCTCCTCGGCCGCGGCGACCCCCATGATCGCCAGACCGTTTCGCACTATCTGCCCGATGGCTTCGGCAAGGGAAAGCCGTGCGTGTGTCGTATCGGGATCGTCCTGCACCAAAAAGCGACGATCGGGCGCGTCGTTGCCGCGATTCCACAGCGCGTGGAAGGCGCCGGCGAGATCGTAGAGGTAGAAGGCGACGCGGTGCGGCTCGCGTGTCGCCGCCGCCTGCTCGACGATCCGCGGGAACTGCGCCGCGAGCCGGACGAGGCCGAGCTCCTCGTCGTCGAGCCGCGCATGGTCCGCCGCGCCCTCGCCTGCCAGCCCGAGTTCGGCCGCCTTGCGCTGCACCGAACGGATGCGCGCGTGCGCGTACTGGACGTAGAAGACCGGATTGTCCTTCGACGCCTCGACCACCTTGGCGAAGTCGAAATCCATCTGCGCATCGGCCTTGCGCGTCAGCATCGTGAAGCGGACGACATCGCGACCGACCTCGCGCACCACGTCGGCGAGAGTCACGAATTGCCCGGAACGCTTGGACATCTTCACGGGCTCGCCATTGCGCAGCAGCTTGACCATCTGGACCAGCTTGACGTCGAAACGCTTGGCGCCCCCGGTCAGCGCGGCGACCGCCGCCTGGATGCGCTTGACCGTGCCGGCATGGTCCGCGCCCCAGATGTCGATCAGCTCGTCGGCCTCCGCCGCCTTCTGCGCATGGTAAGCGAGATCCGTGCCGAAATAGGTGAGCCCGCCCTTGGAGTTGCGCACCGGCCGATCCTGGTCGTCGCCGAAATGGGTCGAGCGGAACAGCGTGAGCTCGACGGGCTCCCAATCGTCGGGCGTCTCGCCCTTGGGCGCTTCGAGCACGCCCTGGTAGAGCAGCCCCTTGGCTTCGAGCTCGGCGAAGGCCGCGGCGACCTTGCCGCTGTCCTGCACCTCGGCCTCCGAGGCGAACAGGTCGTGATGGATGCCGAGCAATGCCAGGTCGGCGCGGATCATGTCGAGCATCGCTGCCACCGCCTTGGTGCGGAACAGATCGAGCCATTCGGCTTCGGGCGCCCTGGCGTATGTCTCGCCATATTCGGCAGCGAGCATGGCGCCGACCGGCACGAGATAGTCGCCGGGATAAAATCCCTCGGGTATCTCGCCGATGTCCTCGCCGAGCGCCTCGCGGTAGCGCAGATGCGCCGAGCGGGCGAGCGTCTGGACCTGCGAGCCCGCGTCGTTGACATAATATTCGCGCGTCACCGGATGGCCGACGAAGGCGAGCAGGCTGGCGAGCGCGTCACCCACCACCGCGCCACGGCAATGCCCCATGTGCATCGGCCCGGTCGGATTGGCCGAGACATATTCGACGTTGACGCGGTGCCCCGCGCCCGCGGTCGAGCGGCCGTAATCGCCGCGCTGCGCCAGGATCGTCGCAAGTTCGTCGTGCCACACGCCGGGCGCCAGCCGCAGGTTGACGAAGCCCGGCCCCGCGATCTCGACGCCGGTGACGCCCGCGATCGCCTGCAGCCGGGGCACCAGCAGCGCCGCCAGCGCGCGCGGATTGGTGCCGGCAGGCTTGGCGAGCACCATCGCCGCGTTGGTCGAGAGATCGCCGTGGCTCGGGTCGCGCGGCGGCTCGATCGACACCGCGCGGCGCGGCAGCCCGGCGGGGATTGCGCCTTCCGCTTCGAGGCTGTCGAGGATGCGGCCGATCTCGTCGGCGAAACGGATATAGAGCGTCACGGGCTTCTTCTGCTGGGGTGCGGGCTCGGCGCCTGTAGCGTGGCCGCGGCGGAGGGGCAAACCGCCGAACGTCTGGTACTGCGCCGGAAGCGGTGGAATAAGCGCATCCATCGCTATGGGGCGTATCGACATTCGAAAATCCTCCCCCGCCAGGGGGAGGTGGCGCCGAAGGCGACGGAGGGGGAGGACGGCGGCGCGCTCTCCACGCCCATACCGCCGTCCTCCCCCTCCACCATCCTTCGGATGGTCCCCCTCGCCCTGGCGGGGGAGGATTCTTCAGCGATCGCCTGGATGTCGATACACCCTGAACCATAGGAATAGAGCCCGATTCACGCCCGACGCGGAAGCGCGAAGCGCTTCCACCTCAGACGATCAGGCTCTAAGGGAGAGCCCCACCAGCCGAAGAGAACAGCCCTTGCCCGTCGATCCCGCCGCCTTCACGCACTGGACCTCGCTCGGGCTGTCGCCGGTCGCGTTGTCGCTCGGCTTCCTGCAGATCCGCTGGTATTCGCTCGCCTATATCGCGGGCATTCTGCTCGGCTGGTGGTATCTGCTCAAGCTGATCGCGCGGCCCGGCGCACCGATGGCGCGGCGCCATGCCGACGATTTCGTGTTCTGGGCGACGATCGGCGTGCTGCTCGGCGGCCGGCTGGGCTATGTGCTGTTCTACAATTTCGGCACCTATGCGAAGCACCCGATCGAGGTCCTCAAGCTGTGGGAAGGCGGCATGTCCTTCCACGGCGGTGCGCTCGGGGTCAGCATCGCGATCATCCTGTTCTGCCGCAAATATAAGCTCAGCATCCTGCGCTTCGCGGACTATATGGCGGTGGTGGCGCCGATCGGGCTGTTCTTCGGGCGCATCGCCAATTTCGTCAACGGCGAGCTGTGGGGCAAGGTGACCGACGTGCCGTGGGCGATCGTGTTCCCCGGCGAGGCCGGCCCCCTGCCTCGCCACCCGAGCGAGCTCTACGAGGCGGGGCTCGAGGGGCTCGTGCTGTTCGCGATCCTCAGCCTGCTGTTCTGGCGCTCGAGGACCGCGCGCTACCGGCCCGGCCTGCTCACCGGCGTGTTCCTCACCGGCTACGGCGCATTCCGCTTCTTCGTCGAATATTTCCGCGAGCCCGACCAGCAGTTCGCCGGGACCTTCTTCGCGACGACGCTGCACATGGGGCAGTTGCTCGACCTGCCGATGCTGGCGTTCGGCATCTACCTGATCGCGACCGCCAAGGGACGGCGCGTGCGCGTCGAGCCGCTTGCTGGAAGTGCCAGCGTCGCCTGATCCGGTGTCCGCGCCTCTGGCGGACCGGTTGCGGCGCCTGATGGAGGGCGGCGGGCCGATCCCGCTCGCGCACTACATGGCGCTCGCCAACGCGCACTATTACGCGACGCGCGATCCGCTGGGCACGGCGGGCGACTTCACCACCGCGCCCGAGATCAGCCAGATGTTCGGCGAGCTGATCGGGCTGTGGTGCGCCGACCTGTGGGGTCGTTCGGGCGGGGGCGAGATCGCCTATGTCGAACTCGGGCCAGGGCGCGGAACGCTGGCGGCGGATGCGCTGCGGGCGATGGGCAAGGCGGGGCTCGCGCCTCAGGTCCATCTGATCGAGACCAGCCCGGTGCTGGCCGAGCGACAGCGCGTCGCCGTGCCGGGTGCGACGCATCGCGAGAGCATCGCGACGCTTCCAACGGATCGCCCGCTGCTGATCGTCGCCAACGAGTTCTTCGATGCGCTGCCGATCCGCCAGCTGGTCCGCACCGCCGAGGGGTGGCGCGAAAAAATGGTCGCGCTCGACGGCGAGCGCTTCGTCGCCACCGTCGGCGAGCAGCGTTTCGATGCGGCGATCCCCGAAGCCTTGCGCGACGGCGACACGATCGAAACCTCGCCCGCCTCTATCGGCATCCTGCGCGAACTGGCGGCGCGGATCGTGGCGCAAGGCGGCGCCTTGCTGGCGATCGACTATGGCTATGAGGGGCCGCTTGCCGGCGACACGCTGCAGGCGATGCGCGATCACCGCTTCGCCGATCCGTTCGAGGCACCCGGCGATCAGGACTTGACCGCGCATGTCGACTTTGCCGCGCTCGCCGACGCCGCACGAGCCGAAGGCGCGGTGGCCTGTCCCATCGTCACGCAGGGCGTACTGCTCGCAGCGCTCGGTATCAACGCACGCGCCGCTGCCCTCGCCCGCGCCGCGCCCGGTCGCGCCGCCGAGATCGAGGCGGCGCGCCACCGCCTCGTCGCGCCCGAGCAGATGGGCCTCTTGTTCAAGGCGCTGGCGATCGTCGCGCCGGGCTGGCCGACGCCCGCCGGATTTGGAGAAGCAACCGCATGATCGACTTTCGCGACGCCGTGCCCGGCGATGCCGACACGCTGGCGGCGCTGTTCGCGCACTGCTTCACCGATACGTTCGGCACGCTCTACGATCCCGCCGACCTCGCCGCCTTCCTCGCCGGCCACACCCCGGCGCACTGGACGGCGCAGCTCGCCGACCCCGCCTATGCAATCCGCATCGGCGAGGCGGACGGCGAGGCCGCGGCCTTCGTCAAACTCGGCCCGCCCTCGCTCCCGGTCGAGCGCCCGCGCCCGTCGATCGAGCTGCGCCAGCTCTACGTACTGCCCGCCCACAAAGGAACCGGCGCGGCACAGGCGGCGATGGACTGGACGATCACGACCGCACGCGCAAGAGGCGCGCAGGACCTGTTCCTGTCGGTCTACATCGACAATCACCGCGCCAGGC
Organism: uncultured Sphingomonadaceae bacterium; assembly: GCA_964247655.1. Classification (GTDB taxonomy): domain Bacteria; phylum Pseudomonadota; class Alphaproteobacteria; order Sphingomonadales; family Sphingomonadaceae; genus Solisphingomonas. The sequence continues at coordinate 846 of CAXTVK010000113.1, read as the reverse complement.
GCTTCTACGAGCGCTACGGGTTCGAGCGGATCGGCAGCTACCGGTTCATGGTGGGCAACCATGCCGACGAGGACGACCTGATGCGACTCGCGCTATGACGATCGAGATCATCAAGGCGGATGCGCTCGCCGGCGCGCCGCACGGCTTCTTGGGGCGGCGCGGTGGGGTGTCCACCGGACTGTATGCCGGGCTCAACGTCGGGCTCGGTTCGGATGACGATCACGCCGCCGTCGTCGAGAACCGGCTTCGCGCCGCGCACGCCGTCAAGCCCGGCGCGACGCTCGTCACCGTCCATCAGGTCCACAGCGCGCTGGCGGTGGTCGCCGCACCTGTCGCGGACGATGCGCGCGCCAAGGCCGATGCGCTGGTCACCGACCGGCCCGAGCTGCTGATCGGCGTGCTCGCCGCCGACTGCGTGCCGGTGCTGTTCGCCGACGTGGAAGCGGGCGTCGTCGGTGCGGCGCATGCCGGGTGGAAGGGCGCGATCGGCGACGTCGTTGGCTCGACCGTCGCGGCGATGGAAGGCCTCGGTGCGCGGCGCGAGCGGATCGCCGCGGCCATCGGCCCGTGCATCGCGCGCGCGAGCTACGAGGTCGACGACGGTTTTCTCGCGCGCTTCTGCGCGGACGATCCCGAGAACGAGCGCTTCTTCCTTGACGGCCGCGCCGGGCACCACCAGTTCGACATCGAGGCCTATGTCGTCTCGCGCTGCGCGCTGGCCGGCCTGCGGCGGATCAAGGCGCTGGGGCTCGACACCTATGCCGACGACCAACGCTTCTACAGCTACCGCCGCGCCACGCATCGGGGTGAGCCGGGTTACGGGCGGCAGATCGCGATCATCGGGGT
>CAXTVK010000112.1:0-7793 GCA_964247655.1 uncultured Sphingomonadaceae bacterium | reverse complement strand
GCGATCCCGCCGTCGCCGCGACCAAATGGCTGCGCGCGCATCCCGATCGGCTGAACGCGTGGCTCGCGGGCGTGACGACGATCGACGGCAAGCCCGGCGAGGCGGCGGTGCTCGCGTCGCTCAAGCCCGCGGGCGGCAGCGGCTTCCTCACCGAGAACAAGATCCCCGTCGGCGTGTGGATGAGCAACCTCGTCGACGACATCAAGGCGCACCACGACGTCTTCGATTTCGTCACGCTGGTGCTCGGCTCGTCGATCAACGGACTGACATGGGCGCTCTCCGCGATCCCGCCGCTGCTGTTCGTCGCGCTGGTGACCGCGCTCGCCTGGTATCTGCGCCGATCGATCCCGCTCGTGGTCTTCGTGGCGCTGGCGCAGCTGTTCATCATCAACCAGGGCTATTGGGCCGCGACGATGGAGACGCTCTCGCTCGTCCTGTTCGCCGCCTTCGTCTCGACGCTGATCGGCGTGCCCGTCGGCATCTGGGCGGGGCACCGGCCGCGCGCGTTCCAGGTCATCCAGCCCGTGCTCGATCTGATGCAGACGCTGCCGACCTTTGTCTATCTGATCCCGACGCTGGTGCTGTTCGGGCTCGGCGTAGTGCCGGGGCTGATCTCGACGATCATCTTCGCGCTGCCCGCCCCGATCCGGCTGACGCAGCTCGGCATCCTCTCGGTGCCGACCCCGCTGATCGAGGCGGGCCAGGCGTTTGGCGCGACGCGCTGGCAGTTGCTCACCAAGGTCGAGCTGCCCGCCGCCGCGCCCTCGATCATCGCGGGCGTTACGCAATGCATCATGCTCAGCCTGTCGATGGTGGTGATCGCGGCCTTGGTGGGCGCGGGCGGGCTCGGCGTGCCGGTGGTGCGCGCGCTCAACACGGTGCAGGTCGGCATGGGCTTCGAGGCGGGGTTCGCGATCGTGCTGGTCGCGATCATCCTCGACCGGATGACGCGCAGCGGCGCGGTAAAGGGCAAGCCATGACGGTCGCGCTCGAGTTCCGCGATGTCGACATCCTGTTCTGCAACAGCAGCGGCCGGCGGCGTGCCGCCGATCTCGCCGCGGCGCAGGCGCTACTCGACGGCGGCGCCGATCGCAGCGAGATCGCGCGCCAGACCGGCGTCGTGCTCGGCGTCACCGGCGCCAGCCTGGCGGTCGAGCAGGGCACGATCTCGGTGCTGATGGGCCTGTCGGGCTCGGGCAAGTCGACCTTGCTGCGCGCCGCCAACGGCCTCAACCGGGTAACGCGCGGCCATGTGCTGGTGCGCGACGGGCTCGGCTCGAAGGATGTCGCGCATTGCCCCGAGGGCGTGCTCCGCCACATCCGCCGCACCCGCGTCGCGATGGTGTTCCAGCAGTTCGGGCTGCTGCCCTGGCGGACGGTGCGCGAGAATGTCGCCTTCGGGCTCGAGCTGCGCGGCACGCCGCGGCCCGAGATCGCGCGCATCGTCGACGAGCGGCTGGCGCTGGTCGGGCTCGACGCCTGGGCGGACCGCTATGCCGGCGAGCTGTCGGGGGGCATGCAGCAGCGCGTCGGCCTCGCGCGCGCCTTCGCGACCGACGCCGACATCCTGCTGATGGACGAACCCTTCTCCGCGCTCGACCCACTGATCCGCGCCAAGCTGCAGGACGAACTGCTCGACCTGCAAGCCAAGGTGCAGAAGACGATCCTGTTCGTCAGCCACGATCTCGACGAGGCGCTCAAGCTCGGCGACCAGGTGACGATCCTCGAGGGCGGGCGGATCATTCAGAGCGGCACCGGCGAGGACATCGTGCTGCGCCCCGCCACGCCCTACGTCGCCGAATTCGTGCGCCACATGAACCCGCTCAACGTGATGACCGGCGAGACGGTGATGCGCCCGATGCACACGCTGGCGGAGCGGGGCGGCCGGCTGCTGCTCGACGACGCGGCGCGCTACTGCGTCGGGGTGGGCGCGGGCAGCGAGGACGTCCGGATCGACGACGCGCCGCACGCCGTTACGCATGTCGCCGATCCCGACGGGCACGCCGTGTATCAGGCGGGCGTCGTCGCCTGCCCGGCGGGCGTCTCGGTCAGGACGCTGATCCGCATCCTCTCGGTGTCGGGGCATCCGGTGCTGCTGACCGACGGCGACCGGCTGGTAGGGGTGTGCGGCGGGCAGGACGTGCTGCGGGCGCTGGGCAGCGGCGCGGTGGGATAGAGGCTTGCTCGCTTCTTCGTCATCCCGGACCCGATCCGGGATCCAGAGCCGCAAGCGGCATCGTCCGCCACTCCGGATCCTGACTTCCGTCTGGATGACGGGAGGTGGAGAGCGGACGTCTTGCGCGATCCTCCCCCGCCAGGGGGAGGTGGCGCCCGCAGGGCGTCGGAGGGGGCGGTCGACGGCGCGACCCCAAACAAGCGCCCCGAACCCTCCCCCTCCGTCACGCTCCGCGTGCCACCTCCCCCTAGCGGGGGAGGATGAGCGAGGCCGCTAATGATGGTTAGCTGCCATACCCTTTTTCGTCATGCCAGCGCAGGCTGGCATCTCGGGTGGTGAACGCGGCGCTCTCTTCAATGAGATCCCAGCCTTCGCTGGGATGACGGGATATAGTGGTTTGCGGAACGACGGCTATCGGCGAGAAATTATGCATGTCCGACGTGTGTAAGATGTCGAGTGTCGTCGCTGGCCGTCAACGCTCGAAGCTTTTATCGGCTTCTTTCAACCTTCGCGCTTCAAAATTAAAATTGGATCGCTGTGAAATCCGGGTCGGACGCGACCTCGAAAACAAATCGCTGCACACATACACTTCCAACGTTAGTCCGAACGAGACAGGCAATCGCTTCATCGCTGGCCAGCTATTGAGGTCGTAGAACGCTTCGACCGACTTGTGCGGCGGAATAACAGTTAATCCATCGATCAGATCGACATCTTTCCAGAGCATCACTGGCTTATTTTCAAAATAATTGGGGTAAAGATCCTTACCGGCCTGCTGCGCACCAAGCGCGTGATAGTCTTCCCAAAAGCGTGGAAGGCACAGAGCGACGTCCTCGTCATTGCGCAGTTCCAGCGTGACATTATCGGGAAGCAAGGAAGGTTCATATCTCCATGAAATCTGTAAGGGCTTCACGGCTAATGAGGGCGTTGAAGATCCCAACATGACGGTAGCGGCCACGATTAGCGCGAGCAGCCACTTTTTGCCGAAGCCTCGCACCGCATCAGTCCCTTAGAATTCCGCAATTAGGCATGGCCTGTATTAAGCTAAATGGCAATGAGTGGGCGAAAGCGGTCATGTCCTCCCGTCATTGCGAGGCGCGAAGCGCCGTGGCAATCCAGATGCCGCCCTGGATTGCTTCGCTGCGCTCGCAATGACGGACCTGAATAAACATCCTCGTTGACAAAGTAGAACATAAGGGGTACAGACGTGCCGAGCGATGATCGTTCCGCATTGACGTTCTTTCTCGCCGTCCAAAGCCCTGCCCGACGATCATGCGGCATCGGGACTAAGTTGCTCCTCTCCGACGTGCCCTAAATTTCGTAACCTGCCGAGACGGCGGCCCTCGCGGCCCGGTCGCTCGCACCGAGCCGAAACGCCCTACTCCCCCCGCACCCGCGGAAACCGCGCCGACGCCTCGAGCGCCTCCAGATCCATATGCCCGCGCACATAATCCTGCGCCGCATCGCGGAACGGCTGATAGTCCCACGCCTTGGCCACACCCTTCGCCGACGCTTCCGCGACCAGCCGGCGGCGGCGCTGGCTGGCGAGCACCTCGGCCTCGATCCGCGCCAAGTCCCAGCGCTCGACGACCTCGCGACGGAAAGCCGCGACGATCTTTATATGACTCCCATATGCGCTAAGATCGACAAGTTCGTCCGGATCGTCGACGAGATCGAACAGCTGGTCGGGATCGGCCGGCGAGTGGACGAACTTCCACCGATCGCGGCGGATCATCACGATCGGCGCGATCGCGCCCTCGCCACAATATTCGCCGATCGCCTCGTCGTGCCCCGCCTGCCCCAGCAGATGCGGCAACAGGCTGGTGCCGTCGCCTTCCGGCATCATGTCGCCGGCCACGTCGCCCCCCGCCAGATCGGCCAATGTCGGCAGCAGATCGACCAGCGACACGCTCGCCGCAACCCGGTGCGGCGCGAAGCGACCCGGCGCATGCACGATCATCGGGATGCGCGCACCGCCCTCGAAGAAGTTCATCTTGTACCAGAGGTCGCGCTCGCCGAGCATCTCGCCGTGATCGCCGATCAGCAGCGCGATCGTGTCGTCCGCCATGCCGCTCTCGCGCAGCGCCTCGAGCACCGATCCGATCTGCTCGTCGACGAAGCTGATCGCGCCGTAATAGGCCCGACGCGCCGCGCGCACCTGCTCGTCGGTCGGCTCGGCGAGATCGAGCCCGATGACGTGGCGCAGCCGCAGCGAATGCGGGTCCTGCCCGGCCTTGGCGATGCGGACGCGCGGCGCGGGGATGTCGGCGTCGGCGTACAGGTCCCAATAGCGGCGCGGGATCGCGAAGGGGTCGTGCGGATGCGTCAGCGACATCGTCAGGAAGAAGGGTCGCTCGTCCGCCCCGCGCGCGATCTCGAACAGCTTGCGCCGCGTGACGAAGGTCACCTCCTCGTCGTAATCGAGCTGGTTGGTGCGGATGCAGGGGCCCGCGCTCGTCACCGACTCCATCGAGTGATACCAGTGCGGCCGGTGCGCGAAGTCGGTCCAGTCGGGCGTCCAGCCGAAATCGGCGGGGTAGATGTCGGTGGTCAGCCGCTCCTCGAAGCCGTGGAGCTGGTCGGGCCCGACGAAGTGCATCTTGCCCGCCAGGATCGTGCGGTAGCCTTGGTGGCGCAGCACATGCGCGATCGTCGGCTGGTCGGCGGGGAACTCGCAGGCGTTGTCGTAGGCGCCGATCCGCGACGGCAGCCGCCCCGACAGCATCGAGAAGCGCGACGGCGCGCACAGCGGGCTGTTGCAATAGGCGCTGTCGAACACCACGCCCTCCGCCGCCAGCCGCGCGATGTTGAGCGCGCGGACCAGCGGGTGGCCGTAGATCGGCAGCGCGCTCGGCGCCATCTGGTCCGCCATCAGGATCAGGATATTGGGCTGAGCGGAACGGACCATCGACGCTATCCTTCATGGAGCGCCGATGTTGCCGCGTCGGACCCGGCCTGTGAAGCGGCATGGGACGATGGCGAGCATAAGAAAGGATGGTCGCCGCGATGCCGGCTATCGCTCGACCGTGAACTCGGGCTCGCAGGCCACCGGGAAATTGACCGACCGGGCGACGAAGCAGACATTCCCGATCTCGTGATGGATCGCCTCGGCGCGGACGAGGTCGGCGCCCGCACGCACCGCGATGCGCGGCCGGAGTACGGCGCCGACGAACCGCCCGGCGCCATCGGGCGCGCTCTCGCCGACACCGACCGGATCGTCCTGATAGGCGGTGACGACGATGCCCGCTTCGCTCGCGAGGTGCAGATACCAGAGCATATGGCAGGCCGAGAGCGACGAGATCAGCAGGTCCTCGGGATTGGGCAGCGCCGGATCGCCGCCCAGCCGCGGATCGTTCGAGCAGCGCGTCACCGGCCTGCCCGGCGTCGCGATGTCCCACGTCCGATCGTAGCCGCCGTAGGAGCGCGTGCCGTCGCCGCGATTGCCGGTCCAGCGGATGCGGCTGACGAATTCATGCTGCTCGGCCAATCACGTCTCCCATATGCGAGTCTCGAACCGGATCGCACGCCCCGACGGCGACCGATCGCGGAGACCGGTACGCGCAGACCGTCGTCGATGCCAATGGCGGCGCTCGTCGCGCGGGGTGGGCGAACCGTTTCGCAGGCGATAAGGATGCGGCATGATCGCCCGTCGCTTCGCTCTCCTGCTGTTGTCGCTCCTCCTCGCCGCGCCCCTCGCCGCGCAGGACGTCGATCCGATCGTCACCGCGACGCAGGCGCTCGACACCGCGTCCGCCGAGTTCAAGGCGATCGACACCGCGTTCGACGCCCGCACCGACAAGACCGCCCGCGAGACGCTGCACGACCGCGCCGCCGCGGTGAAGACCACGACCACCGCGCAGGTAACCGTCCTCGCCGCGCAGCTCGCGCTGATCGACGCGCGCGTCGTCCAGCTCGGGCCGGTGACGCCGGGCATCGTCGAGGCGCCCGACATCCGCGCGCAGCGCAAGCTGCTCGCGCAGCAGCGATCGACGGTCGACTCGGCGATCAAGCGCGGCAAGCTGCTCGGCGTCGAGGCGGATCAATTGGCGGCCGAGATCGGCGCGAGCCAGGCCAATGCGTTCAGCCAGCGGATGTCGGTGCGCGTCGGCTCGCCGCTGACGGGCGCCTTCTGGTCGCCCGTCGTCGCGTCGCTGCCGCGCGACATGCGTCGCACCGGGCTGTTCCTCGATACCGAGCTTGGCACCGCGCGGCGGGGCGCGACGACCGGGGGGCTGCTGACCGCCCTGCTCGGTATGCTCGGCGGGCTCGTGCTGATCTGGCCCGCGCGGCTGGCGCTGCGTCGCCTTGGCCAGCGCTACGTGATCGAGCGCGTACCCGGCAACCGCATCCGCCGTTCGGGGCTGGCGATCTGGCTGGTCGCGATCGGCACGCTGGTGCCGTGGCTCGCCGCAATCGCGCTGCTCGCCGGCCTGCGCACCGCGAACATGCTGGCCCCGGCCTGGGCCGATCTCGCCGCCGCGTTCCAATGGTCCGCGTTCATCGCGGCGTTCGTCTCCGCACTGGGCGGCGCGCTGTTGCAGCGGCGGCAACCCTCGTGGCGGCTGATCGGCATCCTCGACACCACCGCCAACGCGCTGCGGCCGTGGACGATCGCGGTGGCGGCGCTCGCGTTCGTCGGATCGATGCTCGTCGCGTTCGTCGATTCGGTCGGCGCGAGCGGGCCGGCGTCCGAGTTCACCGACGGCGTCATCGCGGTCCTGCACATCGCGCTGGTGTTCGGAATCCTCGTCACCGGCGCGCGGCTGCGGGCGGCGGCGACGAAGGATCTTGACGAGGACGATCAGGCCGATCGCGCGGGCGCGGCGTTCGTCTCGCTCGCCGCCTGGGCGATGCTCGCCGCCTCGCTGATCGCACTGCTGACGGGCTATGTCAGCCTCGCCTACTTCCTGTCGCGCTTCATCATCTGGATCGCGGTGGTCGCAGGCGGGCTCTATCTCGGGGTGGTCGCGACCGACGACATCTGCACCAGCCTGTTCGCGCGCGACGGCTGGATCGCGGACAATTTCCACCACGGCTTCGGGGTCCGGCGCAGCCTGATCGACCAGTTCGGCGTCGCACTGTCGGCCGCGCTGCGGCTGATCATGATCGCCTTCGCGCTCAGCCTGATCTTCGCGCCGTTCGGCTCCAACATTGGATCGCTGTTCGATCAGATCAGCCGCGTCTCGCAGGGCATCACCGTCGGTCAGATCACGATCTCGCCCGGCGCGATCCTGCGCGCGTGCGCCGTCCTCGCGGTCGGGCTGTTCGTAGTGCGTGGCATCCAGCGCTGGCTGACCAACCGCTATCTGCCCGCGACCGAGCTCGATGCCGGCGCACGCAACTCGATCAGCATGGTCGCGCGCTACGCCGGGCTGATCCTCGCGGTGCTCTGGGCGATGGCGTCGCTGGGGATCGGGATCGAGCGGATCGCGCTGCTGCTCTCGGCGCTGTCGGTCGGCATCGGCTTCGGCCTGCAGGCGATCACGCAGAATTTCGTCTCGGGGCTGATCCTGCTGGCCGAACGCCCGGTCAAGATCGGCGACTGGGTCAAGATCGGCGACCAGGAAGGCGACGTGAAGCGGATCAGCGTGCGCGCGACCGAGATCATGATCGCCGATCG
>CAXTVK010000111.1:2264-7886 GCA_964247655.1 uncultured Sphingomonadaceae bacterium | reverse complement strand
ACGGCATCGCCGCCGCGGTCGTCGCGCAGTGGGAGGGGCCGCTCGAGCCGCCGCATCTGTCGCTGGACCTCGGCGCGGCAAATGCCGATAACGGCGCGGCGCCCGGATAGGAGAGCGACGATGCTCGATAAGCTGTTTCTCGATCACCCCGCCGATCTCGGCGAGACCTACGGCGAGCATCTGCGCGAGGCCTCGGGCTTCGGGCTGGCGATGATCGGCGGCGGCATCGCCTGCCTGATCCACGCGGTCGTCCCCGGCCTCTTCAAGACGCGCGGCAGCGGCACCGTCGCGGCGCTGCACGAGCAGCTGGTGCGCAAGCGCGGTGCTAAGCGCGACGCGGGCATCGACGCGCGCCACGGCGGATGGGTGATCTGAGCGAGACCGCCCCGCCGACACTGCTCGATCGCGGCGAAGGCACGCGCCTCGCCTGCCGGATCCGATCCGGGCGCGGACCCGCGCTGCTGTTCCTGCCCGGCTACGCCTCCGACATGATGGGCGAGAAGGCTCTCGCGCTCGATCGCTGGGCGGCGCGCCAAGGCCGCGCGATGCTGCGCTTCGATTATGCCGGGTGCGGCGAGAGCGAGGGCGCGTTCGAGGACGGCACGCTGGCGCGCTGGCGCGACGATGCGCTTGCGGTGATCGACGCGACCGAAGGCGACCTCGTGCTGGTCGGCTCGTCGATGGGCGGTTGGCTGATGCTGCTGGCGGCGCTCGCGCGGCCCAACCGGGTCCGCGCGCTGGTCGGCATCGCCGCCGCGCCCGACTTCACCGAATGGGGCTTCGACGCCGAACAGCGCGCGATCTTGCTGCGCGACGGCCGGATCGAGGAGCCGTCGCTCTATTCCGACGCACCCTTCGTCACCACGCACGGCTTCTGGGAGAGCGGTCAGGCCAATCTGCTGCTCGACACGCCGATCGCCTTCGAAGGCCCGGTGCGGCTGCTCCACGGCCAGGCGGACGGCGACGTGCCGTGGATCACCGCGACGCGGCTCGCCGACGCGCTGCGTTCAGCCGACGTGCAGACGATTTTGGTCAAGGACGGCGATCATCGGTTGTCGCGCGCGCAGGACATCGCGTTGCTGCTGAGCACCGTCGAAAGCCTGTTGGAGAGCCTGTGATCCTGCCTCTCGTCTTGCTGCTCGCCGCCGCCGCGCCCGCGGGCCCCACCGACACGCGCTCGACGCAGGCGCGCTTCGACGCCTGCGTGCACCTGAGCGACAGCGATCCCGCCGCCGCCGCGAAGACGGCCGCCGACTGGGCACGGACCGGCGGAGGCGTCGCCGCCGCGCAGTGCCTCGGCATCGCGCGCAGCGCCGCCAGCGACTGGAAGGGCGCGGTCGACGCCTTCTCGACCGCCGCGACGCTCGCCGACCAGACCCACGCGCCCGGCGTCGCCAATCTGTGGGTGTCGGCGGGCGATGCGGCATTGGCCGGCGGCGACGCCGCGCAGGCGCGCACGCTGCTGACGACCGCGATCGCGACGCCCGACTTCCCGAGTCAGATGAAGGGCGAGGCGTATCTCGATCGCGCGCGCGCCGGCGTCGCCGCGAACGATCTTCCGGGTGCGCGCGCCGACATGGACGAGGCGCTCAAGCTCGTCCCCGCCGATCCGATGGCGTGGCTGCTTTCCGCGACGCTCGCGCGTCGCATGAACGACCAGCCGCGCGCCGCGACCGACATCGGCGAAGCGCAGACCCGGGCGCCCGATGTCGCCGACATCCTCTACGAGGCGGGCAACATCGCGGCGGCCGGCGGAGACGTGCCGGGCGCGCGCGCGCAGTGGGTGAAGGCGCTCGCCGCCGAACCGGAGAGCGGCGCGGCGAAACAGGCGCGCGCCGAACTCGCCGCGACGGGCGGGATACCGGCGTCCGCGCTGACGGCGGGGCGGTAAGCCGCCGTTCCCCGGCGAACGCCGGGGTCCAGAGTTGCGGGCGCAGCGTGCGAAGCCCTGGGCCGCGGCTTTCGCCGGGGACCATATCCGTTCGCAGCGTCCCGATTGGCATCGCCCGCACGCACCCCTAGATAACCCCCATGAAATATCTCCACACGATGATCCGCGTTTCCGATCCTGCCGCGACGATCGCCTTTCTCGAGCTGCTCGGCCTGCGCGAGGTCAAGCGGATGGAGAGCGAGGCGGGGCGGTTCACGCTGATCTATCTCGCAGCACCCGGCGACGAGGCGGCGCAGGTCGAGCTCACGCACAATTGGGACGAGACCGGCATTGACGGCGGCCGCAATTTCGGCCATCTTGCCTACCGCGTCGACGACATCTACGCGCTCTGCCAGACGTTGATGGACGCGGGCGTGACGATCAACCGCCCGCCGCGCGACGGCCACATGGCGTTCGTCCGCACCCCCGACGGCATCTCGATCGAACTGCTGCAGGGCGGCGGGCGGCGGCCGCCCGCCGAGCCCTGGGCGTCGATGCCGAATACCGGGAGCTGGTGACGCCATGGCCGTCGAGATCGTCGCCGTCCCCGCGCTCAGCGACAATTATATCTGGCTGATGCACGATCCGGCGAGCGGCGAGACGGTGGTCGTCGATCCCGGCGAGGCGGCGCCCGCGCTCGCCGCTGCCGAGCAGCGCGGCTGGACGATCACGCAGGTGTGGAACACGCACTGGCATCCCGATCATGTCGGCGGCAATGCGGCGATCCGGGAGGCGACCGGCGCCAAGATCACCGGCCCCGCCGCCGAGGCCGACAAGATCGCTACGCTCGACGTCGCGGTGTCCGAAGGCGATCAGGTCCGCATCGGCGAGATCGCGGGCGAAATCATCGCGGTCGGTGCGCACACCGCGGGCCATATCGCGATCCATTTGCCCACCGAGGACATCGTCTTCACCGGCGACACCCTCTTCGCGATGGGCTGCGGCCGGTTCTTCGAGGGCACGCCCGCCGATATGTTCGCCGCGCTCGCCAAGCTGGCGGCGCTTCCGCCCGAAACGCGCGTCTATTGCGGGCATGAATATACCGTCGCCAACGGCCGCTACGCGGTCGTCGCCGAGCCGGACAACGCCGCGGCGCGCGATGCGCTCGCCGAGGCGCAGCGGCTGCGCGGCGAGGGCAAGCCGACGCTGCCCACCACGATCGCCGCCGAGCGCGCGACCAATCCGTTCCTGCGCGCCGCGACCATAAGCGAGCTCGGCGAGCGCCGTGCCGCCAAGGACGGCTTCACGGGATAGGACGCCCGCGCCGGGCGTTGTCGCGTCGGAAGGATATTTCGTCATGCGGCTGTCGTCGATCATCATGCTCGTTGCACTCGTCCCGGCGGCATCCGTCGCGCGCGACAGCCGAACGGTGGAGCAGGTGCTCGCCGGACGGACGGCGGGCGCCCCTCGATCCTGCATCCCCGAGCAGCGGATAGACGGCACCGAGATTTTCGATTCCGGCGCGATCCTCTACCGGATGCGGGCGGGGCCGGATTACCTCAATACGCCGCAGGCCTGTCGCGGCGTGCTGCGGCACGACAGCGCCATCGCCAGTCGCACGCCGTCGACGTCGATCTGCCGCGGCGATATCGTGCGGGTGTTCGATCCGTTCACGCATGTCGATTACGGCAGTTGCGGGCTCGACGATTTCGTCCCCTATCCCCGCGTCGCGAAACCCAAGCCCTGACGATCGCGCGCTCGCGGACCCACCGGATCCGCGTGCGCGTCGCCAGGCCTCGCATGTGGACGATCGGTGCCGGCGCCGTTATCGCATCGCAGCGTAACCAGTCGAGGAGTGCGAGCATGATCCACACAGGCCGGATGGGTCGTCACATGCTCGCAGGCGTGCTCGCCGTTGCTCTAGCCTCCTGCTCGACGATCCCGCAGGCCGCCCTCGCGCCGCCCGTCGCCACGCCTCCCGCCTCAGCGCCCACTGCGACCGAACAGCCGCGCATCTTCGTCGCCACCGCCAATCCGCTCGCGGCCGAAGCCGGCCTCGCGGTGCTGCGTCGCGGCGGCGGCGCGATCGACGCGACGATCGCGATGCAGGCGATGCTCGCGCTGGTCGAGCCGCAAAGCTCGAGCGTCGCGGGCGGCGCGTTCCTGACCTATCTCGACGCCGCGACCGGCAAGCTGACCGTCTATGACGGCCGCGAGGAGGCACCAGCGGGGGCAGATCCCGGCATGTTCCTGGGCCCCGACGGCAATCCGATGCCCTTCGCGCAGGCGGTGCTGAGCGGCCGCGCCACCGGCGTGCCCGGCGTGCTGAAAATGCTCGCGCTGGTGCATGACGAGCATGGCACGCTGCCGTGGAGCGATCTGTTCGGCGACGCGATGCGCACCGCCGCGGACGGCTTCACCGTCTCGCCGCGGCTCGCGCACATGATCCACGGCGACTTCACCGAAAACAGCGCACCCGACGTGAAGCGCTATTTCTCCAAGCCGGACGGCACGCTGCTGAACGCGGGCGACCACCTCGCCAACCCCGCCTATGCCGATTTCCTGCGCCGCCTCGCGCGCGAAGGCCTGCCCGCGCTCTATGCGGGATCGACCGCAGCGAGGATCGTCGCGCGCACGCACGACGGCCCGCTGCCCGGCACGATGACGCTCGCCGATCTCGCCGCCTACCGCCCGGTGAAGCGTGATGCGATCTGCCGCCCCTACCGCGCCTACCAGGTCTGCGTGCCGCCGCCGCCCGCGAGCGGTGCGGCGATCCTCGAGCTGCTCGGCATCCTCCAGCACACCGACATCGACAAGCGTGGGCCCACCGATCCGCAGGCCTGGTTCGAATTCGCCGAGGCGAGCCGGCTGATGTACGCCGATCGCAACCGCTATTATGGCGATCCGAAATTCGTCTCGGTGCCCGTGCAGGGCCTGCTCGATCCCGCCTACATCGCGGCGCGCGCGAAATTGATCGGGCCGGTCGCCGCCGTGCCGCCGCCTGCTGCGGGTACGCCCGCCGGCGCGCAGGTCGCGGGCATCGACACGACCGTCGATCCGATGGGCACCTCGCACCTGATCGTCCGCGATGCCGCGGGCAACGTCGTGTCGATGACGACGACCGTCGAATCGATCTTCGGCACCGGGCGGATGGTCGACGGCTTCTTCCTCAACAACCAGCTCACCGACTTCGATTTCGCACCCAAGGACGCGACCGGCCGCGCCGAGGCCAATGCAGTGGCGCCGCGCAAGCGCCCGCGCTCGTCGATGACGCCGCTGATTCTGCTCGACGCGCAGGGCCGTTTCGCGGGCGCGCTGGGCTCGGCGGGCGGCACCGCGATCCTCGCCTATGTCGCCAAGTCGCTGGTCGGCGCGATCGACTGGGGGCTGCCGATGCAGGACGCGATCGCACTGCCCAATCTGATCGCGGTCGGGCCGGCCTTCTACGGCGAGGTCGACAAGTTCGCGCCGGGCGTGGTGGATGCGCTCGCGGCACGAGGCGTGACGCTGCAGCCGGGGCAAGGCGAGGATTCGGGCATCCAGGGCGTGATCGTCCGGGGTGGCAAATTCGACGGCGGCTACGATCCCCGCCGCGAGGGAAGAGCGATCACCGAGACGGTGGGGCGGTAGGGATACGGCTCGAATAGGATGTTCCCCGGCGAAAGCCGGGGCCCAGGCCCCACGCCTTCAACTAGCGATCCGTCCGCCTCAGGCGCCGGGCCTGGGCCCCGGCCTGCGCCGGGGAACGGCTA
>CAXTVK010000111.1:0-2164 GCA_964247655.1 uncultured Sphingomonadaceae bacterium | reverse complement strand
CAGGCCCCGCGCGATCCGCTTCGCCAGGCCGGGGCCCTCGTAGACCAGCGCCGAATAGAGCTGGACGAGGCTCGCCCCCGCCCTGATCCGCGCATAGGCGTCGGCAGCCGACGCGATGCCACCCGCCGCGATCAGCGGGATCGCGCCGCCGGTCGCGTGGCGGAAATCGCGCAGCCGTTGCAGCGCGAGCGGACGGAGCGGTTCGCCCGACAGGCCGCCCTGCTCGCTCGCGTGCAGCGACGACAGCGGCGGACGCGAGATCGTCGTGTTCGCGACGATCAGCGCGTCGAGCCTGCGATCGACGACGACGCGCGCGATCGCATCGATGTCGGCACGATCGAGATCGGGCGCGACCTTGAGGAAGACGGGCGGTCCGCTCGGCCCTCGCGCCTCGATCACGGCGGCAAGCAGTTCGTCGAGCGCGGCGGCTTCCTGCAAGGCACGCAGGCCGGGCGTGTTGGGCGAGGAGATGTTGATTGCGAGATAGTCCGCGACCGGCGCCATCGTCGCGACGCCCTTCGCATAATCGGCGACACGGTCGGCGGAGTCCTTGTTGGCGCCGACGTTGACGCCGACCATGCCTGTCCTGAGCGAAGCCAAAGGGCCGCGCCGCTCGCGCCCCGCCAGCCGTGCGAACGCGGCCGCCTGCCCGCCATTGTTGAACCCCATGCGGTTGATGACGGCGCGATCGTCGGCGAGCCTGAACAGCCGCGGCTGCGGATTGCCCGCCTGGGCCAGCGGCGTCAGCGTGCCGACTTCGACGAAGCCGAAGCCCAGCCCCAACATCGCATCGGGCACGCGCGCATCCTTGTCGTAGCCGGCCGCGAGCCCGACCGGCGACGGGAAGTCGAGCCCCGCGACGCGCGACGTCAGCCGCGGATCGAAGGCGGGAGCCTTGCGCGCGGGCAGCCGCTCGAGCGCGGCGATCGACAGGCCGTGCGCGCGCTCGGCATCGAACCGGAATATCAGCGGGCGGAGGAGGGGATAGAGCGCCATGGCGACGCGCTATACGAATTTATGGTCGCGAGACAGTTCCCCGGCGAAAGCCGGGGCCCAGGGCTTCGAACGCCGCCGCCCGCAATTCTGGGCCCCGGCTTTCGCCGGGGAACAGATAGCCGGACCCTTGACCCCGCCGCTCCTCGAGACCACATGGCAATCCGGATCGAATCGATCCGAATGCGGAACGGATCGCAGATGCGCCTCTCGAGCTTTGCCGATTATGCCGTGGTGGTGATGGCCGCCGCCGCGCGCCACGCGCCTGGGGCCAAATTGTCGGCGACGATGCTCGCGGCCGAAACCGGCGTTCCGCTGCCGACCGCGCAGAAGCTGATGGGGCGGCTCGCCAGCGCAGGCCTGTTCGCCTCGACGCGCGGCGCTGCGGGCGGCTTCGAACTCGCGCGTGCCGCCGAAGAGATCAGTCTCGCCGACATCATCGAGGCGGTCGAGGGCCCGATCGCGCTCACCACCTGCGTCGACGATCTCCGCCACGACTGCGCGCTCGAACAGGCGTGCAAGGTCAAGCCGCATTGGGGCGTGGTCAACGAGGCGGTGCGCGGGGCGTTCGCTCAGGTCAGCCTCGCCTCGCTCGCCTGCTCCTCCCCCGCCCGCGCCGAGCGGACCGCAATTCACTCGATGAGTATCGCGTAATGGCCACCCAGAATCTCGAAGCGATCGCCGCCGCCGAGAAGCTCTCCACCTATGAATGGGGCTTTTCGAGCGACATCGAGCAGGAGTTCGCACCCAAGGGTCTGAGCGAAGACACGGTGCGCTTCATCTCGGCGAAGAAGGGCGAGCCTGCCTGGATGCTCGACTGGCGGCTGAAGGCGTACCGGCTGTGGCTGACGATGGAGGCGCCCGACTGGGCCAAGCTCAACGTCCCCCCGATCGATTATCAGGACGCCTTCTATTACGCCGCGCCCAAGGCCAAGCCCAAGCTCGGCAGCCTCGACGAGGTCGATCCCGAGATCCTGCGCACCTACGAGAAACTTGGTATCCCGATCGCCGAGCAGAAGCTGCTGGCGGGCGTCGAGGATACGACGCCGCAGCGCCGCGTCGCCGTGGACGCGGTGTTCGACAGCGTCTCGGTCGCGACCACCTTCCGCGCCGAGCTCGAGCGCGCGGGCGTGATCTTCCGGTCGATCTCGGAGGCGATCAAGGAATATCC
>CAXTVK010000110.1:0-8359 GCA_964247655.1 uncultured Sphingomonadaceae bacterium | reverse complement strand
GCATGACCGACACGCTCGTCACCGACCGCCCGCTCGACCGCGTCGCCGACTTCCCCGCAATCCCGGCGGGCTGGGCCTATCTCGACACCGCCGCGACCGCGCAGAAGCCGCGTCCCGTGCTCGACGCGATCACCACCGCCTATGGCGAGACCTACGCCACCGTGCACCGCGGCGTGTACCAGCGCTCGGCCGACATGACGCTCGCCTACGAAGCGGCACGGCGGCGGGTCGCGCGCCTCGTCGGCGCGGCGTCCGACAGCGAGATCGTGTTCGTGCGGGGTGCCACCGAGGCGATCAACCTCGTGGCCCAAAGCTGGGGGCTGACGCATCTCAGGCCCGGCGACCGCCTCCTGCTCTCGACGCTCGAGCATCACAGCAACATCGTGCCGTGGCAACTGATCCGCGAGCGCACCGGGCTCGTCATCGACGTCTGCCCGCTCACCGAGGGCGGCCGCATCGATCTCGACGCCGCCGAGCGGATGCTGACTCCGCGGCACAAGCTCGTCGCGCTGGCGCATGTCTCGAACGTGCTCGGCTCGGTGCTCGACGTACGCCGCGCCGCCGATCTTGCGCATGCGGTCGGTGCCAAGCTGCTCGTCGACGGCTGCCAGGCGGTCGCGCGGTTGCCCGTCGACGTCGCGGCGCTGGGCTGCGACTTCTACGCCTTTTCGGGCCACAAACTCTACGGCCCGACCGGGATCGGCGTGCTGTGGGCGCGCGCCGACATTCTCGAGTCGATGCCGCCCTGGCAGGGCGGCGGATCGATGATCGACAAGGTCAGCTTCGAGCGCACCACCTATCTGCCGGCGCCATCGCGCTTCGAGGCGGGAACGCCGCATATCGTCGGCGTGATCGGCCTCCATGCCGCGATCGACTATGTCGAGGGTATCGGTCTGCCAGCGATCCACGCGCACGAAACCGCACTGGTCGCCGAGACGCGCGCGGCGCTCGCCGCGCTCAACTCGGTGCGGCTGTTCGGCCCCGCCGAGTCGGCCGGCATCGTCAGCTTCGCGATCGAGGGCGTGCATCCCCACGACATCGGCACCATATTGGACGAGAGCCGGGTCGCGATCCGCGCCGGGCATCATTGCGCGCAGCCGCTGATGGCGGCGCTGGGCGTCGAGGCGACCGCGCGCGCGAGCTTCGGCGTGTATAACGGCCCCGGCGACGTGGCCGCGCTGGTCGAGGGCATCGAGAGAGTAACGAGGATATTCGGGTGAGCGAGACGATGATCGACGATGCCTCCGCCAAGCCGGAGCGGCCGCGCCTGACCGACGCGGACGTGCGCGCCGACATGCAGACGGACGGGCGCTCGGGCTTCGAGCGCAAGAAGGATTATCTCGAGGGGTTCCTCACGCAGAAGCCTGTCGAACTGTCCGGCGAGGAGCCGGGCGGCGCGCTCTACGAGGCGGTGATCGATGCCTTGAAGGACATCTACGACCCCGAGATTCCTGTGAACATCTACGACCTCGGCCTAATCTACAATGTCGAGATATCGGCGGGCCATGCGATCGTCACGATGACGCTGACCACGCCCAATTGCCCCGTCGCCGAATCGATGCCCGGCGAGATCGAAATGCGCGTCGGCGCGGTGCCGGGGGTCGGCTCGGCCGAGGTCAATCTGGTCTGGGAGCCCGCCTGGGATCCTCAGAAAATGTCCGACGAGGCGAAATTAGAACTGGGGATGCTGTGATCCACTCCCCCTCCCCTTCAGGGGAGGGGGTTGGGGGGTGGGGCGTATCAATCGGGCATGGCGCTCGTGGAGAAGCCCCACCCCAACCCCTCCCCTAAAGGGGAGGGGCTAGAAGGAAAATGACGATGACCACGACGACCGCGACGACCACCACCCGCCGCCCCCGCCCCGCAGCGCTCAACCTGACGGCGTCCGCGGCAGCGCGCATCGCCGAGCTGATGGCGCGCGCGCCGGCAGACGCGATCGGCGTCAAGCTGTCGACGCCGCGGCGCGGCTGTTCGGGGCTTGCTTATTCGGTCGACTACGTCCCCGTCGCCGATCCGATGGACGAGCGCATCGAGACGCCGGGCGGCGTGCTGTTCATCGACGGCGGCTCGATCCTCTACCTGATCGGCTCGACGATGGACTGGGTCGAGGACGATTTCACCGCCGGCTTCGTCTTCGCCAACCCCAACGCCAAGGGCGCATGCGGGTGCGGCGAGAGCTTCATGGTGTGAGCATCCACGTACACCGTTCGTCCTGAGTAGGGACTGAGCGCAGTCGAAGGCCCGTATCGAAGGACTGACCCGTCAGGCCACTGTCCTTCGATACGCCATTTCGACAAGCTCAATGGCTACTCAGGACGAACGGGGTATTGGCTGTGGAGAGGTTGACGGCTAGGCGCACCCCGATGCCCCCCGCCTTCGCCCACATCCGCGCCTGGATCTTCGATCTCGACAACACGCTCTACCCCGCGTCCGCTGATCTGTTCGGGCTGATGGACGTGCGGATGACCGCCTATGTCGCGAAGACGCTCGGGCTCGGCGATCTCGTCGAGGCGCGGCGGATCCAGAAGAGCTATTTCCAGCAGCACGGCACCACGCTCGCCGGGCTGATGGCGAGCCACGCGATCGATCCGCATCATTATCTTGCCGACGTCCACGACATCGATCTCGAGGTGCTGACCGAGGACCGCCGCCTCGCCGGCCTGATCGCACGGCTGCCGGGTCGCAAGCTGATCTTCACCAACGGCGACGCACCCTATGCGCAGCGCGTGCTCGACAAGCTGGGGCTGGGATCGACCTTCGAGGCGATCCACGACATCCACGCCTGCGCCTACCGCCCCAAGCCCGAGACGAGCGCCTACCAAACGATGATCACGTCGTTCGGCATAGACCCGCGGGCAAGCGTCTTCGTCGAGGACATGGCGCGCAATCTCGCCCCCGCCAAGGCGCTGGGGATGACCACGGTGTGGATCGACAACGGCTCCGAACAGGGTCACGACGCCGACCGATCGTTCGTCGATCACACCATCACCGATCTCGCCGACTGGCTCCACTCGCTCTTCGGAGACGCCGCATGACCGCCGACCTCGCCGCCACTATCGACGCCGCCTGGGACGATCGCGACCAGCTCAGCCACCACAGCACCGGGCCGGCACGCGAGGCGGTCGAGATCGCGATCCGCCATCTCGACGAAGGCACGCTGCGCATCGCCGACAAGGGCGCGGACGGCGACTGGCAGGTCAACCAGTGGCTCAAGAAGGCGGTGCTGCTGTCCTTCCGGCTGCGCAACAACGAGCTCGTCCCCTATGGTTCGGGCGGCGCGGCGGCGTTCGACAAGGTCCAGTCCAAATTCGATTATTGGACCGCGGAGACGTTTCACGCCGCGGGCTTCCGCGTCGTCCCCGGCGCGATCGTCCGCCGCGGCGCGCTCATCGGCAAGGGCGCGGTGCTGATGCCGAGCTTCGTCAACATCGGCGCGCATGTCGGCGAGGGCACGATGGTCGATACCTGGGCGACGGTCGGCTCGTGCGCGCAGATCGGCAGGAACGTCCATCTGTCCGGCGGCACCGGAATCGGCGGCGTGCTCGAGCCGCTGCAGGCGGGCCCGGTGGTGATCGAGGACGGCTGCTTCATCGGCGCGCGCTCGGAGGTCGCCGAGGGCGTGATCGTGCGCGAAGGCGCGGTGCTGTCGATGGGCGTCTATCTCGGCGCCTCGACCAAGATCGTCGACCGTGCGAGCGGCGAAGTGTTCGTCGGCGAGGTGCCGGCCTATGCGGTGGTCGTCCCCGGCGCGCTGCCCGGCAAGCCGCTGCCCGACGGCAGCCCCGGCCCGTCGCTCTACTGCGCGGTGATCGTCAAGCGCGTCGACGCGCAGACGCGGGCGAAGACCGCGATCAACGAGCTGCTGCGGGACTGAAACGCCGACGGGCCCCTCTCCCCGGCGGGGAGAGGGTCGGGGTGAGGGGAAACGACGCGCAAGCGTCGCGTCCCACCTCGGGCGTCGGAAACCCTCACCCAACCCTCTCCCTCGAGGAGAGGGCTTCTACTTCGCCTCCGCCAGCAGCTTCGCTGCGTCCGGCCCGGCCCAGTCCATCCCGCCGCTGGCGCGCCACACCTCTTTGCCCTTCGAGTCGTAGAGGATCGTCGTCGGGAGTTCGGCCGCGCCGGTCGCGGTCAGCAAACCGTTCTTCGTGTCGGTATAGGCGGTGAGCGCGGTCAGGCCGTGGCTTCTCCAGAACGGCTGGACCTGCGCGTCGCCGCCCATGTCCATGCTGATCGCGACGACCGCCATCCTGCCCGTCTCGCGCGCGGCGAGCGCATCCAGCGTCGGCAGTTCCTTGACGCAGGGCGCGCACCACGTCGCCCAGAGATTGATCAGCACCGGATGGCCGCGGAAGCTGCCCAGCGTCGCGGGCGAGCCGCCGGGTTGCGCGAACGGAATCGCGGGCATCGCGTCGCCCTTGTGGGTGCGATCGATCTTGCCGCCTTCGGGGGCGGCAGGCGCCGCGGGTGACGGCGCTGCCGGCGTCGCGACGGCGACCGCCGCATTGCCCGCGCCTTGCTCGTTCGACGGCTTGGCCTTATCGCACGCGCCGAGCGACAGCGCTGCGGCGAGCGGGAGACAGGCGATCAGCGACGGGGCGAAAGACGGACGCAAGGACGGCTCCAATCAGATGTGGGGCGGGCGCTTCGCCGAAGGGCCGGCCGCGGTGATGCGCGAGATCAATGCGTCGATCCCGTTCGACAAGCGGATGTGGCGGCAGGACATAGCGGGCTCGAAGGCGCATGTCGCCATGCTTGGGACGCAGGGCATCGTCTCGGCGGATGACGCCGCGACGATTTCGGCAGGCCTCGACCGCGTCGCCGCGGACTACGAGGCGAACGGCGTTACGGACGACCTGGCGCTCGAGGATATCCACATGGCGACCGAGAGCGCGCTTGGCCGTCTGATCGGGCCGGTCGCGGGCCGCCTCCACACCGCGCGCTCGCGCAACGACCAGGTCGCGACCGATTTTCGGCTGTGGGTGCGCGACGCGATCGACACGGTCGATGCCGGGCTCGCCGCGTTCCAACACGCCCTGGTTGCGCGCGCCGACGAGCATGCCGACAGCGTCATGCCTGGCTTCACGCACTTGCAAGCCGCGCAGCCGGTCACGCTCGGCCATCATCTGATGGCCTATTACGAGATGATCCGGCGCGACCGCTCGCGTTTTTCGGACGCGCGGAAAAGAATGAACGAGTGCCCGCTTGGCAGCGCGGCGCTTGCCGGCACGGGCTTCCCGATCGATCGGCAGGCGACCGCGCAGGCGCTTGGGTTCGACCGGCCCACCGCCAATTCGCTCGATTCGGTCTCGGACCGCGACTTCGCGCTCGATTACCTCGCCGCCGCCGCGCAGACGTCGCTTCACCTGTCGCGGCTGGCCGAGGAGATCGTGCTGTGGGCGTCGCAACCCTTTGGTTTCGTCTCGCTCCCCGATCAATGGTCGACCGGTTCGTCGATCATGCCGCAGAAACGCAATCCCGACGCCGCCGAATTGGTACGCGGGCATAGCGGGCGGATCGCCGGCTGCCTGGTGTCGCTGACGATGACGATGAAGGGCCTGCCGCTCGCCTATTCGAAGGACATGCAGGACGACAAGCCGCCCGTCTTCGAGGCGCACGACCTGCTCGCGCTGTCGATCGCGGCGATGACCGGGATGATCGCGACGCTGACGTTCAGGACGGAACGGATGCGCGCCGCGGCCGAAGCGGGTTTTTCCACCGCGACCGATCTCGCCGACCGGCTGGTGCGCGTCGCGGGCGTGCCGTTCCGTGAGGCGCATCATATCACGGGATCCGTGGTGAAGGCGGCGGAAGCGAAGGGCTGTGCCCTTTCCGATCTTTCGCTCGCGGAATTGCAGGCGATCGATCCGCGCATCGACTCGGGCGTGCAGGCTGCGCTATCGGTCGACGCGTCGGTCGCCGCGCGAACCAGCGAAGGCGGCACCGCCCCCGTCCGCGTGCGCGAGGCGATCGGCATGGCGCGCGCGGCACTGAAACCGAAAACGAGGGACGACGCATGAACAAGACCGTCCTCGTCGCCTGCCTGGGGCTCGCGCTGCTTGCCGGCTGCGGCAAGAAGACCGTGCTCAAGCCTGCCGCCGGCCAGGCGTTGCCGCAGAAGCCTGCCACGTCGCCGTCGCAGCCGAGCGTCACCGATCTGCTCACCCCCGGCCCGCAGGCCAAGCCCGTGCGCGACGACGAGCTGGTCAACAAGTCGCGCCCGCTCCAGCCCGATCGCTTCGATCTGCCGCCCCCCGGCTGATCGGACCCGCGATGGATCATTTCGAGATACGCGACGGCGCGATGCACGCCGAGGACGTGCCGTTGGCCGCGATCGCCGACGCGGTCGGCACGCCGGTCTACGTCTATTCGGCAGCCACCATCCGCCGCCACGTCCGCGTATTCCGCGAGGCGCTGGCGGGGCTCGAACGGGACGGACAGCCGCCGCTGGTCGCGTTCGCGGTCAAGGCCAACCCCAACGCCGCAGTGCTGGCGGTGCTCGCCGGGCTCGGCTGCGGCGCGGACGTCGTCTCGGGCGGCGAACTCAGGCGCGCGCTGGCCGCCGGCATTCTCCCCGAGCGGATCGTCTTCTCGGGCGTCGGCAAGACCGCCTGTGAGATGGCGTTCGCGCTCGAACAGGGGATCGGCCAGTTCAACCTCGAATCCGAGGAGGAGGCGGCGACGCTCTCCGAGGTCGCGGATGGCCTCGGGCTGACCGCGAAAGTCGCCTTCCGCGTCAATCCCGACGTCGATGCGGGCACGCACGCCAAGATCTCGACCGGGCGATCCGAGAACAAGTTCGGCATCGCCTACGATCTCGCGCGCCAGGCCTGCGCGCGCGCCGCGACGCTGCCGGGGATCGCGATCCAGGGCGTCGCGGTGCATATCGGCAGCCAGCTCACCGATCTAGCGCCGCTCGAAGCCGCCTTCGCCAAGATCGGCACACTGATCGCGAGCCTGCGCGCCGCGGGCCACGACATCCGCACCGCGGATCTCGGCGGTGGGCTCGGCATCCCCTACGAGCCCTCGAAACCGATCCCGCCCTCGCCCGCCGCTTATGGAGAGATGGTGCGCCGCGCGACTGCGGGCTGGGACGTGCGGCTGATCTTCGAGCCCGGTCGGCTGATCGTCGGCAATGCCGGCGTGCTGCTTGCCAGCGTGATCCGCGTAAAGCCCGGCAGCGCCGCGCCGTTCGTGGTGGTCGACGCGGCGATGAACGACCTGATGCGCCCCGCGCTCTACGATGCCTGGCACGACATCCGTGCCGCCGAACCGACGGGCGAGCGCTTCGTCGCCAACGTCGTCGGCCCGGTGTGCGAGACCGGCGACACCTTCGCGATGCACCGCGAGATGGAGCGCGTCGCCGCGGGCGACCGCGTCGCGTTCATGACCGCGGGCGCTTACGCGGCGACGATGGCGAGCACCTACAACAGCCGCGCCTTGACGCCCGAAGTGATGGTAAGTGGCTCGAAATGGGCGATCGTTCGCGCCCGACAGCCGATCGAGGCGTTGATCGCAGCCGATAGCGTGCCAGAGTGGGCGCGCGAATTCGACGGGGGGAAATGATGGCACAACGACTGCGCAAGGCGGTATTTCCGGTGGGCGGCCTCGGCACCCGTTTCCTGCCCGCCACCAAGGCGATGCCCAAGGAGATGCTGCCGATCGTCGACAAGCCGCTGATCCAATATGCGGTCGAGGAGGCGCTCGAGGCCGGCATCGAGCAGATGATTTTCGTCACCGGTCGCGGCAAGCACGCGATCGAGGACCATTTCGACATCGCCTTCGAGCTCGAGGCGACGATGTCGGGCCGCGGCAAGTCGCTGCATGTGCTCGACGGCACGCTGCTGACGCCGGGCAGCATCGCCTATTGCCGCCAGCAGGAGCCGATGGGGCTGGGCCATGCGGTATGGTGCGCGCGCGACATCGTCGGCGACGAGCCCTTCGCGGTGCTGCTCGCGGACGATTTCATGGTCGGCAAGCCGGGCTGCCTCAAGCAGATGGTAGAGGCGTACGAGAAGGTCGGCGGCAATCTGATCTGCGCGCAGGAAGTCGCCGAGAACCGCACCGACCAGTACGGCATCATCACGCCGGGCGCGCGGAGCGGTGCGCTGACCGAGGTGAAGGGCTTGGTCGAAAAGCCCAAGCCCAGCGACGCGCCTTCGAACCTCGCGATCGTCGGGCGTTACATCCTGCAGCCGGGCGTGATGCGCGTGCTCGAAGGTCAGGACAAGGGCGCGGGCGGCGAGATCCAGCTGACCGACGCGATGGCGCGGATGATCGGCGAACAACCCTTCCACGGCGTCACCTTCGACGGCGTGCGTCACGATTGCGGCGACAAGGCGGGCTTCATCCAGGCCAA
>CAXTVK010000109.1:0-8713 GCA_964247655.1 uncultured Sphingomonadaceae bacterium | reverse complement strand
TCGGGAGCATCGCGGAGCCGATTACGCCGCGTGAAGATGCCGAGGTGCCGCGCGTGGAACGCCGCTTGCTCGAACCGATCGGCACCGCCGAGGTGATCGTGCAGGTGATGGAGGACCTGCTCAAGGATCTCGCGGTGCTGCTACAGGCGCGCGGGCTTGGCGCACGGTCACTCCGCCTGGTCGGCTTGGCGGTCGACGGCACCGAACAGATTGTGGCCGTCGGCACGTCGCGACCGACCCGTGAGGTCTCGCACCTGCTGCGGCTGCTCAAGCTACGCGTCGAGCGGATCGATCCCGGCATGGGGCTCGAACAATTCTGTATGATCGCCCCACACACCGAACCGCTCGATGCTGTCGATCTTGGCGCGATCCTGGCTGGCGAGACGACGGTGCGGGATCCCGCCCGCTTGGTCGACGTCGTTGCCGGGCGGATCGGACCGGGCGCTGTGTACCGGATCGCGCCTGTTGAAAGCCATGTCCCCGAGCGCGCGGTCATTCATGCCGATCCCGTCGAAGCACCGGGGACATGGCCAAAATGGCAACGCCCGGTTCGCTTGTTCGGACGGCCCGAACCGCTGTTTCAGGTCGTCGCACTCATGCCCGACCGGCCGCCACGGCGGTTCGAGTGGCGCGGGCGAGCCTACAAGGTCGTGGCCGGCGACGGCCCGGAACGGATCCATGGCGAGTGGTGGCGTCGTGACGGTGAGGTCTGGGCGGTGCGCGACTATTACCGCGTCGAGGACGAGCAAGGCGGCCGCTACTGGGTGTTCCGGCGCGGCGACGGGATGGAAGGCGACACCGGCGATCTGTCCTGGTGGATGCACGGCGTGTTCGCATGACCGACTATGTCGAGCTGCAGGTGCTGACCCACTTCTCGCTGCTGCGCGGCGCGTCGAGCCCAGAGGAGCTGTTCTCGGCAGCAGCACTGCTCGGCTATCCCGCGCTAGGCGTCGGCGACATCGGCACCGTCGCCGGCGTAGTACGCGCCTGGGAGGCGCAGAAGGCGACCGGCGTCCGCTCGATTGCCGGTACACGGGTCGATCTATCATGCGGTCGACGCCTAATCCTCTACCCAACTGATCGTCCCGCTTGGTCGCGGCTGACCCGGCTGCTGACCGTCGGCAAGGCGCGGGCAGGGAAGGGGAGGTGCTTGCTCCACTGGCATGACCTTGCGGCCTGGTCGGACGGCGTGATCGCCATCCTGCTTCCGCACGAGGCTGACGACGACAATCTCGCCGCGCTTGCTGACCTCAAGACGCTTTATGGGCGCCGCGGCTATATGGCACTCACCCAGCGGCGGCGGCCGAACGACGCCGTGCGCATCGACGCGCTCGCCACGCAAGCCGGCGGCGCTGGTGTCCGTGCGGTCGTGACCGGAGACGTGCTCTATCATACGCCGGAAGCGCGGCTGCTCCAGGACGTTGTCACCGCGGTTCGCGAGAAATGCACCGTCGACGAGCTCGGCTATCGGCGCGAGGTCAACGCCGACCGCGCGCTCAAACCGCCTGAGGAGATGGTCCGTCGGTTCGCCGCCTATCCCGATGCGCTGCGTGCCAGTGTCGATATCGCTAGGCTCTGCACCTTCGATCTTGGCGAACTTGCCTATCAATATCCCCACGAAGAACTGATCGAGGGCCTGACTGCGCAGGAGGCACTCGAGCAGATGTCGACCGAGGCGGTCGAGACGATGTTTGATGGCAAGGTGCCGCCGGCCTATCGCGACCAGATCGTGCATGAGCTAAGGCTCATCGCCGAGCTCGGCTACGCCCCCTATTTCCTCACCGTACACGCGATCGTGCGCGAGGCGCGACGGCGGGGTATCCTGTGCCAGGGCCGCGGATCGGCTGCGAACAGTTGCGTCTGCTTCGTGCTCGGCGTCACCTCGATCGATCCGATCAAGCATGAGCTGCTGTTCGAGCGCTTCGTCTCTGGCGAGCGCCGCGAGCCGCCCGACATCGACGTCGACTTCGAGCATGAGCGGCGCGAGGAGATCATCCAATGGATCTACGAGACCTACGGTCGTGACCGCTCTGCTCTCACCGCTGTCGTCACACGCTACCGCGCGCGCGGCGCGGTCCGCGACGTCGGCAAGGCGCTGGGGCTGCCCGAGGATCTGACTTCGTCGCTCGCCGGTCTGGTCTGGGGTTGGTCGGCCGACGGCGTCGGCGAGAAGCATGTCGAACAGCTCAACCTCGACATCGCCGATCGCAGGCTGCGCCTCACGCTCGATCTCGCGCGTAAGTTGATCGGCGTGCCGCGCCATATGAGCCAGCACCCCGGCGGCTTCGTGCTGACGCACGACCGGCTCGACAATCTCGTGCCCATCGAGCCCGCCGCGATGGAGGACCGGCAGATCATCGAATGGGACAAGGACGATATCGACGCGCTCAAGTTCATGAAGGTCGATGTGCTCGGCCTGGGCATGCTCGGTTGCATGAGCCGCGCCTTCAACCTCCTCGAAGAGGCTAAGGGTATCCGCGTCGGTCTGGCCGACCTGCAGGACGACGATCCCGGCGTCTATGCGATGATCCAGAAGGCCGACACGCTCGGCACCTTCCAGATCGAGAGTCGCGCGCAAATGTCGATGCTGCCGCGGATGAAGCCGCGTCGCTTTTACGACCTTGTCATCCAGGTCGCTATCGTGCGGCCGGGGCCAATTCAGGGTGACATGGTCCATCCCTATCTGCGGCGGCGCAAGGGGCTCGAAAAGCCTGAATACCCTCGGCCGGAACTGCGCGCGGTGCTCGAAAAGACGCTCGGCGTCCCACTCTTTCAAGAGCAAGCGATGAAGGTCGCGATCGTCGGCGCCGGCTTTACCGCGGCCGAAGCGGATCAGCTACGCCGGGCGATGGCGACGTTCAAGATGACCGGCGGCGTGTCGCATTTCTCGGACAAGCTGATCGAGGGCATGGTGTCGCGCGGCTATCCGCGCGACTTCGCCGAGCGCACCTTCCGCCAGCTCGAAGGCTTCGGCTCCTACGGCTTTCCTGAAAGCCACGCAGCGAGTTTCGCCAAGATCTCCTACGCCTCAAGCTGGATCAAGCACCATCATCCCGACGTGTTCTGCGCGGCACTAATGAACGCGCAGCCGATGGGCTTTTACGCGCCCGCGCAGATCGTCCGCGACGCGCGCGAGCATGGTGTCGAGGTTCGACCACCTTGCATCAAACGCAGTCGTTGGGACTGTACGCTCGAGTTGTCGAAAGGACCGTTTCTTGCCGTGCGGCTTGGACTTCGCCAAGTCCGGGGGCTCTCCAATGCGGATGGTGCCGCGATTGTCGGAGCAAGAAGCGCCGCCTCGTTCGAGTCCATCGAGGACGTTTGGCGCCGCTCAGGTGTGCCGCGCGCGGCGATCGAGAAGCTCGCCGACGCAGACGCTTTCCATTCCTTTGGCACGGATCGCAGGCAGGGGCTTTGGAAGGTGAGGGGATTGGGCGAAGCGCCGCTGCCGTTGTTCGCGGCCGCCGATCGCGCGGCCGCAACGATCAGTGCCGAAGGCATCGAGCCTGATGTCACGCTGCGTCCGCTGACCGATGGTCGGGAGGTTATCGAGGACTATCGATCGCTGCAGCTTTCGCTCCGGGCCCACCCGTTGAGCTTCGTGCGAGACGAACTTGTCCGCCGCGGCGTCACGCGGTGCGCCGATCTCGCCACGATCCGCGACGGCCGCCATGTCCAGGTCGCCGGCATTATCCTCGTCCGGCAGAAGCCCGGTTCGGCGAAAGGCGTGCTGTTCATCACGATTGAGGACGAGACCGGGATCGCAAACGGCATCCTCTGGCCCGACCGTTTCGAAAAGCAGCGCCGCACCGTGATGTCGGCGTCGATGATCGGTATGCGGGGGCGGGTCCAGAAAGAAGGCGAGGTTATCCACGTCATCTGCGACAGGATCATCGATCATGGCGACCTGCTTACCCAGGTCGGTCAGATGTCCTTTCCGCATCGAACCGGCCGCGGCGACGGCGCGAAGCATGCGGGCTCTCCCGATCGCGGCGACGCAGGCTGGAGCCCGAAATCGAACGACGGCTACTGGCCTCCGCATGCCGAGGGAATGGATCCCGAGGACGTCGTGCGTTTCAAGTCGCACGATTTCCATTGATCCATAGTGCCGCTTCCCAAGCATCAGCGTGTCGTAATCGCACTTTCCGTCCATATACTACGCGCGGGTGTCAGCCGCACGTCGGAGGGACGTGTTGATGGCATCGAGGTGCGTCTCGCGCTGCGATGTCTGCTGCAGCATTGTCCGGAACGTTGGCCGCTTGAACTGTATTGGGACGCGGCGAAACAGGAGAATGAGATTGGTAGGGCGCAAGGCGTCACGGCAGCCTTCAATGGCATAGTGCGCCAGCTGCGACGTGCAGGAAGATATGAGGAGGTCACACCATAGCTTAACTGTCCACACCGTCGGATGGCGTAACTTCGTCGAAGCAGATGCACGTACGGGACGAGAACAAGGCGGGACTGCCCACACTGTAGCGAGCTGCCCCAGCGTTTACAGCATTTCCAACGGGACGCGCCCTTGTGGACGCGGAAAGGCGGCGTTGAGCGCGGCGAGATCGTCTTGTGTCAGCTCCAGATCGGCCGCCGCCCAATTCTCTCGAAGATGGGCAACGCTACCGGCTTTCGGGATCGCGATGACGTTGCCTGCCCGCATCGTCCAGGCGAGCGCCACCTGTGCCGGTGTTGCGCCGATCTTTGCCGCAAGAGCGACAAGTTTGCGGTCACCGGCGAGCCTGCCCTGTTCGACCGGGCTGTAGGCCATGGCCGGCATGCGATGGTTCGCCAGCCAAGGTAGAAGGTCACGCTCCGGCCCGCGCCGGATCAGATTGTAGAGGATCTGATCCGTTGCACACGCAGCGCCACCGGTCGCGACAAGCTCTGCCATATCGTCTGTGTCTAGGTTGCTGACACCCCAGCGGAGGATCTTGCCGTCCGCGACCAGCCTTTCCATCGCCTCGACCGTCTCGGCCAACGGAACGCGCCCGCGCCAATGGAGCAGATAGAGATCGAGCCGATCCGTACCGAGCCGCTTGAGGCTGGCTTCGCAGGCCTTTGACAGCCGATCTCGCGAGGCGTTTTGCGGATACGCCTTGCTGACTAGAAACACTTGGTCGCGGACATCGGCGATCGCCTCGCCGACCAGTTCCTCGGAGGCGCCATCGGCGTACATCTCTGCGGTGTCGATCAACGTGAGTCCGAGATCGATGCCCTCGCGTAAGGCCGCGATCTCACCGGCACGCTTGTCGGGTCGTTCGGCCATCATCCAGGAGCCCTGGCCAAGCGCTGGCACCGTCGTGCCGTCAGGAAATCGTATCAACTTCATCTCGCTGATAACGTTCGAAACTCGTTTCGGACCATATGGCTGGTGCACACGTTGGGCGGCTGGAGGTGTCGATGACACAGGATGACGAACGCTGGATGCGCCGTGCGATCGAGGTCGCGCGCTCGAAAGGCTCGGACCCGTCCACAGCGCCACTCGGCTCGGTAATCGTCCTCGACGGTCGCGAGATCTCCGCCGAGCGTAATCAGACTGAGGAATTACCGGACGCTACGGCGCACGCGGAGATGATGGCGATCCGGCGAGCCTGCGAAACGACAGGCGAAATGGAGTTGCGCGGTGCGACGCTCTATTCGACGCTCCAGCCGTGCGGGATGTGCACCATGGCATCGATCTGGTCGAAGGTCGGGCGCGTCGTGTATGGCGCTGGTCGCGCAGACGTCCACGAAATGTATTTTGAGGACCGTCATATCGACACGCTGAGCTTCATCGGCGATGCCTATCGGGACGATATCAGTATTGAGGGAGGCTGCCTGCGCGAAGAGTGCGCGAGCCTCTATTATCCGCCGGACACCGTCCTGCCACGTGAGGAACTGGCGAACCTGTGACCGCCCCCGAGACGCTCAGGCTTGCGCCCAATAGATGGGTGCCGAACAGCTCTCTGCCGGTGCTAATCTATCGCGGAGTGGTGCCCGTCGGTGATCCAGGATCGATCGAGGCTATTCTGCGGGCGAACCGCTGGCGGGCTGACTGGCGCGACGGCGTCTATCCGTACCATCACTATCATTCGACGGCGCATGAGGCGCTCGCCTGCACCGATGGGACCGCCGAACTAATCCTCGGCGGCGCCGGTGGGACGGTTGCAACGATCAGCGCCGGCGACCTCTTGGTGCTGCCCGCCGGCACCGGTCATTGCCGTGTCCAGGCGAGCGAGGATTTCCTGCTTGTTGGTGCCTATCCGGAAGGCCAGGAATGGGACGTCTGTCGCGAAGCGGCGGACGCTGAGGCGTTGCAACGGATCACCGCAGTGCCGCTTCCAGAAGCCGATCCTATCGGCGGCGAGGAGGGCGACCTGATGACGCTTTGGAGAAGAAGCCGATGATCGACATCAATACCGCGTCCGCTGACGAGATCGATGCCGTCGAGCAACTCAGAGGCCATGGGTTCGAGATCGTCCGCTACCGCGGGGACCGCGGCCGGTTCGATGCGCTACGCCAACTCGAGGAGGTGCCGGGGCTTGCCGGCAAGGTGTCAGGACTCGAAGGCGTCGTCAGCTTCGGCTGATCAGGCAAATGCCGTAACCGCGACCAGCGGGTCGCTGGATCGACCATCCCTCAGCAAGGCGACCTCGATCTCGTGAAACCCCGCTTTCTCGAAATATAGCCGGACGAGCGCCGCATGTCCCTTGTCGTGTAGCGCACGCCAGACCGCGACCGCCTTGGTAGGGAAACACCGGTTGGAAAAGCTGACAATGGCCGTGCCGCCGGGTTGCACTATCCGCCTCATTTGGCGGAACACGGCGAGCGGCCGCTGCAGATATTGGACGCCGACGCAGACCAGCACGGCATCGAAGCTGCAGTCAGGTTCGGGGAGGGTAGGATCATCATTGAGGTCGCGCACAAACCAGCGATCGAGCTGCGGATTGGCGGCTAATTCGGCCGCGTTCATGCCGTGGCCGACAACATTGGCGTAGGCGACGTCGATTGGCAGGTGACTGACCCAGCTCGACATCAGATCCAAGATACGGGCACCCGCGGGAAGCCTCGCTCGGTAGAAGGCGCTGAGCGCTTCGACCGCGGCTCTGTCGATATGCGTGACCAGGCGGGCAGGGGCATAGAAGTTAAGGTCGCCGCCGGCATCCTGCTTATCGAACGCGTGAGCCGGCAAGGCGAGCTCGTCGGTTTCGGTCATGTCGTCGCTCCGAGCTCTTCGAGCCACCGCGCATAGTTCGTGTTACGCGCCATGCGTCGGTTCAGGTCCGGTGCGCCGTCGACCCACCAGACCGGACCGCGCTCGCCAAGCGCAACCTTGGATCTGTCGACAGCGGCCCGAGCCGCCGCCAGTGCCGCATCGTCTACAGCTTTCGAGGCGGCACGAACCATGCGGCGCGCCCGCATTAGGTCCTCTACCAGGGTCTGCCGTTGGTCCGGTGCGAGATGGGGATTAGCGCGACGCCACAGCCTTCCGCGAACGACGATATAGCGGCGGTCAGGTGTCACCGGCGGCTCATCGGCCATGCGCGTCAACCCATCCGGCCTTTGGGGCGAGCGGCTGAGCGAGCGTGACCGGGGCGAAGCTATGGACGTCCACGCCAACGTCGAACTGTCGAGGCACCGATTTCAGACGCCCATGGCTGTGCCATGGAATTTGATGCTGCCACGATGCTGGCCATTCCAGCTGCGAAATGGGTAGTGGCACAGGACCAGCTTGCGGCCATCGACGTCAAGTTCGGCATAGTTGCCGACGCTCACCCAGCCCGGGGCCGCCAGCGTCTCGTCGCTATCGTTGTTACCACGCAACAGGTGCTTCGTGCCGTTCAATCGGTTCAGAATCTCCGACACTTGCTCGGGGCGGCGGGCGACATCACCAAGGTGCCAGACCTCGTCTTCCGGAGAGACGGTCGCGTTCCAGCGCTCGACGAGCAGGGCGTCCATCTCGCTCGTGCTGGCGAAGGGCCGCCGCCAGATGTTGATTGTGCGGTGGTCGCCAAAGTGCGTGTCGGCTGTGAAGAACAGGGTCATGTCCAGTAGAGGATCCGCGCGGTCGGCAGGACATCGGCGATCCGGCGTTCGAAGAAGCTGCGCAGCGCCCGCATGGTGTCTGCATCATAGACCTGCTTCTCGGCTCCGAACTTGGTGCGCTTGGTCACGCGATTCTGCGCGCTCATGTCGAGCGCTGAGCCGGGATACCAGCTGTCGAGCACGGCCTTGGAGCCAGCGTTGAAGCGGTGGGTGATCAGCTCCACAGTGAGGTCGAGACCAGCGATGCCGGCGAGCGCGATGGCGGCATCGTCGACAAGGTCGCCGTAAGCCTGCTGCCATCCTTCGGCGGCGATGATCGGCGCGATCGTCAATCCGACCGGATAACCGGCAGCCGCCATGCGGCTCAAGGCCGCGAGACGGTCGGCGACCGGTGACGTCCCGCCTTCAAACCGGGCGAAAGCGCGCGGGTTGATCGATGCCCGCATCCGCGTGCGGCGCTGGTGACTGAGATCAAGCAGAGGTCCGACGTCGGCGAATTTGCTGGTGAAGCGTAGTTGCGCATCAGCGTTCCAGCGCCCGAACCAGGCGATCGCGGTCGACAGCGAACCCGTCAGCGGCTCCAACGCGAGTGGGTCGGTATAGCAGGACGCCTCGAAGGTCGTGCCTTCATGAGAACGAGCTGAACTGCGCGAGGTGATCGTACCCTGGCCGAGATAGGTGGGAATAGCCTCCA